>NZ_JAKKFF010000324.1 GCF_022229015.1 Micromonospora foliorum
GCGCCGACTGGGTCTTCGGCGGCGTCCGGTTGATCTCGTCGGCGAGGAGCAGGTTGGTGAAGACCGGGCCGGCCCGGAAGGTGAAGTCGCCGTTGCGCTGGTCGTAGAGGAAGGAGCCGGTGACGTCGGCGGGGAGCAGGTCGGGGGTGAACTGCAACCGGCGGAAGTCCAACCCGAGGGCCTGGGCGAACGAGCGGGCGGTGAGCGTCTTACCGAGCCCCGGCAGGTCCTCCAGAAGCACGTGCCCGCCCGCGAGGATGCCGGCGAGGACCAACTCCAACGCGTCCCGTTTGCCGACCACGACGGTGCCGACCGCGTCCAGGACCGCCCGAGCCAGGTGCCCGACCTCGGCGGGGGCAATGCTCCGGTCCACGTCGTTCATATGCTCTCCAGTTCGGCGACGATCACCGCGAGGTCGCGCGGCGACGGGGTGCGGCGAGGCGGGGTCTCCAGGAACGTCCACAGGCGCTCACCCAGCAGGGCGCGAGCGCGGGCAGGATCCGACTCACGGGTGACGCCGTGTTTCAGACGCATCCGCTCGTCGGCCAGCTCACCGATCCGGGGCAGGACCGTGCCGCTGAACCGTTCGGGTCGGGTGGCGGACCAGTCCAGGGGCCATTCCCACCGGTTGATCGCGCTACGCAGCGCGTCCCGGGCACCCCAGTTGTAGCTGCCGTCCTCCTCGCCCCCGCCGACCCGACTACCGCCGGGCGGCGGGGGCGGCGGCGCGAGCAGGGCGGTGACCCGGCGGACCGCCAGCACGGCGAGCACCCCGGCGATCAGTACGGGCAGCGAGACCTGGAGGCCCACCGCGCGGAGGCCGACGAGCAGGACGGCGACCAGCGCGGCGGCCCACGCGAGCGAGCGCAGCACCGGACGCCACCGGGAGTCGCGTGACTGCGGACCGACCGGCGCCGCCTCCTCCTCGAACGCGAGCAGGTCGTCGATGCTGGTGCTGCTCATGCGCTGCCACCTCTGGTTCGCGACTGCGGGGCTCGCAAACCCGGCTCACTCCTCGCGCTCACAGGGCCGCCTTCGGTTCGCGACTGCGGGGCTCGCAAACCCGGCTCACTCCTCGCGCTCACAGGGCCACGACCGCCGTGAGTTCTCCGCGCAGCCGGCCGAGCGCGGCACGGGCCTGGTCCCGGGTGCGTTCGTCGACCGGGTGGGTGGCGTACCGGGCCTCCCGGTAGACGTGCGCGAACTCCGCCAGCACGTCGGTGCTGGCGATGGCTGGCACACCCGCCGCCGGATCACCCTGCAATAACCGGCTGACCAGGTCGGTGGGGGTGTCCCCGGCGAGCCTCGGCACACCGGCCGCGGCGGCGGTCTCCTCCAGGCGCACCCAGCAGGCGATCACCGCCACCCGGGGGTCGGTGTCCTGGTCGTCGAGTTCCACCAGGCCGGCGTCGAGGGCGGCGACCACCTCGCGGGCGGTGCCCTCGGCGGTGCGGCGGGCCCGCTGCGCCGGTAGTGCCCGGGTGGTGCGGCGCAGCGCGCCCCGGATCAGCACCCAGCAGAGGTAGCCGAGCGCGGCGAGGATGGCCAGCCCGAGCAGGACCACCGCCACCGTGCCGACCCACTGCGGGATGTGCGCCTGGGTGGCCTCGCCGGCGTCGCGTGGCTCGATCGGGATGGACGGTGACGGCTCGACGGTCGGGTATTCGGGGACCCACGGAACGTTGTCGGCCGCCGGCGGGATCCGACTGGCCCCGATCGACGAGTGGGCGGACGCCAGCGCGGCACCGGCGAGCAGGGCGGCGACCGCGGCGACCGGCCACCACCGGCGGAGCAGGCCGAGCACCGGGGGCAGCACACCCGGCTCGGCGGACGGTGCCGGCGTGGGCGGGCGTGTTCCGTCTGTCATCGCCACCACCCCACGCGTCGTCTCAGTCCACTCCGGCCAGCTGTTTGGCCTGGCCGAAGACGTCGTCCAACATCCCTGGTGTCAACCGCCCGGTGAAGGTGTTCTGCTGACTGACGTGGTAGCAGCCCAGCAAGTCCGGAGCGTTCGTGCCGGACCAGTGTGCCCCATGACCGAACGCCGGTCGCGGGCTGGGCGGGCGCTGCCCGTACACCGCACGGAGCACCGGCCACCACGCGGCCCAGGCGAACGCGCCCAGCGCGACCACGACCCGCAGCGTGGGCCGGATCAGCGCGACCTCGCGGTGCAGCCAGGGCGCGCAGGTGTCCCGTTCCGCCGGGGTCGGTTTGTTGTCCGGAGGCGCACACCGGACGGCCGAGAAGATCCGCAGGTCGCGCAGGGTGAGCCCGTCGTCGGCGGCGACGCTTGTCGGCTGGTTGGCCAGCCCGGCCCGGTGCAGCGCGGCGAACAGCACGTCACCCGACCGGTCACCGGTGAAGATCCGGCCGGTGCGGTTGCCACCGTGTGCGGCGGGTGCCAGCCCGAGGATGGCGATCCGCGCGTCACCGGTGCCGAAGCCCGGCACCGGCCGACCCCAGTACTCCTGGTCCCGGAAGGCGGCCCGGCGGGTGCGGGCCACCTCCTCCCGCCACTCGACCAGCCGTGGGCAGGCGAAACAGTCGCTCACCGCCGCGTCGAGGTCGGCCAGGTCGGTCGCCCGCGCTGCGCGGGCGACCACCTGTTCGGGGGTACGGGTCTCAGCCAAGCTTGGCCCGGAAGAGTTCCAGGGTGCGGGCCCACGCGCTGGCGGCGGCGCGCTGGTCGAACGCCTCCGGCCGGTCGTCGTTGAAGAAGGCGTGCGAGGTGCCCGGGTAGTCGTAGAGGTGGCAGTCGCCGCCGGCCTCCTCGATGGCTCGACGAGCGGTCTGTACGCCCTCGTCGGTGGAGGTGCCGTCCTCTTCGGAGCAGTGGATGACCGCTGCCTTGCCGGCGTAGTCGGCCCAGTCGGGGCGCATCGACTCCCACGGCAGCACCGGATAGAACCCGGCGGTGGCGACGATCCGCTCGGAGATGGTGGCCGACCAGAGGGCCAGGCTGCCACCGGCGCAGAAGCCCACGGCACCGACCTTACCGGTGACCTCGGGCCGCCCGGCGAGATAGTCGGCCGCCCCGGCGATGTCCTTCGCGGCCTCGTCCATCCGCATCGCCAGCAGGAGCCGCTGTGCCTCGTCCGGCTCGCTGGTCGTCTCACCGTGGTAGAAGTCCGGGGCGAGGGCCACGAAACCGGCCTCGGCGAACCGGTCCGCCACCGACCGGATGTGCGGGACCAGGCCCCACCATTCCTGGATGACGATGACGGCGGGGCTGGCCGTGCCGCTGGCGGGTATCGCGAGATACCCCTCGCTCGTTCCCCCGTTGCTGCGGTAGCTCACCATTTCGCCCATGGGCCGTCCTCCTAGCGGTCAGTCATCGTTGGCTGGTCGCCCAGTGGTCCTACGTGCCGGTAGCCTGCCACGCCGCGGGGCCGTCGGGAAGACGCCGGAACAGTGGCATTCACCTCCTGTTCGCCGCCCGGTGACTGCGGGTACGCCGACGGCGGCGGGGTCCACTCCCGCCGCCGTCGACACCGATCTACCGCTGTGGTCAGACCTTCTTGGTCAGGCAGAGCACGTAGCCGGTCTTGCCCGGCTCGATGCTGGAGAAGATGTACCCCTCCTCGCCCTCCTTGAAGTACTGGGTGCAGGTGGTGTCGGCCTTCGCCTGAGCCTCGCTCTGGCCGTTCACCCGACCGACCACGTTGTACGCCGCGTCGGTGGAGGTGCACTCGACGACCTTGGCGCCGTCGACCTCCTCCTGCTCGGTGCCGGTGACCTCGGGCAGCTCGGCGATGCAGTCGCCGGCCTTGGCGTCCGCGGTCTCGTCCTTGTTGAAGTAGTTGCCGATCGCCGAGGCGACGCCGAACTTCAGGCCGGCGATGACGACGACCGCGAGGACCGCACCGACGATGCCGAGGGCCTTCTTCGCACCGGACTTCTCCGCCTTCGGCTCGGCGGCCTGCGGCGTCTCGGCAGCCGGCTGCGGCGCGGCCGACTGCTGCTGAGCGGCAGGTTGCGGCGCGGCCGCTTGCGGCGTCTCGACGGCCGGCTCAGGGGTTGCGGCGTCGGGCGCGGGGGGCGGTGCGACCTGCTCTGACACGGGGGTTCCTTCCGAGGGGTTGATGAGCAGACGACACCGTAACGATCATTGATTTCCGGTGCCGTCCCGCTCGCCTCGTCCGTTCAGCTATTTCCCAGCTTCACCTACATGATCCAGTTCACACCGCGGCTCAGCGGGTCGGGGTGGGGGTTGGTGTCTCGCTCGGCGGCTGGCCGGTGGCCGTACCGGCCGGCAGCGGCGTTCCGGTCGGCCCGGGTGTACCGGTCGGATCCGGCGTACCGCTCGGGTCCGGCGTGCTGGTCGGGTCCGGGGTGCTTGTCGGTGACCCGGGTGGGAGGGGCGCGCCCGGGGCGCGGGGCACGAAGGGCGCCTGATCCGGGCAGTACGGGTACGCCCGCAGCGTCGGCTTGCCATAGGCGTCTTCCGCGCAGTCCGGGTAGCCGAGCCGGATCGGGTTGCCGTTCTGGTCGAAGAGCCGGGCGTTCTCCACCAGGCGGCCCTCGCTGTCGTAGACGAAGACGTCCCGGACACGGTCGTACTGGCTGTCGACCGAGGTCTGGTCGTAGCCGTAGTCGCCGTAGCGCATCCGGTCCTCGGCCTGCATCAACGCGGCGAACGCGAAGACCACCAGCACCACGCTGCCGACCTGCACCGCCGAGCGCGGCCAACGGGTCAACCGCCCGGAGCGGCGGCCGATCCAGATGGAGGCGAGCACGAAGCCGACCAGCATGATCATGCCGGCGAGCAACTCACCGCCGAACCGCGGCAGCAACCCGAAGCTGCCGCCGGTGCTGATCACCGTGACCAGCATCGCCGCCAGATAGCCCCGGAGCACCCACCAGCCGGGGCGCAGCAACTGGAGGAAGTCGCTGGCCGTCGCGTACCCCAGGGGTGGGCCGAGACGGGTGTCCATGGCGCGCAGCCGGCCGCGGACCCGGGCCATCGCGCTCGCCACCCGCTGGTCCAGGTTGCGCCCGCTGCCCGGCGCGGCCCCGGCGGCGGCGCGCAGTTCGGCGGCATACGTCTCGGGCTCACCCAACCGCTCGACCAGGGTGCCCTCGGACTCGGCGGCGACCTCGGTGAGGTGGTCGGCGAGATCCTCGGTCAGCTCGTCGCGCTGCCCCGACGGCAGGTCGGCCAGAGCGGCCCGGACCCGCGCCACATAGTCGATGATCTCCTGCTCCGCGACGGTCATGCCGCCACCCCCCGATCGTCGAGCAGACTGTCCATTGTGGTGGCAAACGAGCGCCAGAGCTTGCCGGAGCGGGTGAGCTGGTCACGCCCGGCGGCGTTGAGCGAGTAGTACTTGCGGTGCGGCCCGGATTCGCTCGGCACGACGTAGGTGGTGAGCAGGCCGGCGGCGAAGAGGCGGCGCAGCGTCCCGTAGACCGAGGCGTCGCCGACCTCCTCCAGACCGGCCTCGCGAAGCCGGCGCAGGATGTCGTAACCGTAACCGTCCTCCTCTCGGAGCACGGCCAGGACGGCCAGATCGAGCACGCCCTTCAGCAACTGTGTGGTGTCCACGCATTGCACACTAGTGCGTAATGCGAAGTAGCGTCAACGCATCCGCTCGACACGCCCGGCAAGTCAGGCACCGGGGACGCTGATCGACTCGGTTTTCAGGAAGTCGGGGCATCCACGCTGCCCGGACACCGCGACTTCAATGAAGGCGAGTTGATCAAGCTCCGAGCGCACTGTGGCTTACTGGACGCTCCAGGCGATGCCGTCGAGGATGTCGTGCTCCGAGGCGATCACCGACGGCATTCCGGCCCGCTCCATGATCACGCGAAGCACCAGCGCGCCCGCGCCGATCACGTCGGCCCGGCCCGGGTGCATCACCGGGTTCGCCAACCGCTGCGCACGGGTCTGACCCAGCAGCTCGGCGGTCACCCGGGCGACCTCCTCGTACGACACCCGGGCGTGGTGGATGCGCTCCGGGTCGTACTCCCGCAGGCCCTGAGCGAGGGCGACCACGGTGGTGACCGACCCGGCGAGGCCGACCAGGGTGGCCGCCTCGCGACCGGGCACCACGGCGAGCGCCCGGTCCACCACCGCCGCGATGTCGGCCTGCGCCGCCGCGACCTGCTCGGGGTTCGGTGGGTCGCCGGGCAGGTGCCGCTCGGTCATCCGGACGCAGCCGATGTCCACCGAGATCGCCGAGCGCACCCCGGCGGCCCGGTCACCGACCACGAACTCGGTGGAGCCACCACCGATGTCGACGACCAGGAACGGCTCCTTCGCGTCGGCGGGCAGCCCGCGCACGGCGCCGGTGAACGACAGCCGGGCCTCCTCGTCGCCGCTGACCACCTCGGGCGCGACACCGAGGGTGGCCCGCACCATCTCGGTGAAGTCGGCAGCGTTTTCGGCGTCGCGGGAGGCCGAGGTGGCGCACATCCGCACCCGCTGGGCACCCAGCTTCTCGATGTCGGCGGCGTACGACGCCAACGCCACCCGGGTCCGCTCGATCGCCTCCGGCGCCAGCCGGCCGGTGCGGTCCACGCCCTGCCCCAGCCGGACGATCTCCATTCGCCGGGTCAGGTCGACAAGCGGGGCCTGCGGCCCGGCCGAGGCGTCGGGCAGGTCGGCCACCAGCAGTCGGATCGAGTTGGTCCCGCAGTCGATAGCCGCCACACGCGTCGTCACGGCAGCAACCTTACGGCAGGACGGGCGGCCACCCGGCGGCTTGGCCGGCCGTGGGCCCCGACTCGCCCGGGTCGTCCGACGGGCCCCGCAACAACCCCGCCCCGAGCGCGGTCAGGTGATGTCGGACGGCCCCGCCCTCCCGCTCGCTGGCCACCAGACCGGCGGTCCGCAGCGCGCGGGCGTGCTCCGAGGCCGAGGAGAGACTGATCCCGACCGCCCGGGACAACACGGTGGTGGTCAAACCTCCGTCGGCCGCCAGTCGGCGCAGCACCAGCGCCCGGGTGACGCCGAGCAGCCGACCGAGGGAGTCGTCGGCGGCGGAGGCCCCGCGCGTGGGCATGACCACCGGGTAGACGAGCAGGATCGGGTGACCCTGCTCGACCAGCACCCGGGGGCGCGGCCCGGCCAACGGGGAGGGCAACAGGATGAGCCCGTGGCCGGTCCCGGGGAGATCAGCGTCCCACCACGTCCGCACCTCCAGCACCGGCTCCCGCCACCGGATCCCCGGGTGCAGACCGGCGAAGAGGGTGGCCAGGCCATGCTGCGCCAGCCGCTGGCTGGCAGACGTCACCTGCTGACGGTACGCGGACGCCAGCTCGGCCCAGTGCGGTTCGAGGACCGCGGCGAACCAGGTCCGCACGGCCCCACCGAACAGGTCCAGCACCTCCGGGTCGGCCGCCGCGAACCGCCGCCGCAGCGGGCTGGCCGGCGTGTCCGCGTACGCCAGGGTGACCTCGGCGCGGATTCGCCGTGCCGGGGTGGCCCGAATCGCCTCCAGACCGGCCTCCACCGACTCCAGGCCGTCGAAGGGAGTGACGAAGTCCGGCAGACGCCCCCGGTCGGGCAGCAGGTGCCGCAGGACCGCGGTGGCTGCCTGGGCGGCAGCCGTGCCCTCGGCCGCCGCCGCCCGCTCGGCCAGCGTCGGCGCCATCGCCGCGACCGTGGGATCGCGCAGCCACTGACCGGCCAGCAGCGAGATCCCGACCGGATGGAGCCGATCGGCGAACCGCACCCGGCACAGGTCGGCCGACCCGAGCTGGAGGCGAAGCATGACAACAGCCTGCCTGCCTTCGCCCAGGACCGAAAGGGTTGATCCGAGGTCGGTTGATCTCCAATGTGGATGGCGGGGTCGACGGGGGGTGACCGGCGTGCGGCGAACGGTGGCAGTGTTAACGGGGCTCTGCCTCATCGTCGTGGCCGCGGCTTGTGGTGAGCGGGGGCAGCCCTCGTCGGCCCCGCCAGTGACGCCGTCCGCGTCGAGCGAACGGCCAGCGGCCGGCGACCACCAGCTCACCCTGCAACACGACGGGCTCGACCGCACCTACCTGCTGCACGCACCACCGGGGTACGACCCGGCCAAGCCCTCCGCGCTGGTCATCGCGCTGCACTTCTATCCCGGCACCGGATCCTCGATGCGGGAGTTGGCGGGCCTGGACGCCAGGGCCGACAGGGACAACGCCCTGGTCGCCTACCCCGACGGGCAGGGCGGCGGTTTCAACGCGCTGGTCTGCTGCGGCAGCGCGGACGACGTCGGCTTCCTCAACGCCCTCACCGACCATTTGGTGCGGACCTGGCACGCGGACCCGAAGCGGGTGTTCCTCACCGGCATCTCGAACGGCGGCGACATGAGCTTCCGGGCGGCGGTGGAGAGCACGGGCCGGTTCGCCGCGATCGGGGTGGTCAGCGGTGGTTACGGCGGAAAGCTGACCACGGCCGACAGTTACGTGCCGAAGAGCCCGGTCTCCGTGATCACCTTCATCGGCGGCCAGGACCGCTACGCCTCGACCTTCCAGACCGGCATCCGGACCTGGCAGCAGCGGCTCACCTGCCGGCCGAGCCCCAGGGCGTCCGGGGTGCCGGGGGTGACGCACACGGTGGCGGGCTGCGCGGACGGCAGCGAGGTCAGCGCCTACACGATCGCCGACATGGGCCACAGTTGGCCGGGAGCGACAGCCGGCCAACTCGCCGCGTCCGCCGCGGGGCTGTCCGCCACCGACCTGATGTGGGAGTTCTTCGCCGCGCACCCCCGCAAGGGCTGAGCCGCGCACCCCCGCAAGGCCTGATCACAGGCGCAGCAGCATCCGGGTGTTGCCCAGCGTGTTCGGCTTGACCCGCTCCAGGTCCAGGAACTGCGCGACACCCTCGTCGTACGAGCGCAGCAGCTGCTCGTAGACCGGCTGCGGCACCGGAGCGCCGTCGATCTCGCGGAAGCCGAACGAGCCGAAGAACCGGGTCTCGAAGGTGAGTGCGAAGATCCGCGCCACGCCCAACTCCCGGGCCGCGTCGATCAGCTCACCGACCAGCCGGTGACCGATGCGCCGGCCCCGGCAGGACGGGTCCACGGCCACCGTGCGGATCTCGGCCAGGTCCTCCCACATGACGTGCAGTGCTCCGCAGCCCACCACCATGTCGTCCTCGGCCCGGACCGCGACCCGGAACTCCTGCACGTCCTCGAAGAGGGTGACGGTGGCCTTGTTGAGCAGCCGCCGGTCGTCGGTGTAGGTGTCGACGAGTCGTCGGATGCCCCGCACATCCCCGGTGCGGGCCCGCCGGACGAGGATCTGACTCTCGGGTGCCTCGGACCCGGCCTGCCCGCTCATTCGCCCGCCGGCACGTCCACGCACGGCCCCGCCGACCACCAGGGCTCGACCAGCTCCAACGTCTCGTCGCCGAACGGGTTCACCCCGGGGCCGGCGCCCAGCGCGTGGCCCAGGTGCACGTGCAGGCACTTGACCCGGCCCGGCATCCCGCCGGCCGAGATGCCGGCGATCTCCGGCACCTCGCCGATCGCCTCCCGACGGGTGAGGTAGTCCTCGTGCGCCGCGCGGTAGTGGGCGGCCAACTCCGGGTCCGTCGTCAGCCGGTCCGCCATCTCCTTCATCAGCCCCGCCGACTCCAGTCGGCTGCACGCCGCCGTGGCCCGGGGGCAGGTCAGGTAGTAGAGGGTCGGGAACGGTGTGCCATCGGCGAGGCGGGGGGTCGTCTCCACCACGTCCGGAAGGCCGCACGGGCAACGGTGGGCCACCGCCCGGGTGCCCCGGGGCGTGCGGCCGAGCTGCGCGGCCACCGCGGCCAGGTCGGCCTCGGTGGCCGGCTCGCGCTGCGGCAGGGGTACGGAATCCGCCGCCGGCTCCGACGGTGGTACGACAGTCACGGTATCTCCTGGTGCGCTGATCGGTGGGTCACTTGCCCGGCTGCTGGCTGTCCGCCGCCCGCACGCTCGACCAGAGCGTGTCGTACCAGGTGGATGGCCCCGCCGGGGCGGCCGAACCGGCCGACTTCCCGGCGTCCCGGGCGGCGCCCTCCCGGTCGTGCAGCACCACCATCATCTTCTCGCCCGGCCGGCCCATGAAGAACCGTTCCCGGGCCTGCGTCTTGATGTACTCAGGGTCTTTCCAGTTGGCGGCCTCGGCGGCGAGCTTCGCGATCTCCTGCTCCTGCACCGCCTGGGCGGCCTCCATCCGCTCGATGTCGGCCTGCTGGTCCAGGTAGACCCGGACCGGGTAGGTGTAGGCCAGCGCGAGCGCGATCAGGACCGCGAACAACACGGTGGCCCGACCGGTGAAGCGACGGGGGTGGGGTGCGGCGAGCCGCTTCACGGCACCACCGGCGGCGGTACGCCGAGCGGCGGCCGGACGACTCGCGGAGCGCACGCCCTCGGCGCCCCGGGCAGCACCCGGAGCGCGGCCGGCG
>NZ_JAKKFF010000325.1 GCF_022229015.1 Micromonospora foliorum
GACGGCCAGCGTTCCGGCGCCCGCCTCAGCGGCGGCGGACGCACGGCGAGCGGATGACGCTTCCGACGCGGGCGGGCCGGCGACCGGGTCGGGTTGGTCCCGGCGGCGGTTGGTGTTGCTGCTGGTGCTGGCCGTCGGGGCGACGCTGGCCGGGGTGGCCCTGCTGCCCGAACAGCAGCCGGCCCGCCGGGCACAACCCTCCGCTGGTCCGGTGACGACCCCGTCGACCGACCCGCCGGCCCCCGAGTCGTCCGCGCCGATCACGCCGACCCCGCCGACCGCGTCCCCGTCGAGGAAGCCGACGACCGGCGCGCCCACCTCGAACCCGGGCACCCTGACCGAGGTGGCGAACCGGGTCGACGGGCTGATCGGCGCCGGGCTGAGCGCCGGGGAGATCCGCGACGACGTGGCCCTCGACCTCCGCAACGAGCTGCGCAACCTGACCGTGGCGGTCAGCTCCGGCCGCGAAGAGCTGGCGCCGCCGGTGGCCCGGCTGCGCGCGAAGGTCACCGTCCGCCTCGGCGAGGGCGGCATCAGTCCGGCGTACGCCTCTCGGCTGGACGCCGCCATCGCCGAGTTGGGCGCGACCGGGGCCTGACCCGCCGACCCGGGTGGGTCAGCGCACCGGCACCCGGGCCGGTGCACGGACGTCCTGCCGGCCGAGGGCGAAGCGCCGATAAATCTCCGCGTAGCCGCTCGCCATCCGCTCGACCGAGAAGTTCCGCGCGACGTGCGCCACACAGTCCTCCGGGTCGAGTCGCTCAGCGGCGAGCAACGCCCCGGGTAGCTCCTCCGACCGCTCGACGACGAGCCCGGTCAGGCCCGGCCGAACCAGCTCCGGCACCGCCCCCCGGTTGAGCGCGACCACCGGTGTGCCGGTCGCCATCGCCTCCAGCATCACCATGCCGAACGGCTCGTCCCACTGGATCGGCATGATCAGGCAGCGGGCGTCGACGAGCATCCGCAGCGTCGTAGCGCGGTCGGCGTTGAGCACGACTGTCACATCGTCGTCGACCATCGGCGCGACGACCTGCTCGTAGTAGCGGCGCTCGGCCGGCTCGTTGCACTTGCCGGCCAGCAGCAGGGGCAACCCGGCCGCCCGGCACGCCCGGATGGCGGTGTCCGGGCCCTTGTCCGGGCTGAACCGGGCCAGCCACAGCACCGGCCCCGCGCCGGGCGTGTGCTTGCGCGGGAAGCCGCGGATGTCCAACGCGTTCTGCACCGTGCCGGCCCAGGGCAGGTTCGGGTTCAGCCGACGCTGGGCGTGCGAGATGGCCGCCAGGGCGACGCCCGAGTCGATGTCGCTCAACACGTCGCCGTACTCCCCCACGGGGTTCCCGTGCACCGTCGCGACCGTCGGCACGGCCCGGCGGCCGGCGACCAGCGGACCGATCGTGGTGTGGTCGTGGATCACGTCGAAGTCGGCCGCGGTGATCAGCCGATTCACCCGGGCCAGGTGTGCCAGCTCGGGCAGGGACTCGCCGAGCCGCTCGTACTGGACCTCGGCGACGGTGGAGACGAAGCCGTCGGCCGCCGTGCCGTGGCCACCACCGGCACCGAACAGGGTCACCGCGTGCCCCTGCCCGCAGAGCGCGTCCACCAGGGCGGCGACCACCTGCTCAAGGCCGCCGTAGCCGGGCGGCGGGACGGACAACCACGGCGGAACCACCATCGCGATGCGCAGCGACCGCTCCTCGGGGCGGCCCGCAGGCGGGTGGTTCACGGCCACGAATCCTCCCCGTTGCTCCCCGGTGCGGCTGATCCCCGTACGGCTGCACCGCCGGTCGGCGGCGGTTTCCCGGTGGCGTCCCGGGTAAACCGGACATGGCGGACGATCACCCGCCCACCAGGAGTTGGTCGTGGACCACCCGCACCCCGGGCGCGGACCACGCCACCCGCTCGACCTGGTCGCGTTCCCACCAGGAACGGACCACCCCGGCGAGGACCAGCGTGTCGCCGTCCACCTCGACGGTCACCCGCTCGCCGCCGAGCGTGCGCAGCAGCGCCCGCTGGACGTCCCGCCGCAGCCGTTCGGCCGGTGGCGCCGCAGGTCGTATCTCGATCAGGTTGGTGATTCCCCGTACGCCGTCGAGTCGACGCACCTCGCCCTCGGCGGCCCGCCGCTGCCACCCGAACTCGACCTCACCGCGCAGCATCAGCCAGCCGTTGGCCACGGTCACGTCCAGCCGTTCGGCGGGCACGAAGCTGTCCCACTCCAACGCGCGGGTGGCGGCGATGGCGACCTCGGCGTCGGTACGCCCCGGAGTGCCGGGCAGTCGCACCTCCATCTCGTCGGCCACCGCCCGTACGCCGCGAACCCGCTGTGCGCATCGCGTGGCGGCCCAACCGCGAGCGGTTCCGTCCACGTATCCGGTCAGGGTGACCACACCCTGGTCGACTGTCACGCCGATCTCGTTCGGTTGCAGCCGGGCGTCCCAGGCCAACTCGGCCAGGACGTCGCGTTGGATGCGCTGGTCGTCGCGGACACCCACCACCTCGGTCATGGCACCCCACCCCCGGTTCCGGTCGCCGAGACTCGCCCTCCGAACCTGCCGGGCAGACGGGTGACGGCGGTTCACCCGATCCGGGTGAACCGCCGTCCGGGCGGAAAAAGCGGCGGGTGACGGAGCCGACCCCCTCGGCCCCGCCACCCGCCGCCGGAGGGAGGAAGCAGGTTCAGATAGCTGGTCAGGACGTCTCGGCGAGCGTCACGGTTGCCGACTTCTCGACACCGTTGCGCTTGAACTGCACCTCGACCCGGTCGCCGACCTTGCCGGCCTGCACCGCGCCGACCAGGTCGTCCGAGTCGTTGACCGGCTTGTCGCCGAACCGGGTGACGACGTCGCCACGCTGGAGGCCGGCCTTCTCGGCCGGGCTGCCCGGGGTGACCGACGCGACGAGCGCGCCGCCGCCCTCGGCCTGGTTGACGCCGACCCCGAGCGACGGGTGGCTGACCTTCTCGCCGCGCTGGAGCTTGCCCGCGACGTCCTTGGCCTTGTTGCTGGGGATGGCGAACCCGACACCGATGTTGCCGGTGCTCTGCCCGGAGGTCGCGATGGCGGTGTTGACGCCGATCACCTCGCCCCGGGTGTTGACCAGCGCGCCACCGGAGTTGCCGGGGTTGATCGGCGCGTCGGTCTGGAGCAGGCCGGAGATCGAGCTGACCGGCTGGCTCTGCTGGGTCGGGTCCTGCTGCTGACCCTCACCGGCCCGGATGGTGCGGTCCCGGGCGCTGAGGATGCCCGAGGTCACCGAACCCTGCAGGCCGAGCGGGCTGCCCAGGGCGAGCACCTGGTCGCCGACCTGCATGGCGTCGCTGTCGCCGAACTTGGCCGGCTTGAGGTCGCTCACCCCGCTGGCCTTCACCACGGCCAGGTCGGTCTTCGGGTCGGTGCCGATGATCTTCGCGTCGGCGGTCTTGCCGTCGGCGAAGACCACCCGCACGGCGTCGCCCGCGGCGGACGCGACCACGTGGTTGTTGGTCAGCACGTACCCGTCGGCGCTGAGCACCACCCCGGAGCCCTCACCGCTGTCGGTGGTGATCGAGACGACGCTGTCCTGGACCGCCGCGGCGATCTTCGGCAGGTCGGCGCCATTGATCACGGGAGCCGCGGAGTAGGTGCGGGTGATACCGCCGCTGTCGCCGTCGAGGGCGAGCGCGAGCGCCCCACCGGCCACACCGGAACCGAGCATCAGGGCGAACACCGCGACGCCGGCACCGGCGAACTTGGCGATCCGGCCCGGTCGGGGGCCGCTGCCGGGCGGCGCGACCTGCGGGCCCCACGGCGGGACCGGCTGGCCCGGGTGCTGGGGGTGCTGCCCGGGGTGCTGGGGGTGCTGGGCGTGCTGACCGGGGTGCTGCTGGTGCGGGGCGTACGCCATGCCCGGCTGGCCCCCGCCGGCCCAGCCGGACTGCTGGCCCGCGTACCAGGGGGCACCGGGGTAGTGGCCGGCGGCCGGCTGTGGGTAGCCGGGCTGGCCCGGCGCCGGGTGGCCGGAGACCGGGTACGGCGGCG
>NZ_JAKKFF010000326.1 GCF_022229015.1 Micromonospora foliorum
AGCGCCGACACGCCGAGAGCGGGCAACCCGGCGCCGCGCTGCTGGTCACCGACTCCACCGGTCGGCCGGTGGCGCTGGTCGACCCGGCCGCCGCCGACGCGGTGCCCGTCGAGCGCCGACCGTGGCTGGCGGTGGACGCCGTCGCCCGGTCACTGGGCACACTTCCCACATTGCCGGTCGGGTGGGACGGCGAGCGGGTGATGGAGGCCGTACAGACCCACCCGGGCGCGCAGTACGTGGTGACGTCAGGCGAAGATGTCGTCGGCATTCTGCACATCGCGGACCTGGCACAGCTCCTCGAACCCAACCGGAAGATGACACCGTGACCGCAACTCCCTCCACCGTCGCCGCCGACCCCGCCAACCGGGCGCTGACACCCGTGCACCGGGGGCCGTTCCGGCCCGGCGACCGGGTCCAGCTGACCGACCCCAAGGGGCGGATGCACACCGTGACGCTGGAGCCCGGCAAGGAGTTCCACACCCACCGCGGCATCCTGGCGCACGACGCGCTGATCGGGCTCCCCGACGGCAGCGTGGTGACCACCGCCGGTGGCGGCACCGCGTTCCTGGCCCTGCGGCCGCTCCTGTCGGACTACGTGCTGTCCATGCCGCGCGGCGCCCAGGTGATCTACCCGAAGGACTCGGCGCAGATCGTCGCGATGGGCGACATCTTCCCCGGCGCGAAGGTCCTCGAGGCCGGCGCCGGCTCCGGCGCGCTGAGCTGCTCCCTGCTGCGCGCCGTCGGCACCGAGGGCGAGCTGCACTCGTTCGAGCTGCGCGACGACTTCGCCCAGATCGCCAAGCGCAACGTCGAGGCGTTCTTCAACGGGCCGCACCCCTCGTGGAACCTGCACGTCGGCGACGTCGCGCAGTGCCAGGAGACCGGCTTCGACCGGATCATCCTGGACATGCTGACCCCCTGGGAGACCCTCGACATGGTCGAGCGGGCGCTGGTGCCCGGCGGCGTGTTCATCGGTTACGTCGCCACCACACCGCAGCTCTCCGAGCTGGTGGAGGCGCTGCGCGAGCGCGGCGGCTGGACCGAGCCACGGGCCTGGGAGTCCCTGGTGCGCGACTGGCACGCCGAGGGCCTCGCCGTTCGCCCGGACCACCGGATGATCGCGCACACCGCCTTCCTGGTGTCCGCGCGCAAGCTCGCCCCGGGGGTCACCGCGCCGCCGCGGCGGCGAAAGCCCAGCAAGGGCACCGAGGCGTACGCGCAGCGCCGCCAGGACCTGCGCGAGGCGGAGGCGGCCCGACAGGCCGCGGCCGCCCAGGCGGCAGGCGCGCAAGCCAACGGTGCGGGGGAGATGGACAGGCCGTGACCATCGAGCTGGGTGTCGGCACCGCCGAGCAGGGGGAGACGCTGGCATGAGCCGACCGGGCTACGGCGGTGGAGACCTCCCCGCGGTCTTTCCCGACTGGTCGCCCTACCAGGACCTGGAATCGGCGGCGCGGGCCTACCTGCGCGACCCGGACGTCGCCCTGGAGGCGCTCGGCGGCGTGCTGCGCGGCGCGTCGGTGCTCGGCTTCACCCTGGAACGCTTCGTCAACGAGGTCAACGGGGTGTGGCAGGAGGTCGTCGTCTGCGACGGCAGCCGGCTCATCCTCTGGCACGGCGAGGACGTACCGCCGGAGGAGGGCCCACCGGGCTCGATGACCTCGTCGCTGCGGGTGGTGCCGGTCTCCACCGTCACCGAGGTGGGTTGCCGGCGGCGGCTCAACCGGGCCGAGAGCGGCGAGATCCGGGTCGACAGCATCGACGTCTACCTGCTGCTCACCTCGTTGGACGAGGCACCGCCGAGCGAGGAGATGGCCGGCGCACCCCGGCACGACGCGCTGCGCTTCGGCAAGACCCTCGACGACGGCGGGGCCGGGCAGATCGCCCGGTTGGAGGAGTTCGCGCGGTTGGTCGCCTCGGTCGTCGGCCGTCCGATGCTCTGAGGCGTACCCCGTTTTGGACCCGGCCGGGCCGCGCGGCCCGGCCGGTGGGTCAGTCGTCCTCGGCCTCCGGGCCGGCGACCTCGACGCCGTCGCCGCGCACCACGTGGATGCAGTCGCCGGGGCACTCCTTCGCGGAGTCGATCACCTCGAGTCGCAGGTGCGCGGGGACGTCGACCCGGCTGCCCGGGGCCATCCGCAGCTCACCGTCGACGCCCTTGACGTAGGCCAGGCCGTCGATGTCGAACTCGAACACCTCCGGCGCGTACTGCACGCAGAGCCCGTCGCCCGTGCAGAGATCCTGGTCGACCCAGACCTGCAACTCGTCGGTCGCGACCTCGGCCACCTGTGCACCCCCCATGTTCTCCCGTGCCACGCCTCGACGGTACCCGAACGCCGGTAACGGCCCGTCAGGCCACCCTTGGCGATCAAGGTTCGGTGACGAGGGTGTTGCGTGGGACCGAATCGGCCTCATAGCGGCTAGTGTTAGGGCAGAACGTTCAAGCCCCCCGGGGAGGTGGGACGTGGCAGCACGTAGCGACGACGCGGACTCGCGCGCCGCACGGTGGGAGAAGGAAGCCCACGATCTCTCCACGCAGGTCGCGTTCCTGCAAGAGGAACTCGCCCTGGTGCGGCGCAAGTTGACCGAAAGCCCCCGACACGTCCGGCAGCTCGAAGAGCGGCTGGCGGCCACCCAGGCACAGTTGGCGCGGCTGACCGAGAACAACGACCGGCTGGTGAGCACCCTCAAGGAAGCTCGCACGCAGATCGTGACGCTCAAGGAGGAGATCGACCGGCTCGCGCAACCGCCGAGCGGTTACGGAGTCTTCCTGGCCAAGCACGAGGACGGCACGGTGGACGTCTTCACCGGTGGCCGCAAACTACGGGTCGCGGTCTCGCCCTCGCTCGACGTGGGTGACCTGCGGCGCGGCCAGGAGGTCCTGCTCAACGACGCGCTCAACATCGTCGACGCGTTCGGTTACGAGCGGGTCGGCGAGGTGGTGATGCTCAAGGAGATCCTGGAGGGGCCGAACGGCGGTCCGGGCGACCGGGCGCTTGTGGTCTCCCACTCCGACGAGGAGCGCATCGTGCACCTCGCCGAGACGCTCATCGGCTCGGCGATCCGGGCCGGCGACTCGCTCATGATCGAGCCCCGCTCGGCGTACGCGTACGAGCGGATCCCGAAGAGCGAGGTCGAGGAGCTGGTCCTGGAGGAGGTGCCCGACGTCGACTACGGCGACATCGGCGGCCTCCAGTCGCAGATCGAGCAGATCCGCGACGCGGTGGAGTTGCCGTTCCTGCACGCGGACCTGTTCCGTGAGCACCAGCTCCGCCCACCCAAGGGCATCCTGCTCTACGGCCCGCCCGGCTGCGGTAAGACGCTCATCGCCAAGGCGGTGGCCAACTCGCTGGCCAAGAAGATCGCCGAGCGCCAGGGCAAGGAGAAGCACACCAGCTTCTTCCTCAACATCAAGGGCCCGGAGCTGCTCAACAAGTACGTCGGTGAGACCGAGCGGCACATCCGGCTGATCTTCCAGCGCGCCCGGGAGAAGGCCGGCGAGGGCACGCCGGTGATCGTGTTCTTCGACGAGATGGACTCGATCTTCCGGACCCGCGGCTCCGGTGTCTCCTCCGACGTGGAGAACACCATCGTCCCTCAGCTGCTCAGCGAGATCGACGGCGTGGAGGGGCTGGAGAACGTCATCGTCATCGGCGCCTCCAACCGGGAAGACATGATCGACCCGGCGATCCTGCGCCCCGGTCGCCTCGACGTGAAGATCAAGATCGAGCGACCGGACGCCGAGGCGGCCAAGGACATCTTCTCCAAGTACATCCTCTCCGGGCTGCCCCTGCACCCGGACGACCTGGCCGAACACGGCACCGACCCCCAGGCCACCGTCGCGGCGATGATCGACGCCGTGGTGCTGCGGATGTACTCCGAAACCGAGGAGAACCGATTCCTCGAGGTCACCTACGCCAACGGTGACAAGGAAGTCCTCTACTTCAAGGACTTCAACTCCGGCGCGATGATCCAGAACATCGTCGACCGGAGCAAGAAGATGGCCATCAAGGAGTTCCTCACCTCGGGTCGCAAGGGGCTGCGCCTGCAGCACCTGCTCGACGCCTGCGTCGACGAGTTCCGCGAGAACGAGGACCTCCCCAACACCACCAACCCCGATGACTGGGCGCGCATCTCCGGCAAGAAGGGCGAGCGGATCGTCTACATCCGCACGCTCGTCTCCGGCGGCAAGGGCGCCGAGGCCGGCCGGTCCATCGAGACCGCCAGCAACACCGGCCAGTACCTCTGACCCAACAGCGAGGGTGTCCGCCGTAACGGCGGACACCCTCGCTGTTGGGTAGGTCAGGAGCCGGTCAGGCAGCGAAGATCCACCGCTTCGACACCACGTAGTTCGCCGCCGACAGCGACGCCGTCACCAGCAACTTCGCCAGCAGGTACGGCGTGCCCGCCCAGGTCAACGCCGACACCAGCACCACGTTCGCGGTCAGATTGGCGAGGACCAGCGCGAAGTAGCGTCCCACCTGCGGCACCATCTGAGCGGACGAGCCGAACGACCACGCCCGGTTCAGCCCGAAGTTGACCCAGAACGAGGTCAGAAACGACAGGGCGGCCGCAACCGGCAGGACAATCCGCAGAACTCCGTGGTAGACGAAGAGTGACCCCGTGTCCACGGCAACGCTCAGGCCCCCGACGACCAGGAACCGCACAGCACTGTGTCGGGACAGGTGGCGGACGGAATCGGCAACAGGTGACAGCAAAGAGTTCTCCAAGGGGGGACCCGGAGCGGTGAGGACGACGACGGAGTCTATCGTCTGTCCATCCACCCAGCGGGGCCTGCCCGCGCGAGCCGCGAGGTTGACGTGCCTGATCCCGGAAGAGTGACGCCGCCGGCCACCGCCGCAAGCCCGGTGGCCACCACGAGCGCAGCCCGACGACACTGGGCCCTCGCCTTCGCCGCGTTCTTCCTGATCATCTTCGCCTGGTCGATGGCCGCCCCCTACGACGGCACCCCGGACGAGCGCGAGCACATCGTCCGGGCGGCCGGCGTCGCCGCCGGGCAGATCGCGCCCCCGCCGGCCGCCGCGAAGAAGGGCACCGGAGCCTTCCAGACCGTCCCCGGCGGTCTCGTCCGCGAGCAGTGCTGGCAGTTCAAGAAGGAAGTCTCCGCGGCCTGCGCCCAGCCCCCCGGCAGCGACGACACACCCACCCGCGCCGGCACCGGAGCCGGTCGTTACTTCCCCGCCTACTACGCCCTCGTCGGCGCGCCGACGGTGCTCTGGCCCGGCTGGTCCGGTGTCCTGCTCGCCCGCATGATCAGCGCCCTGTGCTGCGCCGCGCTGCTCGCCTGCGCGTACGTCGTGATCCGCAACCGGTCCCGCCGCGGCCTCATGATGGGCGCCCTCGTCGTCGTCACCACCCCGATGGCCGTGCACATGGCCAGCGCGGTCAACCCGAACGGCCTGGAGATCGCCGCCGGCATCGCCTTCTTCAGCGCGGTCATCCCCCTGCTGCTCGGCCCACCCGGCCCACGACGTGGCCTCATCGTCCTCGTCGGGATCAGCGCGCTGCTCCTGGCCATCCTGCGCCAGACCGGCCCGCTCTGGCTGGCGACCGCCTTCGTCGCGTTCGCCTTCCCCCTGCGCCGCGGCAACCTCGTCGGCCTGCTACGGGACCGGGCCGCGCAACTCTGGGCCGGCGGCATCGTCCTGTCCACCCTCGTCGTGCTCGCCTGGTCCGTCCGCCAACAGACCTCCGACCTCGGCAACTACTCCGCCGACCGGCTCACCTACGGGCAGGCGGCCCTGCGCGAGGCCGACCGGTGGCGGGGATACCTCGACCAGATCGTCGGGGTCACCTCCTGGCTGGACACCCGGATGCCCGCCCCGCCGTACCTGATCTGGCAGCTCGTCGCCGGAGCACTGCTGCTCATCGGCGTCGTCTGGGGCAGCACCCTCGACCGGTGGCGTCTGCTCGTGCTGCTCGGCGGCGGCGTGGCCGTCCCCTCCCTCATGCAGATCGCCCTGGTCAACGAGAGCGGCTTCGTCACCCAGGGCCGCTACATGCTGCCCATGCTGGTAGGCGTTCTGCTCTACGCCGCGTGGACCGCCGAACAACGCGGCTTCGAAACCGCCCGAGCCCGCTCGTTCACCCGACTCGCCGTGCTGCTCCTCCTGCCGATCCAGCTCTTCTGCCTGGCGTACACGATGGTCCGCTGGCAGAACGGCCTGCCCGCCAACATCGGGTTGAGCAGCCTCAACCCGCTCGCCGGCGACTGGCACCCGGTGGTCGGCTCGGTGATCCCGCTGCTGAGCGCCAGCGTCGGCCTCGTGCTGTTCGGGTGGCTCGTCTGGACCACGCGCTCCGCCGACAGCGACGACCCGACGCCGACCGCCGAGCGTTCTGACACCGAATCCACCGAACTGTTCCGGCCCGCCGGCACTCACCTACAGAGTGCAGGTGCTCAGGGCGGACTACGCTCGACCTGACGGTGGACCGGGTCGGGCGAGCGAAGCGGGTAGGTCGATGAGCGTAAGACGGATCATGGGCACCGAGGTCGAATACGGCATCTCCGTGCCCGGGCAGGCCGGAGCCAACCCGATGGTCACCTCATCGCAGGTGGTCAACGCCTACGGGGCACGTCCGGAACTCAACCGGGGCGGCCGGGCCCGATGGGACTACGAGGAAGAGTCGCCGCTGCGCGACGCCCGCGGGTTCACCTACTCCGGTGCCGCGTACGACCCCGCCGAGGCGCTCGCGGACGAAGACCTCGGCCTGGCCAACGTGATACTCACCAACGGCGCACGGCTCTACGTCGACCACGCCCACCCCGAATACTCCACCCCGGAGGTCACCACCCCCCGGGACATCGTGCGCTGGGACAAGGCCGGCGAGCGGGTGATGGCCGAGGCGTCCCGCCGCGCCGCCACCATCCCGGGCACCCAGCCGATCCACCTCTACAAGAACAACACCGACAACAAGGGCGCCAGCTACGGCGCCCACGAGAACTACCTGATGCGCCGGCAGACGCCCTTCGCCGACATCGTGGCGTACCTGACGCCGTTCTTCGTCACCCGGCAGATCGTCTGCGGCGCCGGCCGGGTCGGCATCGGCCAGGACGGCGGCCAGAGCGGCTTCCAGATCTCCCAGCGTGCCGACTTCTTCGAGGTCGAGGTCGGCCTGGAGACCACCCTCAAGCGGCCGATCATCAACACCCGCGACGAGCCGCACGCCGACGCCGACAAGTACCGCCGGCTGCACGTCATCATCGGCGACGCCAACCTCTCCGAGATCTCCACCTACCTCAAGGTCGGCACCACCGCGCTGATCCTCACCATGATCGAGGAGAAGGCGCTCGGGGGCGACCTCGGCATCGCCGACCCGGTCAGCGAACTGCGCGCCGTCAGCCACGACCCCGCCCTGACGCACCGCATGCGACTGCGCGACGGCCGCCGGCTCACCGCCCTGGACCTGCAGTGGGCGTACCTGGAGCGGGTCCGGTCCTTTGTCGACGACCGGTATGGCACCGACGCCGACGAGCAGACCATCGACGTGCTCGACCGCTGGGAGAGCGTCCTCGACCGGCTCGGCCGGGACCCGATGCTCTGCGCCGACGAACTGGACTGGGTGGCCAAGCTGCGGCTGCTGGAGGGCTACCGGGAGCGGGAGAAGCTCGGCTGGGGCTCGCACAAGCTGCAGCTCGTCGACCTCCAGTACTCCGACGTCCGGCCGGAGAAGGGTCTCTACCACCGGCTGGTCAGTCGGGGAGCGATGAAGACGCTGCTCACCGACGACGAGACCCGCAGCGCGATGACCGAGCCGCCGGAGGACACCCGGGCCTACTTCCGGGGGCGCTGCCTCGCGCAGTACGCCTCCGAGGTGGTCGCCGCGAGCTGGGACTCGGTGATCTTCGACGTGGGCCGGGAGTCGCTGGTCCGGGTGCCGATGATGGAGCCGGAGCGGGGCACCCGCGCGCACGTCGGTGCCCTGTTCGACCGCTGCGCCAGCGCCAAGGACCTGCTGGAGACCTTGACCGGGGGCTGAGCCCGGGTGCGAATGCCCGCCGTGTGCCGCAAGCCGGCGCGCGGCGGGCTTTTCGTCGCCCGCGCGAGGTAAGTTCATCGCAGACGATCGTGGAGGAGGCAGCAATGGCCACTCATGACAGCGGCGGCCAGTCGCAGTCCGGCAAGTCCCGTCAGGGCGAGGAAATCGAGGACGTCACCACCGAGGCCAACCCCGAGGTGGCCGAGCGGCACGCCGAGATCACCGAGGACGTCGACGACCTCCTCGACGAGATCGACTCCGTCCTCGAGGAAAATGCAGAGGAGTTCGTGAGAGGTTACGTGCAAAAAGGAGGTCAGTGAGCATATAGGGTCAATTCGGACATGTCTAAGGCTGGCGATGATCGGGACGGACTCCGCCGCTGTCGAGACTGCAGCGAATGGAAGGCGCTCGATCAGTTCTGCGTGAGTTCCAAGCGGCCGGGCGGTCGGGGTAGCTACTGCAAACTCTGCTTCAACGAGCGATCCAAGGCGAGCTACGCGCGTCGGGTGAAAGCCAAGCTCGACCGTGAGGTACGCGTAGGTCGCGTCGTGCCAGAGGGCCACAAGTACTGCCCGGCCTGCGATGCGGTCATGCCGTTCGATGCCTTTCCCCGAAACCGGGCGGATGCTTCCGGTTACGCCACCTACTGCAAGCCCTGCCACAACACGAAGACCAGAGAGAACAAAGAGCGCCTCTACGGAGGCAACCGCGAGTACCACCTGCGGCGGCGGTATGGCGTGGGCGAGAAGGAGTTTCAGGAGCTCCTGGCCGAGCAGGGCGGGGTCTGCGCGATCTGTGGCGGTGCCGACCCGCAACATCTGGACCACGATCATCGCACCGGATGGGTGCGCGGGATACTCTGCTTCAACTGCAACGGTGGTCTTGGCCAGTTCCGTGACAGTCCCATGAGGCTGGCCAGGGCGATCACGTACCTGAGAGGAACCACGTGGCAGCGGGCTTTGATCCATCCGGGCGTCTACCAGATGTGTTCACCAACGCGGGGACGTCCTCCTTCACGACGTTTCTGAGTCGGGTGGCCCCCGAGATGTTGCCCGGTCGGCGACCGCTGCCGCCGGGCATGGCAGCCGACCTGGCGCCGCACGCGACCACCATCGTGGCCATCGCGGCCGCCGAGGGTGTGGTGATGGCGGGCGACCGACGGGCCACCATGGGCAACCTGATCGCCCAGCGCGACATCGAGAAGGTGCACCCCGCCGACGCGTACTCGCTGGTCGGCATCGCGGGCACCGCGGGTATCGGCATCGAGCTGATGCGACTGTTCCAGGTGGAGCTGGAGCACTACGAGAAGATCGAGGGCGCGATGCTCTCGTTGGACGGCAAGGCCAACCGGTTGGCCTCGATGATCCGGGGCAACCTGGGGGCGGCGATGCAGGGGCTGGCCGTGGTGCCGCTCTTCGCCGGGTTCGACCTGGCCGCCGCCGACCCGGCGCGGGCCGGTCGGATCTTCAGCTTCGACGTGACCGGCGGCCCGTACGAGGAGACCGGCTACGACGCGATCGGGTCCGGGTCGCTGTTCGCCAAGTCCGCGTTGAAGAAGCGGTTCCGGGCCGGGCTGTCCGTCGAGGACGCGACGCGGCTGGCGGTCGAGGCGCTCTACGACGCGGCCGACGACGACACCGCGACCGGTGGGCCGGATCTGACCCGCCGGATCTACCCCGTGGTGATGACCGCGACCGCCGAGGGCACCCGCCGGTTGACCGACCCCGAGACGGCGGCGATCGCCGAGGGTGTGGTTGCCGGCCGGATGGAGAACCCGGGCGGTTGAGACCCGCACCTCACCAGTCAGCAGTCGTCAGCACAGCGCCGTAAGGAGAACCGCCGACGTGGCCATGCAGTTCTACGCCTCTCCCGAACAGATCATGCGCGACCGCTCCGAGTTGGCCCGCAAGGGCATCGCTCGGGGTCGCAGCGCGGTGGTCCTCAGCTACTCCGGCGGGGTCCTCTTCGTCGCGGAGAACCTCTCCAGCGCCTTGCACAAGGTCAGCGAGATCTACGACCGGATCGGGTTCGCCGCGGTGGGCCGGTACAACGAGTTCGAGAACCTGCGCCGCGCCGGTGTGCGGATGGCCGACCTGAACGGGCTCAGCTACGACCGGCGGGACGTCACCGGCCGGGCTCTGGCCAACGCGTTCGCGCAGACCCTGGGTGCGATCTTCACCGAGCAGTCGAAGCCGTTCGAGGTGGAGATCTGCGTGGCGGAGGTCGGTGCCACCGCGGACGCGGACGAGCTGTACCGGCTGACCTATGACGGCTCGGTCAACGACGAGCCGGGGCGGATGGCCATGGGTGGTCAGGCCGAGGCGATCACCGGTGTGTTGAAGTCGCAGCACCGGGCGGACATGTCCCTGGGTGAAGCGGTCCGGGTGGCGGTGCAGGCGTTGAGCACCGTGGGTGGTGAGGGCGGTGCCGCCCGGACGATCGCCGCGAACCAGCTCGAGGTGGCGGTCCTGGACCGTCAGCGGGTCGGGCGGACGTTCCGGCGGATCACCGGTGCCGCGTTGACGGCTCTGCTGGACGGGGACGCGGCGGCCGAGGGGCAGGCGGCGGATGCGGCGGGCGGTCCCGCCGAGCCGGTCGTGCCGACCACGGAAGGGCACAAGCCGACGAGCTCGGCCGGTTCCGCGGACCTGGAGGACCGGCCCGCGGAGGGCGGCGAGCGCTAGGGTTTCGCCCGCTGGCGCCGGCCCCGTGTTCGGGGCCGGCGCCAGCGGTCATCCTCGGCGCAGCAGGGGTCTGGTCAGGGCCCAGTAACCGCCGGCGACGGCGTTGAACGCGCCCAGGCCCGGCGTGGTGGGCACTCCGGAGGGGGTGACCCGACCGGTCATCAGCTCCGCGATGACCCCGTCCGGCACCCGGCGTTCGGCCTGTAGCTGCCGGCGACGGCCGCGTACCCAGCTGCGGTTGCGCCACAACCAGCCCCAGCCCTGCAGTTTCTGCCGGGACCAGCCGCCGACGACCGCGGCGGTGAGCATGGCGGCCTCGGTGAGCAGCAGCGCCGGGGCGAGCACGACGAGTGTCCGCGCCTCGTACGCGGTGAGCAGGGTGACCAGTCGGTTCCGCTCGACCAGGTAGAGCTTGAGGGCGTTGCGGGAGAACTCGTAGTGGTGACGCACGATGGCGTCCGGCACGTACTCCAGTCGTAGTCCGCGCTGCCACAGTCGCAGGCTGAGTTCGGTGTCCTCGTGGTAGGCGAAGTACTCGGCGGCGAAGCCGTCGAGCTCACGCCAGAGCTGCCGGCTGATCACGAAGCAGCAGCCGCTGAGGGAGGGCACGACTCGCCGCTCGGCGTGGTTGCTGGCCGGTTCGCCGTTGCCGCCGGCCCAGGACAGCCCGGTGAAGTGCAGCGGGTTGCCGCTGGTGTTGATCAGCTCGGGGGTGTCGGCCAACCGGATGGACGCCATGGCGGCGCCGACGCCCGCCTCGGCGGCGACGGCGGTGGTCTTGGCCAGGGCGTCGGGTGCGACGACGGCATCGGAGTTGACGAACGCGAGCCAGTCACCGGTGGCCTCGGCGGCGCCGACCCGGCAGCCGCCGGAGTAGCCGGTGTTCTCCTCCGGTCGGATCACCCGCACACCGGGGAGGCCCTTGACGATGTCGATGCCGTCCCCGGTGCAGCCGTTGTCGACGACGATGAGGTCGATCTCGACGTCGGTGCTGGCCAGCACCGCCCGTGCGGCGTCGACGAGGTAGGGCTCCGGGCCGTAGGCGAGCATGACGGCGCTCACCCGGGGTCGGGTCATCGGATGCCTCCGGGTACGGCGGGAGCGACGGCCTCGGCGAGCGGCCGGGTGGGGGTGGTGGGTCGACGGACGCCGCCGCGCAGCAGCATCGCCATGGTGGCGGCCACGATGACGGAGCCGATGGTGTACGCCAGTTCGACTCGCAGGGTGACCGGGGCCGGGAGCAGCGTCACGGCGATCAGGGCGGCGACGCCGGCGGTCCAGGCGAGGGCCTGGGCGCGGTGCCGGTCGAGGGCGAGGAGGGCCTGGCCGAGCACCATCGCCCACAGGTAGGCCAGGGTGGCGGCCGCCAGCCAGGCGAAGTCGCCGTGGCCGAGGACGCCGGGTGCGTCGAAGAGTGTGCCGACCAGCCACGGGCCCAGCAGCACGGCGCCGAGGGCGCCGGTGAGGCCGAGCGCGGTGACGATGCCCAGCGCCCGGCGCAGCAGGCTGTGGAAGCCGGCCTGGTCGCCGGTGGTGGCGGTGGTGGCCAGGCCGGGCAGCAGTGACGCCTGGAGGGAGCCGAAGACGAACAGGGGGATGCGGACCAGCACGAGGGCGGAGAGGAGCGCGCCGGCGGCTGCCGCGTCGGAGGGGGCGAGCAGCTGCACGTTGATCACGCCGATGTTCACCACGACCTGGGAGAGCAGGCTGGAGGCGGTGAGCAGGCCGAGGCCGCGCAGCAGGGTGGCCCAGGCCACCGGTGGGCCTCCGCCGATGGCGCGCAGCACCGGCGGCAGGGTGAGCAGGACGCTGACCAGCGGGGCGGCGACGAGCACGAGCCCGTACCAGACGGGGGACGTCACCCCGGCCAGCCCGAGCAGGGCGACCATGATGATGCGCAGGCCGCCGTCGATGCCGAGTTGGGCGCCGTACCAGGGGAACAGTTGCAGGCCGGAGAGGACGCCGCGGGTGGCGTAGGCGACGGCCATCGCGGCGAGTGCGCCGATCAGCACGGTGACCAGGTTGCCGTCACCGGCGAAGAGCTTGTCGGCGAGCGGCTGACGGCCGATGGTGACGGCCAGCACCAGCACCGCGAGCAGCACGGCGGCGACGGTGACGCCGCGGGCCAGCACCGGCCCGGGGGGCAGCCCCTGGCTGTGTCGGGCGGCGACGACCCGGGCGACCTCCTGCTCGATCGGCATGAACACGCCGATGCCGAGGGTGAACACGATCGACCAGAGCACCGAGAGGGACGAGTAGTCGGCCTTGCTGAGGCTGTGGCCGGCGACGGCGAGGTGAACGTAGGAGGCGAGCCCGAGAAGGGCCAGCCCGGCACCGACAGCGACGGTGCCGGGCGGGACCAGGCTCAGTAGCCGTCGGATCACCGGCGGATGAGCGCCAGCGTGAGGACAGCGAACGCGCGGCCGAGGTAGACCATCGCCTTGGCGGGGGAGTGGCTGGGTGTGCCGGCCATCCGCTTGCGCATGGCGACCGGCACCTGGCGGATGCGGTAGCCCCGGCGGGCGGTGTGCACCAGGGTTTCCACGGTGTCGCCGAGGTACTCGGCCGGGTACCAGCCGGCGAACATCTCGATGACCCGCCGGTTGGCGGCCCGGAAGCCGGAGGTGGTGTCGGTGAGCTTGGTGTGGGCGACCCGGGACAGCACGGCGGAGAGCATCACCATCGCCCAGCGGCGGGGGCCGCGGACGTTGTAGTCGCCCTCACCGGCGAAGCGGGCGCCGATGACGAGGTCGTTGTCGTCGAGCAGGTCGACGAGCTTCGGCACGTACCGGGGGTCGTGCTGGCCGTCGGCGTCGATCTGGATGGCGACGTCGTAGTCGTGGTCGCGGGCGTAGCGGTAGCCGAGGCGCATGGCCCCGCCGACGCCGAGGTTGTACGGCAGTTTGGCGACCTTCGCGCCGGCGGCGGCGGCGACGGCGGCGGTGCGGTCGGTGGAGCCGTCGTCGACGACGAGCACGTCGACGCCGGGCAGTTCGCCGCGGACCTCGCCGACGACGTCGGCGATCGAGCCCGACTCGTTGAGAGCCGGGATGATGATCAATGTGCGCTTGCCGTTAACCATCGGTCGACACCAGTTCGTCTCGGGCTGCCCGGTCCGCGTCGATCTGGGCGCGGAGCAGGGCGAAGTCTTCGGCCAGGGTGCGGGTCTCTTCTTCCAGGGCGCTGACCTCCCAGCTGAGGTGTACGCACACCAGCAGCAGGAAGACGATGCCGAGGAAGAGCACCAGGCTGACACCGGAGGCGACACCGAGGAGTTCGGCGACGTTGTCGAGCAGCCGGGGGAACAGGGACAGCGGGATCACGATGATCAGTACGGCGAGCCAGAGCATGCCGTACTTCTCGCGCAGCTGACGGCGGCGCAACAGCTCGACGATGGTGCCGAGGAGCAGCAGGCCGGTCAGGCCGGTGACGAGGGTGAGCTTCATGCGACCTTCCACGGGGCGGGTGGAGCGGGGGAGTGGAACGCGTCAACCAGGGCGCTGTGCCAGTCTGGAAGCGGGGCCAGACCCACGGCTGCCCAGCGGCTGTGCCCTAGCACACTGTACGCAGGCCGCGGGGCGGGACGCGGATACCGGTCGCTGGTGGTGGGTCGGATCCGCTCCGGGTCCAGCCCGGCCAGCGTGAACGCGGCGCGGGCCAGCCCGTACCAGGTCGTCTGCCCGGCGCAGGTGCCGTGGTAGACGCCGGGCGTCGCGTTACCGGCCAGCGCCGCGTCGGCGAGCGCGACGAGCCGCTCGGCGAGCGCGTAGGACCAGGTGGGTTGGCCGTGTTGGTCGTCGACCACGTCGAGGTGCTCGTGCTGGGTGGCGAGTCGGAGCATGGTGGCCACGAAGTTGGGGCCGTGCGCGCCGTACAGCCAGGCGGTGCGCACGACGTACCCGGTGTCGGGCAGCAGCCGCGCGACGGCCTGTTCGCCGACGAGCTTGCCGCGGCCGTAGGCGTTGACCGGCGCGGTGGGCGCGTCCTCCGGGTAGGGGGTGTCCGCGTTGCCGGCGAGGACGTAGTCGGTGGAGACCTGGATGAGCCGGGTTCCGTCGGTGGCGCACGCCGCGGCCAGGTTGGCCACGGCGTCGCCGTTGACGGCGGTCGCCGCGGCCTCGTCGGCCTCGGCGGCGTCGACGTTGGTCCACGCGGCCGCGTTGATCACCAGGTCGTGCCCGGCGACGGCGGCGTCCACCGCCGCGCGGTCGGTGATGTCCAGGTCGGCGCGGGTGGCGGCGGTCACCTTGAGGTCGGGCCGTGTCCCCAGCACGGTGACCAGGTCCCGGCCGAGCATCCCGCCCGCGCCGGTGACGAGTAGACGGGTCATGCGCTCGGCGCGGACTTGAGGGGTTCCCACCAGCCGCGGTTGTCCCGGTACCAGCGCACGGTGTCGGCGAGGCCCTGGTCCAGGGTGATGCTGGGGTGGTAGCCGAGCTCCTCGCTGATCTTGGTGATGTCGAGGGAGTACCGGCGGTCGTGGCCCTTGCGGTCGGTGACCGGAACGACCCGGTCCCATCCGGCGCCGCAGGCGTCCAGGAGCAGACCGGTGAGTTCCTTGTTGGTCAACTCGGTGCCGCCGCCGATGTTGTAGACCTCGCCGGCGCGGCCCTTCTGCTGCACGAGGGCGATGCCGCGGCAGTGGTCGTGCACGTGCAGCCAGTCACGGATGTTGCCGCCGTCGCCGTAGAGGGGGACGGTGCCACCGTCGAGCAGGTTGCTGACGAACAGCGGGATGACCTTCTCGGGGAACTGGTACGGGCCGTAGTTGTTGGAGCAGCGGGTGACCACCACGTCCATGCCGTGGGTGCGGTGGTACGACAGCGCGAGCAGGTCGGAGCCGGCCTTGGACGCCGAGTACGGCGAGTTGGGGGCGAGGGGCCAGGTCTCGGTCCAGGAGCCCTCGTCGATCGAGCCGTAGACCTCGTCGGTGGAGACGTGCACGAACCGGCCGGTGCCGTGGCGCAGTGCCGCGTCGAGCAGCGTCTGGGTGCCCAGCACGTTGGTGGTGACGAACGGCGCGGCGCCGGCGATCGACCGGTCGACGTGTGACTCGGCGGCGAAGTGCACGATCACGTCGTGCTCGGCCACCACCTCGTCGACGACGACCGGGTCGCAGATGTCGCCCTGCACGAACCGCAGTCGGGGGTCGTCCCGGACGGGCTCCAGGTTGGCCAGGTTGCCGGAGTAGGTCAGTTTGTCCAGCACGGTCACGACGGCCGGCTCGAGCGGCGGCACGCCGTCGGCACTGCCGAGCGGCTTGCCCAGCAGCAGACGAACGTACTCCGACCCGATGAATCCGGCTCCGCCGGTGACGAGGATCCTCACGGGTCCGGAAGTATACGCGACGGGCGACGCGGCACCTGGGACGCGACCCCCGCACAATGTGCCGGGGTGCGGCTAGGCTTCCCCGGTGCGTGGAATCCTACTTGCCGGCGGCACCGGATCCCGGCTCTGGCCGATCACCCGGGCGGTCTCGAAGCAGCTGATGCCGGTCTTCGACAAGCCGATGATCTACTACCCGCTCTCCACCCTGGTGATGTCCGGGGTCCGGGAGATCCTGGTGATCACGACTCCGGACGACCAGGACCAGTTCCGTCGGCTGCTCGGCGACGGCAGCCAGTTCGGGCTGCGGCTGGAGTACGTCAGCCAGGAGCGCCCGGAGGGCATCGCGCAGGCGTTCATCCTCGGCGCGGACTTCATCGGCGCCGAGTCGGTGGCGCTGGTCCTCGGCGACAACATCTTCCACGGCGTGGGTCTGGGTCGGCAGCTCGCCGACCACGGTGACCCGGTCGGCGGGCGGGTCTTCGCCTATCAGGTGGCCAACCCGCAGGAGTACGGCGTGGTCGACTTCGACGCCGATGGCCGGGTGCTCTCGATCGAGGAGAAGCCGGCCCGGCCGAAGTCGCGCTACGCGGTGCCCGGCCTCTACTTCTACGACAACCGGGTCGTGGACATCGCCCGCAAGCTCACCCCGAGCGCCCGCGGCGAGCTGGAGATCACAGCGGTCAACGAGGTGTACCGGGAGACCGGGGAGCTGTCGGTGACGGTGCTGGACCGGGGGACCGCCTGGCTGGACACCGGCACGTTCACCTCGATGATGCAGGCCGCCGAGTTCGTCCGGGTGGTCGAGGAGCGGCAGGGTCTCAAGATCGGTTGTGTCGAGGAGGTCGCCTGGCGGGCCGGCCTGATCGACGACGCGCAGTTGCGCGCGCTCGCCGAGCCGCTGACCAAGAGTGGCTACGGCGACTACCTGCTCGGTCTGCTGACCGAGCAGGCCGGCGGCGACGGGGGCTCCTGGTGAAGATCCGGGAGTTGAGCATCGAGGGCGCCTGGGAGATCACCCCCCAGCAGCACGGTGACCCGCGCGGCATGTTCATGGAGTGGTACCGCTTCGACAGGCTCGCCGAGGCGGTGGGGCACCCGCTGCGGCTGGCCCAGGCCAACCTGTCGGTCTCCGCGCGGGGCGTGGTGCGCGGCGTCCACTTCGCCGACGTCCCACCCGGGCAGGCCAAGTACGTCACCTGTGTGCGCGGCGCCGTCCTCGACGTGATCGTGGACCTGCGGGTGGGTTCGCCGACCTTCGGCCGGTGGGAGGGCGTCCGGTTGGACGACACCGACCGGCGGGCGGTCTACCTCAGCGAAGGGCTGGGGCACGGGTTCTGCGCGTTGACCGACGACGCGACGTTGAGCTACCTCTGCTCGGCCACCTACAACCCGACAGGTGAGCACGCGGTGCACCCGCTGGACGACGAGTTGGGCATCGAGTGGCCCGCCGACGTCCCGCTGTTGTCCGCGCGTGACGACGCGGCGCCGACTCTGGCGCAGGCCCGCGAGCGGGGCCTGCTCCCGGAGTACGACAGCTGCCGGCGGTTCGTGGCGAGCCTCGGCCCGGACGGAATGTCGCACTCAACCGGTATGTGACCGCGCTCGGGGCACGACCTGTGGTCTGACAGTGACGAACCGGGCCTCCGGGCGGCTAATGTCACACCATGGAGCGGCGAATCTTCGGCCTCGAGACCGAGTACGGCGTCACCTGCACCTATCGCGGGCAGCGGCGGCTGTCCCCGGACGAGGTCGCGCGGTATCTGTTCCGTCGCGTGGTGTCCTGGGGCCGGTCGAGCAATGTCTTCCTGCGTAATGGAGCCCGGCTCTACCTGGACGTCGGGTCGCATCCGGAGTACGCGACACCGGAGTGCGACTCGGTGACCGATCTCGTCGCCCACGACCGGGCCGGCGAGCGGATCCTGGAGGGCCTGCTCGTCGACGCGGAGAAGCGGCTGCACGACGAGGGCATCGCGGGTGAGATCTACCTGTTCAAGAACAACACCGACTCGGCCGGCAACTCGTACGGGTGTCACGAGAACTACCTGGTCTCCCGGCACGGCGAGTTCGGCCGGCTCGCCGACGTGCTCATCCCGTTCCTGGTCACCCGGCAGTTGATCTGCGGGGCCGGCAAGGTTCTGCAAACCCCCCGCGGCGCGGTCTACTGCCTCTCGCAGCGGGCCGAGCACATCTGGGAGGGCGTCTCCTCGGCGACCACCCGCAGCCGCCCGATCATCAACACCCGCGACGAGCCGCACGCCGACGCCGAGCGCTACCGGCGGCTGCACGTGATCGTCGGGGACTCCAACATGAACGAGGTCACCACGCTGCTCAAGGTCGGCACCGCCGACATCGTGCTGCGGATGATCGAGGCCGGGGTGGTGATGCGCGACCTGTCCCTGGAGAACCCGATCCGGGCCATCCGGGAGGTGTCGCACGACATCACCGGCCGGCGCAAGGTGCGGCTGGCCAACGGCAAGGAGGTCAGCGCCCTGGACATCCAGCAGGAATACCTCTCCAAGGCCACCGAGTTCGTCGAGCGACGCGGTGGCGACCAGGCCGCCAAGCGGGTCGTCGAGCTGTGGGGCCGGGTGCTCAACGCGGTGGAGTCCGGCGACCTGGAGCCGGTCTCCCGGGAGATCGACTGGGTCAGCAAGCTGCGGCTCATCGAGCGTTACCAGCGCAAGCACGACCTGCCGCTGTCGCACCCCCGGGTGGCGCAGATGGATCTGGCGTACCACGACGTGCGCCGTGGGCGGGGCCTCTACGGGCTGCTGGAGCGCCGCGGCGACGTGGACCGGGTGGCCACCGACCCGGAGATCTTCGAGGCCAAGGAGACCCCGCCGCAGACCACCCGGGCCCGGCTGCGGGGCGAGTTCATCCGGCACGCCCAGGAGAAGCGCCGGGACTTCACCGTCGACTGGGTGCACCTGAAGCTCAACGACCAGGCGCAGCGCACCGTGCTCTGCAAGGACCCGTTCCGGGCGTACGACGAGCGGGTGGAGCGGCTGATCGCCAGCATGTGAGCGGGTTGCCGGCCCCGGCGGTGCGCTGCGCCGACGGGGCCGGTCAGCCCGGCGTGCTGAGCGGTTAAGCTGAGCGCGCCATGACGACTTCTGGACCTTCCGACCGCTCCGAGCGCGGCACCGAGCGGCAGAACTGGGTCGAACGCCGGCGGGAGAAGATCCGCGCCGAGATCGACCGTAACCGGCGCGGTGAATACACGGTGCCGACCTGGGTGCTGGCCCTGGCCCTGGTGCTCATAGTGGGCGGCTGGCTAGCCCTAATCTTCCTGGTCTAACCCACCCCACCCCCACCCCCACCCCCACCCCCACCCCCGCTCGCGTTGATCATGAAGTTATTGCCATGACACGCCGAGGCGGCGGGCAATAACTTCATGATCAACCGGGGTGGGCAGCCCGGGCCGGGGGTGGGTTAGGGGAGGAGGGTTACGGCGTGGCGGCCGGCGGCGGCTGCCGCCAGGAAGTATGCGCGGTCGGCGTCGAGGCCACGGCCCATGGTGGACAGCGGCACGGCGCTGGCCCGCAGCGCGGCGTCGAGACCGTCGGTGAGCACCCGGACGATCCGGTGCCGGGACGCCAGGGGCGCCAGCGCCGCGTGCACCTCGGCCGCGAGGGACGGCGCCAGGTCCTCGGGCACCACCAGCTCCGCCGGGGCGAGCGCCACCCGACCGTACGCGGTGAGGCTGTGGTGTGACACGCCCCGGTGCCGGGGGCGGGGGTCGGCGTCGGAGATGCGCAACGAGCCGACCGGCCTTCCGCCCAGCGTGGCGATCGCGTTGACGGCCTCGCCGACGGCGACGCCGGAGAACCCCCACCGGGTGCCGGTGCCCAGGTTGCCCGGCCCCTGCGCCACGATCGCCACGTCCGCGTGGAGCACGTACCGGGCGGCGAGCAGACCGCCGTGCAGGGTGGTGGCCTCCAGGTCGCCGCCGAACGCCTGCCCGACCGTGATCGTCCCGGCCAGTTCGGCCCGCAGCCCGGCGAGGGTGCGGGAGAACCAGGCGGGCAGCGCGCCACCGTCGGTGAGCAGGTACGCCACCCGCGCCTGCGGGGCGTCGGCCCGGATGCCGGCCAGGATCGCCGGGAGCGCCGAGTGCAGGTCGGCGGTGACCACCGGCAGGCCGCCCAGGTCGTCCGCGTCGGCCAGCACGTCGCGGTGTGGGGACGCCTCCTCGTCGACGCCGAGGAGGATCGGCTGCAACGGCGTGTAGCGGGCCTTGACCAGGTGCCCGGCGTCGCGGGTGTCGGCGACGTCCGGCGGGTCCGGCGGCAGCCGGTCCGGCAGGGCGACCACCAGGGCGTACCCGCCGGTGCCCAACCCCATCAGCAGCGCGCCGGCGTTGAGCAGCACCCGGTCGCCGGGCTCCGGCGTGCCGACCAGCTCCGGGTAGGCCAACGCCCGCATCCGGGTGCCGTCGGGCAGGTCGACGTCCAGCTCCACCGCCCCGGTCCACTGCCGTCGCAGCGTCGCCACCGTCCCCGTACGCCATCGCACCATGACGGGCACGCTAGCCGCGCGGGCCCGGCGGCCCGCGCCGGGGTGTGGTTCAGGTCGGTTCGGGGCCGCCGGCGTCCGGGCTCGGCCCGGCCTGGGTGCGCCGGGCGGTGCCGGTGGCGCCCGGCAGCGAACGGGTGGGGTCGAGGAAGACGAAGCGGATCTCCGGGTACCGGTCGGTGAGCCGCCGCTCGGCCTCGTCGGCGGTGGCCTCGATCTGCGCGCCGGTGGCCTGGTCGCGGAAGTCGACCTTGGCGGCGACCAGGATGTCCTGCGGGCCGAGCTGCATGGTCAACAGGGTGTCGATGCGCTCCACCTCGGGCAGCCCGGCCAGCTCCCGTTCGATCTCGCGGCGCAGCCGCTCCGGGACGGCCCGGCCGACGAGCAGCGACAGGTTGTTGCCGGCGAGGACCCCGGCGACCGTCAGCAGCAGGAGCCCGATCAGGATCGACGCGACGCCGTCCCAGACCTCGTCGCCGGTGGCGTGCGACAGGCCGACGCCGAGACCGGCCAGCACCAGACCGACCAGGGCGGCGCTGTCCTCCAGGAAGACCGCCTTGACGGTGGTGTCGGCGGTCAGCCGCAGGAACCGCCGAGGCGTGGTCTCCCAGCGTCGAGACTCGCGGCGGACCTGCCGCACGGCCCGGGCCAGTGAGACCGACTCGATGGCGAACGACACCCCGAGCACGATGTACGAGACCAGGTAGTCGCCGCTGTGCTCGTGCACCAGGATCGTGGTGACGCCGTGGGTGACGGCGAAACCGGCGCCGGCGACGAACGTGAACATGGCCGCGAAGAACGCCCAGACGAAGCTCTCCTTGCCGTACCCGAAGGGGTGTCGTTGGTCGGCCGGACGGGCGCCGCGGCGCAGCGCCTGGAAGAGCAGCACCTCGGTGGTGGTGTCGGCGACCGAGTGCGCCGCCTCGGAGAGCATCGCGGCGGATCCGGAGATCAGCCCGGCGATCAGCTTGGCGACCGCGATGGCGAGGTTGGCAACGCCGGCGACGACGACGGTGCCGACGCTCTCGCTCTCGGGCCTGGCGTCCGCTTGCGACATGAGGATCACCCTATGACCGGGAACGGCGACGCGCCGGGGGAGGCCCGATCCGAACAAGTGTGCGGCACGCCCGCGTGGGTGCACGGTGTGAGCGTGTCGGCTGCTAGCGTCTACCGCGTGTCGCGGACCCGCACCGAACGCCTGGTCAACCTGGTGATCTGCCTGCTGTCCACGCGACGGTTCCTGACCGCCGCGCAGATCGCCGCGACCGTGCCCGGTTACGAGCACGATCCGGACGACGCGCGCGACCACGAGGCGTTCCAGCGCAAGTTCGAGCGGGACAAGGCCGAGCTGCGTGAGCTGGGCGTGCCACTGGAGACCGGCACGGCGAGCGCCTTCGACGCCGAGCCCGGCTACCGGATCGCCCACCGCGAGTACGCGCTGCCCGACATCCTCCTCGAACCGGACGAGGCCGCCGCGGTCGGCATCGCCGCCCGGCTGTGGCAGCACGCCGGGCTGGCCGCCGCCGCGTCGTCCGGGCTGGCCAAGCTGCGTGCCGCCGGGGTGGACGTGGACCCGCAGGCGACCCTCGGCCTGGAGCCGATGGTCACTGTCGACCCTGCGTTCGCGCCGCTGACCGCCGCCGCCCGGGACCGCCGCGAGGTGGGGTTCGACTACCGGGTGCCGGACCGCGACGCGCCCAGCCGGCGGCGGCTGCAACCGTGGGGCGTGGTCTGCTGGCGCGGCCGGTGGTATGTGGTCGGCCACGACCAGGACCGGGAGGCGACCCGCTGCTTCCGGCTGTCCCGGGTCGTCGGCGCCGTCCGGGTGACCGGCGCCCCCGGCGCGTACGAGCCACCGGCCAACGTCGACCTGATCAGCCACGTGGCCCGTTGGTCGGGTCCGGTGGAGCGCACCGGCCAGATCGGAAGGGCACACGGCGGACAGCCCGTCACGTGGCCGT
>NZ_JAKKFF010000327.1 GCF_022229015.1 Micromonospora foliorum
GGGTGGGGTGGGGTGGGGGGGTTAGGGCAGGCGGGTGGCGCCGGGGGAGGGGAGGACGGTCACGGTGCCGGGGGCGGTGAAGCCTCGGTCGGCGTACGCGTCGGTTACGGCGGCGGCTACCGCATCGGCGCGGTCGGCCTCGATCAGCGCGAGCACGCATCCGCCGAAGCCGCCGCCGGTCATCCGAGCGCCCAGCGCACCGGCCGTCAACGCCGCCTCGACCGCGGTGTCGATCTCCGGCACGGTGATCTCGAAGTCGTCGCGCATCGAGACGTGGGAGGCCGTCAGCAGCGGACCGATGTCGCGGACCCGGGCGGCGCGGAGCAGCGCCACCGTGTCCAGTACGCGTTGGTCCTCGGTCACCACGTGCCGCACCCGCCGCCGGGTCTCCTCGTCGTCGAGCTGGGCGAACGCGCCGTCGAGTTGGTCGATGCCCACGTCCCGCAGGGCGGCGACGCCGAGCGCCCTGGCTCCGGCCTCGCAGGAGCGACGGCGGGCCGCGTACTCCCCGTCGGCGTGGCGGTGCGGTGCCCGGCTGTCGATGACCAGCACAGCCAGGCCGGCGGCGTCCAGGTCGAACGGGATCTGCTCGACCGACTCGTCGCGACAGTCGAGGAAGAGGGCGTGCCCAGCGCGGCAACGGATCGCCGCGGACTGGTCCATGATGCCGGTCGGCGCGCCCACGTAGACGTTCTCTGCCCGCTGCGCCAGCCGGGGCTGCAGTGCCGGGGCAAGCTCCAGCCCGCCGAGGTCGAGCAGGGCAGCCAGCACGGCTGACTCCAGTGCGGCCGAGGAGGAGAGCCCGGAACCCAGCGGCACGTCGGAGGCGATCGCCAGCCGGGCACCCGGCACCGGATGGCCCGCCTCGCGCAGCGCCCAGACCACACCCGCGACGTACGCGCCCCAGCCGGTGACCCGACCCGGCTCGGCGACGTCGTCCGCGCCGAAGGTGATCGCCTCGTCGGGCAGCTCGGACCAGACCGTCCACTGCTCCCCGTCCTGCCGGTCGGCCGCGACGACGGTGCGCATCGGCAGCGCGAACGGCAGCACGAAGCCTTCGTTGTAGTCGGTGTGCTCGCCGATCAGGTTGACCCGGCCCGGGGCCGCCCAGCGGCCGGCAGCCTGGCCGCCGAACTGCGCGGAGAAGCCGGCCGCAGCCCGCTCGGCGACGTCACGGCTCGGGTGGGTCACGACTGCTCCAGGATGTGCGTGCGGTAGAACGCCCAGGCATCCCCGACCATGTCGTGCAGGGTCGGCTTCTGCGGCACCCAGCCCAGCTCGTTACGGGCCAGCGCGGACGACGCGACCAACTCGGCCGGGTCGCCCTCGCGGCGCGGGGCGACCTCGACGGGCAGTTGGCGCCCGGTGACCTCGCGGACCACGTCGACGACCTGGCGGTTGGTGAAGCCGTTGCCGTTGCCCAGGTTGTAGATCCGGTGCTGGCCGCTGGTGGCCACGTCCAACGCCAGCAGATGCGCGCGGGCCAGGTCGGCGACATGGATGTAGTCCCGGACGCAGGTGCCGTCCACGGTGGGGTAGTCGTCCCCGAAGAGCTGGAGCTTTTCCCGCCGGCCGGCGGCGACGTCCAGCGCGATCGGGATCAGGTGCGTCTCCGGGTCGTGCCGCTCGCCGAGGGTGATGTCGCCGTCGAGGTGGGCGCCGGCCACGTTGAAGTAGCGCAGCGACACGGCGGCCAGCCCGTGCCCGATCGCCTCGGAGGTGAGTGCCATGTCGACGGCGAGTTTGGTGGCGCCGTACGTGTTGGTGGGTGCCTTGACCGCGTTTTCGGTGATCGGCAGCTCGGTGGGGTTGCCGTAGACGGCGGCGGTGGAGGAGAAGACCATCCGGGGCACCCCGGCTGCCCGGACCGCGTCGATCAGGGCGAGCGTGCCGACGGTGTTGGTCTGCCAGTACAGCTCCGGCTTGACCATCGACTCGCCGGCAGCGATCAGGGCGGCGAAGTGCAGCACCCCGTCGAACCCGGCGTCGGCGGTGATGACGCGGGCGGCGTCGTGGATGGACGCCTCGACGTGGGTGGCCTCCGGGGCGAGGGCCTCGCGGTGGCCGGTGCGTAGGTCGTCCAGGATGACCACCTGGTGACCCGCGTCGAGCAGCATCCGGGTCACCACGCTCCCGATGAAGCCGGCGCCCCCGGTGACGAGCAGTTTCACGTCGTTGCCTCCTGCCTGGCCCGCCCGGGACGTGGCCCTTCGGTGATCACACTAGGGCGGTGGCCGGCACCCTCGCCGATACCACCGTCAACCCCATTCCATCATAATCTCTCATGATTAAACAGAGCCAAACATCTCTGGGTCGCTCCCCGTGATCCCCGGTGTGGTGGGCCCACGGTGTCTACCATCTCTGTCATGCGGGAAGTGGCCCGTCCCGGGCTCCGGCGACGCGCGCGGGTGCACCCCCGCCGCGACCCTGGTCCGCTCGCCCGGGCTGTGGCCCGGGTGCTGGTCCGCGCCGCGGACGGCGCCACCCGACTCGTCACCGACCTGCTCGGGACCGGTCCGGCGGCCGGCCGCGAGCGCATCTCCGAGGCCGATCTGCGGGACCTGGTCGCGGCGAACACGGTGCTCGACCCGGACGAACGGCGGATCATCGACGAGGTCCTGGTGGCCGGTGCCAGTCTGATCCGCGAGGTGATGATGCCGCGCACCGAGGTGGTCTTCCTCCCGGCGCGGCTGACCATCGTCGAAGCCGCCCGACTGGTCCGCGCCGAAACGCACACCCGCTACCCGGTCACCGACGGCACCCACGATGACGTGGTCGGCTTCGTGCACCTCCGTGACGTACTGCTGCGCCCGGACGCCGACCCGTGCCTCACCGTCGGCGAGTTGGCCCGGGAGGTGAAGCGCCTCCCCGGCAGCAAACGGGTGCTCGCCGCGCTGACCGAGATGCGCCGGGAGGGCCAGCACCTCGCGGTGGTGGTCGACGAGTACGGCGGCACGGCCGGGATCGTCACCCTGGAGGACCTCATCGAGGAGTTGGTCGGTGAGATCCACGACGAGTACGACCC
>NZ_JAKKFF010000328.1 GCF_022229015.1 Micromonospora foliorum
ACTCCGGCACCGCTGTCGCCGGCGCGGCTGGGAGCAGCGCCAGCGCCGCCCCGGGCTCGGGCCCGCTGCCGCGCAGATCCATCAACTTCCCGAACACTCTCCGGACCGTCGTCCGTGCGGCGCCGGGCAGCCGCGGTGGGAACGGCGACTCGGGGAGGAACAGGTTGACCATGCGGTTGATGTAGTGGAACACCACCGCCACGCCCAGCACCTCGGGGACCGCCGCGGCCGGCACCGGGACCGCCGCGGCGACGTGCCCGCTGTCGCGTGCCCAGCTCGCCACCGCCCGCAGGCCGGGATCGGCGAGTTGGTGGAGGTTACCCGAGGCGATCTGCGCCGACTCCCGCCCGCGAGCCAGGCCGTGCATGGTCGAGCTGTGCACGTCGACGCAGTAGGGGCAGGCGTTGCCGATGGACACGGCGGTCGCCACCGCCTCCTTCGTTCCCCGGTCGACGGCACCCCTGGCGACAAGCGTCTCACGCAGGATCATCCAGCACGCCGCGAGTGGCTCGGGGGCCGGTGAGTGCAGGGCAACCGGCGGGGCGAGCATTCCGAAGTCGCGTTCGACCTGCTCGTACACCGTGGCCACCAGTCCCTCGGCCACGGCGATCGGCACCGGCGTGACGTGCCGGACCGTCCCCGCGGCCCGGCGGGTGCCTCGAATCATGATCATGCCCACGACGCTCTCCCTTCGACCGCAAGCCCAAGGATGTCGATGCCGACGGGCCGGGGCCGTCTCCGAACTTGCGGTATCGGGTGATCCGCACGAACACCCATGTGGTGGCCACAAAAAAGCGGCCGGCTCGCCCGGGCCCGGGTCGGGCACGAGAGCACGTCCAAAGAAATTCTCCGGCCGCCCATTGACTACCGTAAGCGCCGGGCCACGCTCACTGACGAATGGAGTGTCCATGTCCGCTGTTGCGGCCCCACCGAGGTCGGGCTTCCTCGCGTCCCTCAACGGCCGGCACCACCGCGCCGCCCTGAACACCTTCATGGTGATCGTGATCGCGCACTGGGCGGAACACCTCGTGCAGGCGTACCAGATCTTCGTGCTCGGCATGCCCAGACCCGCGTCGCGTGGCGTGCTCGGACAGTTCTGGCCGTGGCTGGTCACCTCGGAGTACCTGCACTACGGCTACGCCATCGTGATGCTCGTCGGCCTCTTCCTGCTCCGGCCGGGCTTCGTCGGTCGGGCCCGCACCTGGTGGACGATCGCTCTCGCCATCCAGTTCTGGCACCACATCGAGCACCTGCTGCTCCTCATCCAGGTGCAGGCCGGCTTCAATCTCTTCGGCGCCGCGGTGCCGACCAGCGTCCTGCAGCTCGTCATGCCCCGCGTCGAGTTGCACCTGTTCTACAACTCGATCGTCTTCATCCCGATGCTGGTCGCGGTCTACTACCACCTGCGGCCGAGCCGGGTCGAAGCCAAGGCGATGCGGTGCAGCTGCGCGCCGCGTCCCCTAGCGTCGCTGGCCTGACGTGATCCGCCGAGGTGGGGCGCTGCTGCTCTTCGTCCTCCTGCTTTCGAGCGTCGCGTCGTCGGCCTCCGCCGACGGCGGCCTGATCACCAGCGACCCTGCCGCGGGTGCCGCCGTTCCGGCGGCCCCCGCGGCCGTCGCGCTCACGTTCTCCGACGCGCCGGACCTGGCGCTCTCCCACGTCGCCGTGCTCGACGACGCGGGCAACCCGATCCAGTCTGGCGACGCGCGACAGGGCCCGGAGCGGACGGTGACCGTGCCGATCACTGTGTCCCGGCCGGGCAACCTGACGGTCGCCTTCCACATGGCGCTTGCCAACGGGGGCGAGGCCACCGGAAGCCTGCGGTTCAGCGTGGGCACCGGGGTGGCACCTCCGGCGCCGTCCGAGGTCGTCCGGCAGGCCACCGCCGACGCGCTCGCCGCTCACCAACACTCGATCGACCCGATGAGCGCCTTCCTGCTCTTCGTCGACGGGCTGGCCGTGGTGGTCGTGCTGGCACTGCTGTACCTCCGCCGGCCCTACCGGGCCGCGTCCGACGCGCCCGACCAGCGTCCGTGATCTTTCCGGCAGCGCCGGCGACCAGCCCACAGGGTGGGCCACCGGCTGACCGTGGCCCGCGGTAGGTGAGCGGCGGGGGCCGTCCATCACAAGCAGAAGGGGCCCCGCCGGACGGCGGGGCCCCTTGCCGCAGGTCAGCTGCCGAAGTTGGCGACCATGGCCGCGGCGATGCGCTCGCGCCAGACCGCGAACGCCGGGATCTGCCCGTCAGCGGGAAGGTCGACAAGCGCCTCGTCGGTGACCTTCGAGGCGCTGGCCGGCGACATGCCGCAGAGCAGCTCGGTCGCCAGCTCGGTGTGCGGCTGAACGAGGTCGGCCTTGACCCGGGACGCCGCCGCGAAGGCGACGCCCTGCATGAGCTGCGGGCGGTACGGGCCGGCCAGGTCCCGCAACCGGCGCAGTTCGGTGTCCGACGCGCCGCCCGCGTACGCCGCGGCGAGGCCAGTGCCCGCCCACAGGTCGGGTCGCCTCGCCTCCGGGAAGCGGTTGAGCAGGCCGGCCACCGTCTCGGGGTCGGTGCCGCCGACGAACCACGACGCCCGGCCGATGCCCTGGTCGATGGCGCTGTTGGCGTAGGGGTGACCCGGCCACGGGAAGCGTTCGTCGCGGAACTGCTGGTGCACATAGCGTTTGGTGACGAAGTATGCCTGGTGGAACCCGTAGCCGTCGAGGACCAGCCAGCGCAGCAGCGGGTCCGGGGCGTACAGGGTGGACCAGCGGAAACGGGGAAGTCGGGCCATCGCCCAGCCCACCCCGACGTAGACCATGTAGACGTGGTGTCGGGCCCGCCCGTCGAGGAAGTCGGCGACGTGTCGGGTCCCGCCGCCGGGCAACCCGTCGCGCATCGCCAGGGCCATCGCGGCGCCCTCGTAGGCGAAGCCGCGATAGCCGGTCGGCACCCGTTCAAGCGACGGCTCGGCATCCGTGGGCCGCTTCGCCTCTGCCGCGAACGCGTACCCGGCGAGGAATGTGCGGCCGACGGTCTCCAACCGCTCCCGCCCGGCGGCGGACTTCACGTGGAAGCCGCGGACGTCCATCCTGGTGGCCGCGACGTCGGGGGTCAGCACCCTGCGTCGCAGGCTGCGCCAAACGCTCATCGAACCCTCCTGTCCTCATCGTGAATGGCGGCGAGGCGGGCGCGGATCCGGTGGCGCCACACCTCGTAGTCGGGTTCCTCGGTGTCGGCGAAGCCCACGGCCGCGACCTCGTCGGCCAGCAGCGCGGCCTTCTCGGCGGGCAGGCCGGCGAGGATGGTGACACCCGCCTCGCTGTGTTCGGGCAGGTAGCCGGCGAAGGTACGCGCCTTCGCGGCGAAGACCGAGCCCTGCCCGAGGTGGTCGCGGTGCGCACCGGCGGCGGTGCGGAGGTGCCGCAGCCCCTCGGGTGTGGTGCCGCCGGCGAACGTCGCGGCCAGACCGACCCCGCTCCACAGGTCGGCCTGCCGCTCGGGAGCGAACCGTTCGACGGCCGCCGTGACGTCGGCGGGTTCGCCGCCGTGAATGAACCACAGCGCGCGACCAATTCCCTGGTCGACGGCGCGCGGGAAGTAGTCGGCGCGGCCGAGCCACGGGTACGGCGGCAGCCTGCGCTGCTGCCCCACCCACCGGTCGGTCTCGAAGTAGGCACGGTCGAAGCCGTAGCCGTCGACAGCCAACCAGCTCATGGTCGGGTAGTAGGGGGTGCCGGTCAGGTCCGGCAGCACGTTCTTCCACAATGGACGGGGCAACCGGGCCATCGCGAAGCCGATCCCGATGTAGGTCAGGAAGGTGTGCGGCAGGCCGGGGCCGCTCAGCAGGTCCCGGGCCTGGTGGCGCCGCCCGCCCGGCATGGCGTCGCGGACCGTCAGTGCCATGGTGGCGCCCTCGTAGGCGAAGCCGCGCTGCTCCTGGTCGACCAGTTCCAGTCGTCGCTCCAGTTCCCACTGGTCACGCGCCTCGATACCCCACTCGAAGCCGCAGATCACCGCCTGCGGGATCGCCTCCAGACGCTCGGTTGTCGGGCTCGGTCTGACCGGGAAGCCCCGGCCTTCGAACGTGACGTCGGCCAGCGACGGCGTCAGCGCCATCCGGCGGATCGCACCCAGCATCGGCATGTCGCTCGTACCTCCCAAGGTTTGTTCCATCGTGCGCGCGGGTGCTCGGGCGGTTCGTCTTCAGGCGTGCGCGGTCGACCGACGGCACGACGGAAGAACGGCACGGATGGCGACGGGAACACAATGTCCGAAGCGATGAATCTGCGGCCTGGAGGCATTTCGTGGAAGTTCCAGACAAGACCATCACGATCGAGGCTTTTGCCGACACGATCATTCCAGGAGAGAAACGCTGGCCGGACGATCGGGCGATCGCGGGCGCCGCAACCGGCGCCGGCGCGGTCGCGGCCGGCGCGCTCGCACTACTGGAGCTGCCCGCCGGCGGTCTGGCCGAAGCGCTCGATTCCCTCGCAGTGACCCTGAACGAGCACGCCGACGATTACGCGCACGAAACCGGGCTCAGCCTGGATGCGTCGGTGCCGTCGTTCGTGGCGCTGTCCTTCGACCACCGTACCGCGCTGGTGCGCATCCTTACCGACCCCGGCCATCCCGAGAAGCAGATGTGGGTGAGCCTTGCCCTCTTCTGCAACATGGCCTTTGACAGCGCGGCACACATGAGCACCCCGACGGCCTTCGCGACCGGTCATCCGGGGCTTCTCACGATCGGCTATTCCCAACCGAACGCCGACGGCATCTACCGGTTTCCAGAGTTCAGCTACGGACGGCAACTCGCCGACCACCATCCACAAACGACAGCGACGGGGAGCCCCGCATGAGCGCGACGGAATCGACCGACATCCTCGTCATCGGCAGCGGGTTCGGCGGCGCGATCGCGGCCTATCACCTCGCCGCCGGTGGCGCCCGGGTGGTGGTGTTGGAGCGCGGGCCCTGGCTGCGAGCGGACGAGTTCGACCACGACTTCGAACTCGGTAAGTCGTACACCCGGATCTTCGACTTCGTCGTGGGCGACGGCATGAGCATCCTGGGCGGCAACTGCGTGGGTGGCGGCAGCGTGGTCTACTTCGCGACGATGCCACGGGCGCCCCGGTTCGTCTTCGAGCGGCAGGGCAGCATCGGCCGCCGGATGTGGCCGGCGGCGATCAACCGCGACACACTCGACCCGTGGTACGACCGGGTGGCGGAGGCGCTGCCGATCACCCAACAGACCTGGGACCGCATCCCCTATGCCGGCGGGCTCTGGGGAGCGGCGTGCCGGCACGCCGGGCGGACCGCCAACCCGGCGCCGGCGGCGATCGACGTGGACCTCTGCACGAACTGCAACTGGATGATGGCCGGCTGCCGGTTCGACGCCAAGCGCTCGCTGTTGCTCAACTATCTACCGGCGGCTCTCGACCACGGTGCCGAAATCCGCCCGCTGCACGAGGTGCAGCATCTGTCCCGGACACCCGACGGTGGATATCGGGTGCATTACCGGGTTGTTGACGGGGAGGACTACAGGATTCTGCACGAATCCGGCGAGATCGACGCGAAGATTGTCGTCGTCGCCGCCGGATCCGGCGCCACTCCAGTCATTCTGCAACGTTCGGAGCCACACCTCGGGAAAATGCCACACGCAGTTGGCCGATATTTCTCGGGTAACGGCGAAAGGCTGAATACGGCTATTTTCGATGAAGAAAAGGTACGCGACGTGCTCGGCCTGAGCCGATCCGACGGACGCGCGTACTCCGCTTATCAGATCGGGCGCGGCCCCACGGTCGCTTCCTGGGACAAGCTCGACGGCTCACTTCCCGAATACGAGCGCTTCTCCCTGGAGCAGCTCTACTTCCCGCCCGGGCTCGGCACGATTCTGGCGCAGGTTCCGGGTGCGACCGGGCCGAGTTGGTTCGGCCTGGAGAAGAAGGAGATGCTGCGCCAGTGGCAGTCGTGGTTGACGATCTTCACGATGTCGGAGGACGACAACGAGGGCGTCTTCGGGCCACCACCGGAGACCGGCAACGCGCATCGGCTGTCGCAGCAGATGCTCGGGGTGGGCCCGCTGCGCTACGAGCCGACGAAGAACACCTGGCGCGGGTGGTCGCTGTCCGACGCCGAGGTCAAGGACATTCTCGAACGGGACGGACTGGCCCGGGTCGCTCCCTGGACCAACGACCTGGTCGGCGCGTACACCGTGCATCCGCTCGCCTCCTGCCGAATCGGCGACGACCCGGCGACCTCGGCCCTCGACGACCGACACGAACTGCGCGACCACCCGGGCATCTTCGTCACCGACGGCTCGGCGGTGCCCGGCGCCCTCACCGTCAACCCGGCCCTGACGATCGCGGCGCTGGCCGAGCGGGCGATGCCGGGAATCGTCGCCGCGGCCCGCGTGCGAGGGGTTCCGGTCAGCTACAACGGCACGCTGCCCGCCCCAGCCACGGTGCCCGCCGTCCCGGCTCCCGCGGGTTGATGCTCCGGCGAAGATTGACAACGCGGAAGATTGAACTTTACGCACCCTTTGAGCTATCTCAACTCCTGGACGTGTATTAGAGACTATCACTATCTACCACGGAGGCCCCCCTACTCCACGATTGCGCTCCGTATCCAAGCAAATCTGCAGTGTTGCGGCCGAGGGCGGGATCGACTAACGTCGACATGGATCTCGGTGCATCACCAACCGGACACCGGCGGTGACCGAGAGGCGTATCTCAGATATTAATTTACGCCTTTGGTGAGACCGGCAAGCTGTTCTCACGAATTGCTGGGGAGGAATCGTGGGGGACGCGGTTGAGGAAGCAGCGAAGCGCGCAATTGAGGCAATGCGCGAGAACCTCAGCGAGCAAATCACCGTAAGCGACATGGCGCGAGCGGCGATGTTCAGCAAATTCCACTTCACCAGGATTTTCCAACGCGCAACCGGAGTGTCGCCAGGTCGTTTCCTGTCGGCACTCCGGTTGCAACGCGCCAAGGATCTGCTGGTCTCGACGTCGCTCAACGTCGCACACATCAGCGTGCGAGTCGGCTACAACAGTGTCGGGACGTTCAGCTCGCGTTTCAGCAAGAGCGTTGGAATGTCACCGACGGCGTACCGCAAGCTGGCCGGGTACGCCCCACACGTTCCCGTCGCGCCGACGCCGGCCGCGGGCACACCATCGACGGCCAGCATCCACGGCCAGGTGCACCCGTCCAGCCAGGCCAGCCCGGGTCTCGTGTTCGTCGGTCTCTTCCCGGACCGCATACCCGAGGGCCGGCCGATCCGATGCACCATCCTGTCCGGTCCCGGGTTGTTTCACTTCACCGGCGTGCCGCCGGGCACCTGGTACCTGCTGGCCCAGTCGGTCACCGGCGATCCCACGGAGATCGCCGCCGACCCGCACAGTCGTCCCATCTCCGTCGCCACCCACGGGCCACTCACCATCGCCCACGACACCGTGCTCACGGTGGATGTCAATCTCCAGCCCGTAACGGCCCTGGACCCTCCGGTCCTGCTCGCTCTCCTCGACGCACGCAAGGTGGCGCTCAGCGTCGTCGCCGCCCAGGAGAAGGCTCGGGCCGCCACCATCCTCTCCGCACGCTTTCCGGCCCGGTCGGTCGACCGTCCGGCCGCCTGACCGAAATCACCCACCCGTGCCCGTGCCCCGCTTCCGGTGTGCACGGGCACGCGGTCGTGATTCAACGACACCGGCTCATCGAAGAGTGGTCGACATGACGGGTCTACCTGGGGGAACCGATGCGCATTTCGTATCTGAGCAAACAGACGGGCCTACCCGTCGCCACAATCAAGTACTACCTCCGGGAGCGGCTCCTTCCTCCTGGTAGACCCACCGGTCGCAACCAGGCCGACTACGACGACCGTCACCTGCGCCGCCTGCAACTCATCCGTGCGCTGACGCACGTCGGGAAGCTCGACCTGTCGACCGTCCGGCAACTGCTCGCGAGCATCGAGGACCGCCAGCTTCCCCTGGCCGGGCTCTATGAGGTGGTGCACTCACTCAGCGGCGAAGCCGCCAATCTGTCCGACGCCACCGCCGACGTCGACCAGTTCATCGACGAGCTGGGCTGGGCGGTGCACCCCGACGCGGCCGGCCGCGCCCAGCTCGCGCAGGTCGTCGCCGCGCTGCGCCGGCTCGGCTGCGACTGCAGCATCCAGTTCTTCGCACCGTACGCGGCGATGGCCGAGCAGCTCGTGGAACAGGAGATGGCTCTGCTGCCCGCCGACGACGCGGACGTCGATCGGGCGGCCGCGGTGGTTCGAGCGGTGCTGCTGGAGGTCGCCCTGACCGCGGTGCACCGGATGGCGCGCGAGCACTACGTATACCAGTGGCTCGGCAAGGGCTCATCCGAGCGCCCCGCTCGCGCGGAGGCCGCCGCCGACAGGGCGTGAGCCACCGCGATCAGGGCGTGAGCCACCGCGGCGTGCGGTGAGCAGCCCCGGCGAGGGCTGACCGGGTGGAGCAGGGTGGTTGTCTTCGTCCACGACGATGCCAGAGATCACGCGACGGTGCCCGGTCACGGGCTGTCCTCCTGTCGAAGTCCCCGATCGGATTCAACTGTGGTTGTCGTGGCCATCCGAGCATGCCGCTGACAGCGGTGCGCAGTCTTCTCTGAGAATGCCGAGTTGGACGCGACCAACGCGCATTCCAGGAGAACGGAACGGCCACTGCCAGCACTAGCCTCGGCAACGTCGGTATGCAACACCGACCGGCCTCTTCGCCACCATCCAAGAATCGAGGACCAGCGATGACCACCAGTTCCTCCGCACCGTTGGTGACTGGCATCTCCGGCGCCGATCAAGCGGCCATAGCGGCGGTACCCGGCCGCCTGGTCAAAGCGTGGGCGGCTCAGGACGCGCAGGCGTTCGCGGACATCTTCGTCGACGACGGGTCGATGTTGCTACCGGGTGTCTACCGCCAGGGCAAGGACAACATTCGCGATTTCATGTCGACCGCGTTCGGCGGCCCCTTCAAGGGCACCCGGGTCACCGGCACGCCGGTGGAGATCAAGGCGCTGGCCCCGGGTGCGGTCGCGCTGATCACGGAGGGTGGTGTCATCCCGGCTGGCGAGACGACGCTGCCCGACCGGGCGGCGATCCGCGCGTCGTGGATTCTCGTCAACCACGACGGCGAGTGGCTGCTCGCCGTCTACCAGAACTGCCCGCGCGACCGCGTCGCCTGACCCGACCGGCGCCACCGAACCGAACGACGCCGATGACTGCGAGAGTCATCGGCGTCGTTCTCGGTCCCGGTCAGCCTCGGGGCGGATCGAACAGGGTGGGGAACTTCGCGGTCAGGGCCAGGTCGCCCTTGGTCTTGAGGCGACCGCGCATCACCAGCGCCACCGCGTGGGCGTTGCCCGTGACGAGGTTGAGGAAGTCGACCCCACCCAGCGAGAGCGTGAGATCGGGGTGTCGACCATTGCCCGGTGTGCTGACGCAGGCGCCGTCGGCGATGACCATCTCGTAGACGTCGACGCCGCCGTCGGGCCGGTCGCCGATCCGCCAGTGGATCACGGCGGTGAGCGCGCCGGCACGATCGGCGCGGAAGACCTGGGGCATGTTGGTGAAGATCTCGTCGATGACGTCCGTCCGCCGCGGGCCGTGCATCAGCCGGCGCAGCTCGCCGTTGGGGGTCTGCTTGACGAACACCGCGAGCTCGCGCGGGCTCATCGTGGTGGGGTCGCTCATAGGGATTAGGTTGGCCGATCGGCCACCGGACGGACATCTCCGAGAGTGCGTTCAGTGGCGGATCCGCGCAGGTCGCGCACGTAGCGAGACGACGACGCGGGGCTCACCGTCCAATGATTGATCCGACCTGCTCCACAGGCGCGCACCGCGCACCAGCCGTCCGGCCGCGGGAACACCGGTGTCCCCTTCCGCGGCACGACACGAGCCCTGTAGCGGAAGGAAGAACCACATGTCAGCACAGCCCGATGTGTTCGCCGATCTGGTCAGCGAGGGCGACGCGTTCGACGCGCTGATCGCCGACCTGGACGACGCCGGTTGGCGCACCGAGACGCCCGCCGTCGGCTGGACGGTCGCCCACCAGGTGGCCCACCTCTCTGCGGTGTTTCGCCTGGCCGGGCTCTCGGCGTCCGACCCGGACACGTTCAGCCGGTTCCTCTCCTCCATGAGCGGCAGCTTCGAGTCCAACGTCGCCGCCGCGATGGCCCCGTACCTCGCCGCCCCACCGCCGGCGCTGTTCGCCAAGTGGCAGGAGGAGCGGTCGACCGCGGAGAAGGCGTTGGCGGCGCACGCGCCGACCGACATCGTGCCGTGGCTGGTCCGTCCGATGCCGGCCGCCATCCTGGCGGGCGCCGGCATGATGGAGCTGTTCGGCCACGGGCAGGACGTCGCCGACGCACTCGGCGTCGAGCGCCGGCACACCGACCGGATCCGGCACCTGTGCGGGTTCGCCGCACGCACCTGGGACTTCGGTTACCTGGCCCGTGAGGAGGAGGTTCCGGACGTGGAGTTCGGCTACACCCTCACCGCCCCGTCCGGCGCCACGTGGACGTTCGGCCCGCCGGATGCGGACCAGCGGATCAGCGGCCCGGCGGTCGACTTCTGTCTGCTGGTGACCCGCCGGCGACACCGCGACGACCTGCGGCTGAGCGCGGTCGGCCCGGACGCCGAGCACTGGCTGGACATCGCGCAGGCGTACCGGGGTCCGGCCGGATCGGGCCGCCAGCCCGGCCAGTTCGCCGCCGCGACGCGCTGACAACGGGGGTACGACGATGACGGCACCGACCCTGCGGGCCATCCGGGGCGCGATCCAGGTCGACCGGGACAGTCCGGACGTGGTCGGGGCCGGTACGCGGCTCCTGCTCGACGAGGTCGTCCGGCGCAACGAACTGGCGCCGGACGACCTCGTCAGCATCCTGTTCACCGCCACACCCGACCTGGTGAGCTGTTTCCCGGCGGTCGCCGCGCGGCAGCTCGGCCTGCACGACGTACCCCTGTTGTGCGCCGCCGAGATCGACGTGCCCGGCGCGCTGCCCCGGGTCGTGCGGATGCTGGCCCACGTGCTGACCGCACGGCCGCGAGCGGCCGTGCGGCACGTCTATCTCGGGGGCGCCGAGGTGCTGCGCCCCGATCTGTCAGCGATGCAGCTCGCCGGCGTTCACGTCGAGACACTGCCCGGTGATGGCGCTGGCCAGGTCTGACGCGAGGAAGACGACGGCGTTGGCCACCTCGTCCGCCTCGGGCAGGCGACGCAGGTCGAGGCTCGCCGCCGTCTCGTCGTAGACCTGCTTCTCGGTGATGCCGCGCTCCTGGGCCAGGTAGGCGAAGTAGCCGCGGAGCCCGTCGGACCAGACGTAGTTGGGCATCACCGTGTTCACCCGCACGCCTGCTGGGCCCAGCTCGGTCGAGAGGCTCTGCGCCAGCGCGAGCAGACCGGACTTCGACATCCGGTAGGCGCCGAATGTCGGCTTCGACTGCCGTACCACCATCGCATTGATCATGACGATGGCGCCGTTGTGCTCGGTCAGCGTCGGGGCCAGCCGTTGGGTGATCCGTAGCGCCCCGAACACGTCGGTCTCCAGGCTCGCCCGTACGGCGTCGACGTCGATCGCGGTGAGTTCGGCGAAGGCCGGCACCGCGAACGCGTTGTACACCAACACGTCCACCCGCCCGAACGCCTCCAGCGCCGAGTCGGCCAGGGCGGCGACCGCCGCGTCGTCGGTCAGGTCGGTCGGCGCCGCGAGCGCCCGCCGGCCGAGCTGTTCGACCTCCTTGGCGACCTCGGCGAGGACCGACTCGTTACGTGCGGCCAGTACGACGTCGGCACCGGCCCGGGCACAGCCGAGCGCGATCGCCCGTCCGAGCCCCGGCCCCACACCGGCGACCACGGCGACTTTGTCCTGCAACATCAGCGCTCCTCACGTCGAGAGATCGTTGCGCGCCCACCGCAGGTGATCGAAGGACGCGAGGTCCGGCACGGTCCAGCCGTCGATGTCGTACTCGCTCATGCATTCGTCGACGAACCGCTTGTAGCCGTCTATCTGCCCCGAGGCGAGTTGCGCGAAGTACATCTCCACCCGGGTGTTCTCGTGGTTGCCGGAGTAGTTGCGCTCGTAGAGCTCGTGCCGGCCGCCGAACTCGGTGCCGACCGCGTCCCACAGCAGCTTCATCAGCTTCACCCGCTCCATCGCGGTGCTGCCGTCGGAGCCCCGCATGTACTGGTCCAGGTATCCGCGGATCGCCGGGTTCTTGAAGTCCTCGGCACTGGAGTTGAGGTAGATGAGTCCGCTGGCCACGTCCTGCATGATGATCTCGCGGACCCGGGGATAACCCACCTGCATGAACCACCGGTACGCCTGCCCGTACTCCGGGTTCGGCAGCACCGCCCCGTTCTTCCACGGCACCGGGTTACGGGCGGCGGCGTCGGACAGCCCCCAGAAGAGATTGCGCCAGGCCAGCACCTCACCCAGACGGCTCTGCACCCCCCGGAAGTCCTTCGTACCGGTCAGGTCCAACGCCTTGGCCAGCAGGCCGGCGATGAATTCGAGTTTCACCGCCAGCCGGGTCATGCCGTGGAACGTGAACCGCTCGGTGAACCCCGAGCGCCCGCCGAACATCTGCACCTTGCCAAGGTCGCCGTAGACGAACACGTTCTCCCACGGAATCTCGACCTTGTCCAGGATGAGCACCGTGTCGTTCTCGTCCAGCCGTGACGACAGTGGATAGTCGAACGGGCTGCCCATCACCGCGGCCGTCGCGGCGTAGGAAGGCCGGCAGATCAGCTTCATCCCGCGAGCGCCCATCGGCACCGTGGCGATCAGCGCGAACTCCCGCCGTTTGACCGGCATCCCGTGGTGCGAGATGAAGTTGAAGTGGGTCAGCGCGGACCCGGTCGCGACGACCTTCGCGCCGCTGACGATCAGGCCGGAGTCGGTCTCCCGCTCGACGTGGACGAACACGTCGCGTACCTCGTCGGGCGGCCGGTTGCGGTCGACCGGGGGGTGCACGACCGCGTGGTTCCAGAACTGCACCTGCTCCTGGGAGCGGCGGTACCAGGTCCGGGCGTTGTCCGCGTACTCGCCGTAGAAGTCGGCGTTCGCGCCGAGGGTGCCGAGGAAGGAGGCCTTGTAGTCCGGGCTGCGCCCCATCCAGCCGTAGCTCATCCGGGCCCACGCCGCGATGGCCTGCTGGTCGGCGACCAGGTCCTCGGCGCTGTGCGGCGTGGTGAAGAACCGGTGGGTGAAGCCCGTGCCGCCGCTGTCCACCGGTGCGGTGAGCACCGGTGCGGTGGCCGGGTCGTGGAGCGAGTCGTAGAGCCGCGCGGTCATGCGTACCGCGTTGGCGAACGCCGGATGCGTCGTGACGTCCTTGACCCGGTCGCCGTAGAGGTAGATCTCGCGATCGTCACGCAGGCTTTCGATGTACTCCGCGCCGGTGTAGGGCCTGGTCACCGAAGGTCGCTCTGCTGAGCGCTCGCGGCCGCGGCGGCGAACTCGCCGCGGGACAGGGCGGCGGTGATGGTCTCCAGGTCGTCGGCCATGTAGCGGTCGCGGTCGAGCGTCGGCACCATCGACCGGACGTGGTCGTAGGTGGCCTTGGCGACCGGGCTCAGGTCGCCGTACCGCTTGGAGATGTCGACGGCCTGCGCCGCGGCCAGGTACTCCAGGGCCAGGATCGTGTCGTTGTTGCGCAGCACCCGGCGGGCGTTGCGGGTGGAGATCAGCCCCATGCTGACCACGTCCTGGTTGTCGCCGTTGGACGGGACGCTCTGCGTGCTCGCCGGCCCGATGGTGCGGTTCTCGGCGATCAGGGCGGTCGCCGGGTACTGGGCGCCGGCGAAGCCGCTGTTCAGGCCCGGATCACCGGTGACCAGGAACTCCGGCAGGCCATAGCTCAGGTGCCGGTTGAGCAGGCGGTTGGACTGCCGCTCGGAGAGCACGCCGAGCTGGGTCAGCGCGATCGTGAGGAAGTCCATGACGAACGCGACCGGCTGTCCGTGGAAGTTGGCGCCGTGGAAGATCTCCTCGCCCTCGAAGAACAGCGGGTTGTCGTTCGCCGAGTTCAGCTCGATGCCGATCTTGTTGATCGCGTGGTAGAGCGTGTCCCGCACGGAGCCCAGGATCTGCGGGATGGCCCGCAGCGAGTACGCCTTCTGCAGGTAGACCTTCGTCCGCGTGACGTCCTTGCCGGACTCCTTGCCGGCGGCCACCTCCTTGCGCAGCTCGCTGTGCTCCACTGTCGACAGGCTACCGCGCATCAGCGCCCGCAGATTGGCCGCCGTGTCGATCTGCCCCTGATGCGGTCGCGCGATGTCGTGCCCCTCGGGCTGGAACGGGCTCATCGAGCCCCGCAGCGCCTCGATCACCAGGGCGGTGACGATCTCCGCCTGGCGTACCTGCGTCATGGCCCGGTCGGCCACGAGCGCGCCGACACCGGTCATCGCCGACGTGCCGTTGATCAGGGCGAGCCCCTCCTTGAAACGCAGCTCCAACGGCTCGATGCCGTGCTTGCGCAACACCTGACCGGTGGGCACTTTGCCGGTGCCGTCGAGCACGTAGCCCTCACCGATCACCGTGGACGCGATGTGCGACAGCGGCGCGAGGTCACCGCTCGCGCCGAGCGAACCGATCTCCGGGATGGCCGGGGTGATGCCCAGGTTGAGGTAGAGCGCGAGCCGCTCCAGCAACTCGGGGCGTACCGCGGAGTGGCCCTTGGCCAGCGCGTTGAGCCGGGCGGTCACGATCGCCCGCGACTCGTCCCGGGCGAACAGCGGGCCGACGCCGGCGCTGTGGCTCCGCACCAGGTTGGTCTGGAGTTCGACCTCCTTGGAGGGGTCGACCAGCATGTAGATCATCTCGCCGTACCCGGTGGTCACCCCGTACACCGGGATGTCCTGACGCACGATGTCCTCGAACATCGCGCGGCTCTTGCCCGCTCGTGCGAGCGCCGACGGCGACACCTCGCAGGCGGTGTCGTCCTCGGCGATCCGGCGAAGGCCCGGAATGTCGAGAGTGTCGCCGTCCAGCACGACAATGTTCTCGTTCGTTGTCACTGTCCTCACCTCATCACAGCCGTGGTGCCAGGTCGGGTCTGGTGGGCTCGCCCGGATGGGCGACGCCCGGTGCCTGCCGTCGTGGTCCGTCCTCGTCGCCGGCGACGCTGACAGCGTTGGCGAGGGTGCGGAGCGACGGGTTGGCGTAGAAGTCGCGGATCGGCACGTGTACGCCGAACCGTTCTGAGACGCGGTGGAGCAGAGCCGGGATTAGCGCGGAGCGTCCGCCGGCCGTGAAGAAGCTGTCGTCGAGGCCCGGTACGCCCGCGTCGACCACCTCGGCCCACAGGGCGGCGAGGGTCTGCTCGGTGTCGGTCAGTGGCGCCGGCGTCGCAGCCCTCACCGAGCGCGCCAGCTCGGGCAGCCGCCGCCGGTCGACCTTTCCCCCGATGTTGCGGGGAAGCCGGCCGTCGACGGTACGGAACACGAGGGGGATCACCTTGCCGAGCCGCTGGCGCAGGTGGGCCCGCCACACCTCGGGCGAGCCCTCCCCAGCTCGGATCGGCACGACGTACGCGTCGAGGCGGTTGACCAGCCCGTCCGGTCCATGGACCGCGACCACGCCGCACTCGCGTACCGAGGCGTGCGTCTGCAGCGCGGCCTCGACGTCGCCCAGTTCGAGGCGCACGCCGTACACCTTGATCTGGAAATCCTCGCGGCCCCGGTATTCCAGGGCGCCGTCGAAGCGCCAACGGCCCAGATCACCTGTGCGGTAGGTGCGGATGTCGGACTGTCCACCGACCGGGGCGAACGCCGTGGACGGATCGACCGCGCCGAGATAGCCGGTCGCCACGAAGGGACTGCGGATGACGATGGCCCCTGTGACGCCCTGCGGGCAGGGTCGCTCGTCGGCGTCGAGAACGAGCACCTGCCGGCCGGGAATCGCCCGTCCGATCGGCGTCGAACCATCCACCGGTCGGTCGATCGGCTGCCAGGTGGCCGCGATCGTCTCGGTCGGCCCGTAGAGATTCGCCAGGCGCACGTCGGGCAGGCTGCCGTGCAACCGGTTGACCAGCTCGCCCGGCAGCGCCTCACCCATCAGCAGCAGGTGCCGCAGCGCGCGCAGGGGCCGGTCCGCGCGGCTCGTGACCACCCGCAGCAGTTCGCGGGCGAAACTCGGCACGGTCTGCAGGTGGGTGATCTCCCGGTTGGCCATCCAGTCGACGAGCTTCTCGCCGTGGATCCGGATGTCCGGCGCGGGCAGGCACAGCGTGCCGCCGCTGGTCAGGGTGGCGAACACCTCGCACAGGGCGGGGTCGTGGTCGGGCGCCACCCACTGCGCTACCCGGGCGCCGTCGCCCATCTCGAACCGCGTGCCGAGCCAGGTGACGAACTGGCCGAACGCCGAGTGCGGCTGGGCGATGCCCTTGGGCCGTCCGGTCGATCCGGAGGTGTAGGCGACGTAGGCGACCGCGCCGGCGTCGACCGTCGGCAGCGCCCCGACCCCGGTCAGGGTCGCCACGTCGTGCACGGCGATGTCGAGTTCGATGCGGGCCCAGCGGGCCAGCTCGTCGTCGTCCGGGTCACCGGCGACCAGCAGACACGCGGGACGCAGGTCGGCGAGCACGGCACGACCGCGATCACCCACGTCCCCGGTGCCGAACCAGCACAGGTGTCCGCCGGCGGCGAGCACCCCGAGCAACGCCGCGGTCTGCTCCGGCCCGGACGGGAGCCGCACCACCACCGGCCGTCCGCCCGCACCCCGCGCGAGCAGGGCGGCGGCGATCTCCCGGGCCCGCAACCACAGCCCGGCGTACGTGAGACCGCCGCTGTCGGTGAGCACCGCCAGGCGCTCCGGGTGGGTGTCGACGATCCGTCGCACCAGTTCGTGCACCGGCACGTCGACCGGTGGCCCGTCGGCGATCCGGTCGTCGCCGCCCAGCTCTTCGGCGGCGGGGGTCGGCTGGTCCATCGGCAGGGCGGTCGCCGACGTGTCCGGCGTGGCGACCCCGGCGGCGAGGACGGTCAGGACCTGGTTGGCGATCCGTTCGACGGATTCGTCGTCGAACAGCTCGGCGCGGTAGGCGAGGGTGCCGATCGTCGCCGGCCGGGTCGCCACCCGCAGTTCCAGGTCGGCAATCGTCGCCGGCGGGTCGATGTCCTGCCGGGTCGCCGTGGTGTGCGCCAGGCGCAGGGTGGAGTGCTCCTCGGCTACCTCGTCGACCAGCACGTTGACCAGCGGGATCGTGCGCGGGTCCCGGGGTGCGCCGAGCAGTTCGACGAGCCGGCCGAACGGCAGGTGCCGCTGGTCGGACAGCGCGTCGAGACGGCCGGCGACCTGGTCGACAAGCTCCCGGAAGGTCGGCGCGCCGGTCAGGTCGACATCGACAAGGGCGAGGTTCTCGAACGGCCCGACCAGCCCGGCCGGCGTGGTCGCGAGCCGGGTGCCGACCCGGGTGCCGACCGCGATCCGGCGCTCCCCGCTGTAGCGCGCCAGCACCACCTCCAGGGCGGCAAGCACGACCGCCAGCGGAACCGTGCCGGCGTCGAGCGCGAGCCGGTTCACGTCGGTGGCCAGCTCGACGCCCCAGTCGAAGTGGTGCACGCCGGCCCGCCAGTCGACGTCGGCACCCCGGTACCGGTCGGTGGGCAGCTCGACCGGCGCCGGCGGGAGGGACTCCCGCCACCATTTCTCGGCCCGTCGGGCGGCGGCCTCGACGGCGCGTGCGGCGCGCGCGTGCTCGGAGAACCGCGGTGCGGCGTCCGTGCCGACCGGGCGCGCCGGTGTGCCGCCCAGAGCCGCGGCGTAGTGCCGACCCAGCTCGTCGATCAGGGTCGACATCGAGGGCTCGTCCGCGACGATCTGGTGTACGACGAGCACCAGGCAGTGCCGCAGCGGGGCCAGCCGGGCCACCGCGAGCCGGGCCAGTGGGCCCCGGTCGAGGAGGAACGGGGCCGCCACCTCGGCGGCGAGGAACGCCTCGACCGTGGGATGGCCCTGGCGTCCGCCGGTCGAGCAGTCCACCACGGACATCGCGGCGGGCAGGCTCTCGTCGAACACGGCGTGGCCGGATTCGGTGAAGCGGAGGCGCAGGGCCTCGTGCCGGTCGACAAGCGTCGTCCAGGCCGTCCGCAGCGCGGCGACCTCCAGGGGACCGGCGATCCGGTACGCCCGGTAGCGGTGCAGAGCTGGGGACCGGGGTGTCAGACGATCGAGGAACCAGAGGCCGTCCTGCGCCGCGGAGGTAGGAAGCACGTTCGTCGTGTCGTGAATGGACATCTGCGACCGCCCCCTTCTGCTCGGAAAAGTATGTCAATGCGGGGTTCCGACCTTCAACTTCCGAATTGCGGCGTTGAGGGGGTTACGCTCTCGGCGCGGAGGCGCTACGCGGCGAGCGACGCCAGGCTCTCGGCCCGACTGGTGTCCTCCCAGGTGAACGTGGGCAACTGCCGACCAAAGTGCCCGTACGCCGACGTCGCGCGATAGACCGGGCGGAGCAGGTCGAGGTCCCGGATGATGGCCGCCGGGCGCAGGTCGAACACCTCCGCCACGGCCTTCTCGATCCGCTCCGGCGCGACGGTCTCGGTGCCGAACGTCTCGATCGACAGGCTCACCGGCTCGGCGACGCCGATCGCGTACGCCACCTGGGTCTCGCACGTCCGCGCCAGGCCGGCCGCCACGATGGTCTTCGCCACCCACCGCATCGCGTACGCCGCCGAGCGGTCCACCTTGGACGGGTCCTTGCCGGAGAACGCGCCGCCACCGTGGCGGGCGTACCCGCCGTAGGTGTCGACGATGATCTTCCGGCCGGTCAGTCCCGCGTCACCCATCGGGCCACCGATCTCGAATCGCCCGGTGGGGTTGACCAGCAACCGGAGGTTGTCCACGTCGAGGTCGAGCGGTTCCAGTTCCGGCAGCACCACGTTGTCCCGGACGTCCGGGGTCAGCATCGACTCCAGCGAGATGTCGGCGGCGTGCTGAGCGGACACCACCACGGTGTCGACCCGCACCGGACGCCTGCCGTCGTACTCGATGGTGACCTGGGTCTTACCGTCCGGCCGCAGGTACGGCAGCAGGCCGTCCTTGCGCACGGCGGTGAGCCGGCGGGACATCCGGTGGGCCAGCGCGATCGGCAGTGGCATCAGCTCCGGCGTCTGATCACACGCGAAGCCGAACATCATTCCCTGGTCGCCCGCGCCTTGCGCGGCGCCCGCCTGGTCGACACCGAGGGCGATGTCGCGCGACTGCGCGCCGATCGACACGCTGACGCCGCAGGACGCTCCGTCGAAACCCTTGTGCGACGAGTCGTACCCGATGCCCAAAATCGTCTCCCGGACGATCGTCGGGATGTCGGTGTAGGCGCTGGTGGTCACCTCGCCGGCGACGTGCACCTGACCTGTGGTGATGAGCGTTTCGACGGCGACCCGGCTGTGCGGGTCCGCGGCCAGCAGCGCGTCGAGAATGCCGTCGCTGATCTGGTCGGCGATCTTGTCGGGGTGACCCTCGGTCACCGATTCGGACGTGAAGAGGTGGCGTCCCATGGCTTCCCCGTTTCAGGGTGGTCGGATCACTTGATGGCGAGCGGATTGATCGGCGAACCGACAGCTCGGGTGATCTTGAGCGGCGGCGCCGCGAAGAAGAACTCCCACACCCCGTCGGCCCGGCAGTCCTCGGTCAGCTCCTCGAAGTCGAGGATCTCGCCGAGCGTCAGGCCCATGTCCCGGATCAGCACCATGTGCACGGCCAGGAAGGCGCCCGGGTCCTCGCCCGGCAACGCCTCGACCGCCCAGTTGTCCGCGCAGACCGCCGCGACGTCGCGGTCCCGCAGCCACTGGCAGCTGGCCAACCCCAGACCGGGTTCCCCGGCCATGAATCCGGCGTCCTGCCCCTGCTCGACGAACTTGCGCCGCCAACCGGTACGGACCAGCAGGATGTCTCCCGGACCGACGTCCACGCCGCCCTGCCGGGTGATGGCCGCGTCCAGATCGGCGGGGGTGATGACGTCGCCGACCTCCAGCCACGGCACGCCGCGCACCGCGGGGATGTCGAGCAGCACACCCCGACCCGCGATCCCCTTGCCCTGCCGGTCGATTCCGCAGCGGGCGGCGCCCTTGACGGTCAGCTCGTCGGCGGGAAACCCGTTGTAGAACTGGCCGTCGTAGAAGACGTGGGCCAGCGCGTCCCACTGCGACGAGGCCTGGATCGGCATGAACAGGAAGTCGTCGGCGTACCGGAAGCCACCGGGAAACAGCTGCTCCGCGCCGGTCTCCGACATCAGGTGTACGGGGTTGCTACGGAAGCGGCCGTTCTGCGGCCCCTTGTCGTCCAGGTTGATCCCCAGGTCGAAGGTCCGTCCCGCGCGAATCAGTCGGCCGGCCGCGACCAGCCGCTCCGGTGTGATGAGGTTGATGGTGCCGCGCTCGTCGTCCGGGCCCCAGCGACCCCAGTTGCGCAGCCGCTCCCCCACCGCCCGGAAGTCGTCGACCCGGGGTTCGGTGTGGGTCACGAGCCGGCCCGCACGACGCGGGCGAACTTCCGCACGTCGCCGACGAACAGGTCGGGCTCCTCCAGGGCCGCGAAGTGGCCACCGCGGTCGAACTCTGACCAGTGCCGCAGGGTCGGGAAGTCGCGCTCGACGAACCGGCGGATCGGCAGGAACACACCCTGCGGGAACACCGCGACGCCGAGCGGCTGCCGGATCGGGGCGTACCGCACGGTGGGGTTCGAGATCGGCAGGTAGTCGACGGTCTCGTAGTAGAACTGCGCCGACGAGCCGGCGGTGCCGGTGAACCAGAAAATCGAGACGATGGCCAGGATCCGGTCCCGTTCGACCGCGTCCTCGGGCACCTTGCCGGCGTCGGCCCAGTCCTTGAACTTCTCCACGATCCAGGCGAGCTGGCCGACCGGCGAGTCGCTCAGCGCGTACGCGATGGTGTGCGGCCGGGTCGCCTGCAGCTTCATCGAACCGGCCAGCACGTCGAGGAAGCGCTGCGAGCGGGCCAGGCGCCGCCGATCCTCGTCGTCGAGCACGTCCGAGCCGTCCGCCGCCGGCGTGGTCACCAACGTGTTCAGGTGCAGACCCACGACGTGCTCCGCGTCGATCTGGGCCAACGCGTACGAGATGCCGGCGCCGAAGTCGCCGCCCTGCGCGATATAGCGGTCGTAGCCGAGCCGGCTCATCAGCTCCGCCCAGGCCTTGGCGACCGTGAGGTTGTTCCAGCCGGGCGCCGGCATCGGCCCGGAGAACCCGAATCCCGGCATCGACGGGATCACCAGATGGAAGGCGTCGGCCGCGTCCCCGCCGTGCGCGACGGGGTCGGTCAGCGGGCCGATCACGTCGAGGAACTCGGTCACCGAGCCGGGCCAGCCGTGCGTGATGATCATCGGAGTGGCGTTCGGCTCCGGTGAGCGTACGTGCAGGAAGTGCACGGGCGCGCCGTTGATGGTGGTGACGAACTGTGGCACCTCGTTGATGCGCCGCTCCATCGCGCGCCAGTCGAACCCGTCGCACCAGTAGTCCACGAGTTCGCGTAGGTAGTCGGCGGGCACGCCCCGGTCCCAGCCGGCGTCGAAGAGCACGGGCCAGCGGGTTTCCCGCAGGCGGCGGCGGAGATCGTCCACGTCCTCCTGAAGAATGTCCACCCGGAACCGTTCCATGTCGGAAACCCCTTCGACGACGGGCGCAGCCAAGTCCGCTACGACGGAAGTCAATATCACCTGTCCGAACCGGAACGGCGCACCTTCCATATTGCGCCGCTTCGGCTCTTGCCCCGGCCGGGAGCAGCGCACTCCGGAAGATGCGCGGCGGCAGCGGTGGTGCAAGGGTCAGTTGGGCGTCCGCCGTCAGTTCCGACGCGCAATTCACGGACTCCCCAACCCTTTCGAGGAGGATCGATGTCGATCACCGACGCTCCGCCCCGCGCCGACCTCGTCCGCGCGGCCGCGGAGCTGGTGCCGTTACTGGCCCGGCACGCCCAGTGGAGCGAGGACAATCGCCGACTGCACGACGAGGTCGTGGAGGCGCTGAGTGACGCGGGCATCCTGCGGATGCGGGTGCCCGAGAGGTTCGGCGGCTACGAGTCCGACACTCGCGCCGTCGTCGAGGTCATCGCCGAACTGGCCCGCGGTGACGGCTCAGCCGCCTGGACCGTGGCGGTCTGGCACATCAGCAGCTGGGTCACCGGCCTCTTCCCGGACTCGGTGCGGGAGGAGGTCTTCGCCGACCCGTCGGTCCGGATCAGCGGCATCCTCAGCCCGACCGCGATGGCCGTCCCGACCGAGGGCGGCTACCTGCTCAACGGCAAGTGGTCGTTCAACACCGGCGCGACGCAGAGCCAGTGGAACACCAACGCCGCCGTTCGGCCCACCCCCGACGGGGGCTACGAACCGATCATGACCCTGGTCCCGATGGCCGACCTGCAGGTCATCGACGACTGGCACACGTCGGGCCTGCGCGGCTCCGGCAGCGTCTCGACGGTCGCCGACGGCGTGTTCGTGCCCGAGGAGCGCGTCATGTCGATGGTCCCGATCATCATGGGTCAGCACCCGCTGCAGCAGGACCCGAACACCACCATGTGGGGTGGCCCGTTCATGCCGGTGGCCTGCGCGACCGTCGGCGCGACCGCGCTGGGCCTGGCCCGCGCCGCCAAGGAGGCGTTCTTCGAGCGGCTCCCCGGCCGAAAGATCACCTATACCGACTATCCCGACCAGAGCCAGGCGCCGCTGACCCACCTCCAGGTGGCCGAGGCCGAAATCAAGATCGACCAAGCCGAGTTCCACGAGTACCGGGCCGCCGACCGGGTGGACCGCAAGGGCAAGTCGGGCGAGGAGTGGACGCTCGAGGAGCGCGCCAAGGCGCGCCTCGACCTCGGTGCCGCCTGCCAGGCGGCCAAGGACGCCGTCGACGTGCTCCGCACGGCGAGCGGAGGATCGTCGGTCTACCAGCATGTGCCGATCCAGCGGATCCAGCGCGACGTGCAGACGTTGAACCTGCACGCGATCATGCACCCCAACACCAACCTCGAACTGTACGGCCGGATTCTGTGCGGAATGGGGCCAAACACGCAGTACCTGTAACAGGGGCACCGGCGCGGCCGGGCTCGGATGCGGCAATCGCTCCGGGCCCGGCCGTCCTTTTGTCTGGGCTCATTCGAATGCGCCCGACGATAGCGCAATAGCGAAGAACACATTCGGCGATATCACCGACATCATATGCGGTGAGGGTCGCCGAATTCGCCGGCCGACCCGTGCGGCAACCATCAGCTCTTATCTCGGGAGGATTCCCATGCCGATCGACCCACCCGGCACGCTGACCGTCACCGATATCGAAAAGCAGGTCGAATCCATCTGGCGGGACGTTCTCAACGTACCCGCCGGCCGGACCGACGGAACGTTCTTCGAGCTGAACGGGCAGTCCATCTCCGCCGTGCGGATCGTCGCCCGCGTACAGGAGGAGATCGGCGTCCAGATGGACCTCGGTGACCTCTTCGAAGACCCGAACCTGGCCACTTTCACGCGCGACATCGTCGCGAAGGCCGAAGTCCGAGGAAGGTAGTCCGACCATGGTGGAGTTCGTCCGGGTGACGTCCGATGCCCCCCTCGACGACGTGGTCACCGTGCTGGAGCGCGACGGCTGCATCATCATCGAGAACTTCGTCGACCAGGCCACGCTCGACGGCCTCTGGGAAGACCTGGGCCCCCTGCTCGACGGCACGCGCTACAGCAAGAGCGGGTACGACGGTCACCTGACCCGACGGGTCTCGTCGCTGTTCCGGCGTACCAGCCATCTGACCCCGATCTTCCTGCACCCGCTGTATCTGGGCGCGGCGCGGCAGATCATGGAGAAGCCGGTGCACATGTGGGTCGGTCAGGCCCGCATCGAGATGACGCCCAACATCCAGATCAGCGCGACCCAGGCCATCCAGATCGACCCGGGGCAGGGGCGTCAGCCTTTGCACCGCGACGACTCGCTGCACCTGCGTCGACACCCGGGCCCGACGACGCGGGTGCAGTTGATGCTCGCGCTGAGCGAGTTCACCCAGGAGAACGGCGCCACCCTCGTGATCCCGGGCAGCCATCACTGGGACGACGAGCGTGCCCCGCGCTACAACGAGGCGATCCCGGCCGCGATGCCCGCCGGGTCGGCGCTGCTCTGGCTGGGCGGCGTCTACCACGGCGGCGGCGGCAACGTCTCCACCGAGCCGCGGACCAGCCTCACCGTCTCCTACGACCTCGGCAACCTGCGGCAGGAGGAGAACCAGTTCCTGGCGGTGCCGCGCGACGTCGTCCTCACGCTCCCCGAGGAGGTCCAGCGCCTGCTCGGCTACGACCGTTGCCCGCCGGGCGTGGGCTGGTACGAGATGGAGGACCCCCACATCCTGCTCACCGACCCGGACGCCGACCCGGCGGTGCTCGAGAGCCCCGCCCGGACCTGAGCGCGTCCGACGTGGTGGACGAAGCGGCCGCCCCGCCCGCTGTCGGTGGGGCGGCCGTCCTGTTCGCACGATCAGAGATGCGTCCACCGGCCGGCGGATGTGAGGGTCTGATGGTCGTCGCCCAGCGGAGGGACCCACCCACATGACCGACATCCTGCCCGACGACCCGCGCTACGCCGCACTCGTCGAGGGATACAACCACCGCTTCACCGGCCGCCCCGACTACGTCCGTCAGGTCCGCACCACCAGCGAGGTCGCCGCCGCCGTGCGGGAGGCCGTCGACTCGGGACGGCGGGTGGCCGTGCGCAGCGGCGGCCACTGCTTCGAGGACTTCTTCGCCAACCCCGAGATCCAGGTTTTGATCGACCTTGCGCCGATGAGCGCGGTGTCCTACGACGCGCAGCGGCGGGCCATCATGGTCGAGGCCGGCATCACCCTCGGGGCGCTCTACCCGATCCTGTACGACACCTGGGGCGTCACGATTCCCGGCGGCACCTGCTTCGAGGTCGGCGTCGGCGGCCACATCACCGGCGGCGGCTACGGTCACCTGTCCCGCCGCGACGGACTGGTCGTCGACCACCTGTACGCGGTGGAGGTGGTCGTCGTCGACGAGTCGGGCACCGTCGACGTGGTGGTCGCCACCCGGGAGCCCGACGACCCGCACCACGACCTGTGGTGGGCGACCGCGGGCGGCGGTGGCGGCAGCTTCGGCGTGGTCACCCGGTTCTGGCTGCGCAGCCCGGGAGTCGACTCCGACGACCCGTCGCGTCTGCTGCCCACGGCGCCCCGCCGGATCCGCCGCTGCGACGTGCTGTGGTCGTGGGACGGGATGACCGAGGACGCGCTGACCCGACTGATCGCGAACTACTGCGGCTGGCTGGAGCGGCACAGCGCCGTCGACGCACCGGAGATCCAACTGTGGAGCAACCTCATCGTCATGCACCGCTCGGCCGGCATCGTGGCGCTCACCGCGGTGGTCGACGACGCGGTCGAGGGTGCCGCCCAGATGCTCGACAACCAGCTCGCGGCGATCGGGGACGGCACCGGGTTGACCCCCCGGTCGGTCGACCGGGACGTGGTCGACTGGATGGCGACCTGGATGCCCTCGTACAGCTGGCCCAGCGACCCGAAGGGGCGCTACAAGAACAAGGCCGGCTATCTGCGCCGGGGCTACACCGACAAGCAACTGGCCACGATCTTCCGCTACCTGGCCGACCCGGAGTACGCCAACCCGGCGGCCGGCATCGTGCTCACCGCGTTCGGCGGACAGGTCAACGCGGTGCCATCGGACGCCACCGCCGCGGCACAGCGGGACAGCGTGGTGAAGGCGTCGTACAGCGCGGGCGCCTGGCAGTCACCCGACGACGACGCCGTCAACACCGCCTGGGTCCGCGCGTTCTACCGGGACGTCTACGCCGAGAGCGGCGGTGTCCCGGTGTCCGGCGACGTCAGTGACGGCTCCTACATCAGCTACCCCGACGTCGACCTGGCCGATCCGGAGTGGAACACCTCCGGCGTGCCCTGGCACACCCTCTACTTCAAGGACAACTATCCCCGCCTCCAGCGGGTCAAGCGCCGTTACGACCCCCGGGACGTCTTCCGGCACGGTCTGTCGGTGCGGCTGCCCGATTGAGCGGTCCACACCACCCAGGGAGCCACGATGGCAGGCGAGGTGTACTTCCCCCACGATCCGGCCTACGAGCACGCCACGACTGTGTTCAATCTGCACGGAGCACCGCGGCCGGCCGCGGCGCGTACCGTGCGCACCCTCGCTGAGCTGCGGGACGTGCTCGCGTACGCCCGGACGACGTGCATGCCGGTGCGGGTGCACAGCACCGGCCACGGCGCCGCGGCGGCGCGGGAGATGAGCGGGTCGGTGCTGGTGCGTACCGAGATGGACGGTGGGGTGCAGATCGACCCGGTGCGCCGTACCGCGTTGATTCCCGCCGGCACCCGCTGGGGCGCCGTCGTCGACGCGGCGGCACCGTACGAACTGGCCGCGCCGCACGGCTCGTCGGCAGATGTCGGCGCGGTCGGCTACCTGCTGCGCGGAGGCGTCAGTGTCTACGGGCGGCTGGTCGGGCTCGCGGCCAACAGTGTGACGGCCCTCGACCTGGTCACCGCCGACGGTGAGCTGCACCGCGTCGACGCCGACCACGACCCGGAGCTGTTCTGGGCCCTGCGGGGCGGCGGCGGTGGGTTCGGGGTGGTCGTCGCGGTCGAGATACGGCTGTTCCCGGCCCGGCCGGTGGTCACCGGTTCGGCGTACTGGCCGGTGGTGCACGCGGCGGAGCTGCTGAGGCGGTGGACCCGCTGGGCCGCGACCGCGCCGTGGGAGGTCACCAGCGCGTTCCAGGTGCTCAACCTGCCGGACGTACCCATGGTGCCGGTCGAGCTGAGGAGCGGAACGATGATCGGGGTGGCGGCGACCGAGGTGCGAGCCGACGACGCGCCGAGCGGGCTGACCGAGCTGCTTGACGAGCTGCGCGCGGTGGCCGCCCCGGTGGTCGAGTCGTGGCTGCCGTGTACGCCGGCCGAGGTGGTCCGCGCCCAGCTCGGGCCGGACGAGCCGGTGCCGATCGTCGGCGACCATCTGCTGCTCGCGGACCTCGACGAGCGGGCGTCGGCCGCCTTCCTGGCGGCGACTGGCTCGGGATCGCCGCTGATCACGGCGGAGCTGCGCCAGCTCGGTGGGGCGTTGGCAGTGCCGGACCCGCGGGGTGGGGCGCTCGACCACTACGACGCCCGCTACTCGTACCTGGGCAACGCGATCCCGGACGGCCCCGAGGCCACCGCGACGATCGAAAAACACTGCGCCGTCGTCCGGGCGGCGCTGGCGCCCTGGGACACCGGTCGCACCGCGCCGACGTTCGTGGAGAGCTGGCAGCAGCCGCAACGGCACCTCGACCCGGAGCAGATCGACCGGGCGGACCGCGTCCGCACCCGCGTCGATCCCACCGGCCTGTTCCGCCTCGACGCCAGCCCCGGTACGACGATGCTGCGCTAGGCGGCGGACGGACCAACGGCGGTCGCCCGGGGGGATGGGCGGCCGCCGTTGGCGTATCGGGGTGTCCGGCCTAGACGGCACCGGTGGTGGGCACGGTCTCCGACGACGACGCAGACGCAGGCGACGAGGCAGGCGCTGACGACGCCGTCTGGTCGGACCCGGGCGCCTGCGGGGCGGGCTTGTTCCGCAGCGTCACCGCCACCAGCACGATCAGGGCGATGACCAGCAGCGCCTCGACGCCGGCCACCACGTTCGTCGCGGTGGTGAACGCCTCGCCGGCGACGTCGCGAAGGGCGGTGGCCAGGTTGCCCGGCAGCGAGTCGGCTGCGGCGGTCGCCGCGGCGACGTTCTCCCGGGAAACGTCGGCAACCTCCGGGGGTACGTCGGTCAACGGCGCGTCGGCCATCCGGTCGCGGTAGACGGCAGCACCGATGCTGCCCAACAGCGCGAGGCCCAGCGTCGACCCGAACACGTTGCTGGTCTCGGAGAGCGACGCGGCCGAGCCGGCCTTCTCCGGGGCTACGGAGCTGACCACCATGCCGGTGCCCTGGGTGAACAGCGGACCGGTGCCGAGCGCGACGAGCGCGACAGCGACGACGATCGCGATCAGCCAACCGGAGCTGCCGGCCTGGGTCAGCACCAGCATCGCCACCAGGGAGATGCCGAGCCCGATCATGATCGCGGTGGCCGGTTTGAGCGACTTCATCAGCATCGGCGTGGCCATGCTGCCGATCGCGATGCCCAGACCGGTGGGCGCCTGCCAGAGGCCGGACGCGCCCGGCGAAAGGCCCTCGACGCTCTGGATGTACTGCGTGCTCATCAGGCTGACGCCGGCGAGCGCGGCCGAGGCGAACATCATCGTGACGAGGGTGCCGCTGAAGGCGGCGTTCCGGAACATCGTGAGGTCGATCAACGGGTGCTCCAGCCGGGACTGGCGGCGGATGAAGATCCAGCCGACCACCAGGCCGAGCAGGATCGCGCCGCCCGCGACGGCCGGGTTGTCCGAGTCACTCGCGGCGAACTCCTTGACGCCATACACCACCGGGAGGATCGCACCGAGCGACAGCACCACGCTGAACAGGTCGAACTTGCCCGCGTTGGGGTCGCGGTACTCGGGCAGCAGCACGAACCCGGTGGCCAGCAGCACGATCATGAACGGCACGCCGAGCAGGAACACCGAGCCCCACCAGAAGTGCTCGACCATCACGCCGCCGACGATCGGCCCGATCGCGGTGCCACCGAAGAGCGCGGACGCCCAGATCGAGATCGCGACGCCCCGCTGCTTCTCGTTGCGGAACATGTTGGTGATCAGCGCCAGCGTCGACGGCGACAGGGTCGCGCCGGCGATGCCCAGCAGGGCTCGCGCGATGATCAGGGTGGTGCCGCTGTTGGCGTACGCGGCGAGCACCGACGCCACCGTGAAGGCGACGGCGCCGATCATGAGCAGTCGACGGCGCCCGACCCGGTCACCGAGGGTGCCCATGGTGAGGAGGAAGCCGGCCAGCAGGAAGCCGTAGATGTCGATGATCCACAGCTGTTCCACGCTGCTGACGCCGAGGTCCGCGCTGAGATGCGGCAGCGCCAGGAACAGCGCTCCGATATCCATCGCCACCAGCATCGCCGGCAGCGCCAGCACCGCCAGCCCGATCCATTCCTTACGTCCCGCCAGGTCGTTCGCTGGCGCCGACGTGGAGTTATCCATCGTGTCGATCCCTTCTCGGCCTCATGAGCCTGCGACGGCGGTCTTCGACGCCCCGAGGCCCCTCTACCGCCATGTCGAAGCCGACGCGCGGTTTTCGACATGTCTTTCCGGCGTACCCACGTTCCGCCGCCAACAGGTGCTCGGGACGACTTCCGTCGTGCGCAGTCACCACCCACCGCACGGCGTAGCACTCGCGGAGATGACCGCTCCCCGCATCGGCGGGCAACCTTTGGGCGACCCCCCATCGAGATGCCGGAGGACTGTTGCGTGAGGACGGACGCCGAGCCCATCAGCATCGACATCTGGCTGCCCAGTTACCCGGCCGTGCCCGACTACGTGGGCGGGATCCGGGCCCTGGCGGCGAGCTTCCACGACGCCCACCCCGACTACCGGATCCGGGTTCGTGAGTCGAGCTACAAGACGTTGCCCGCCGATGTGGACGCCGCGGCCCGCCGCGGTGCCGCGCCGGCCCTCGTTCAGTACTTCCACACCTCCACGCAACTGGCCCGGGACATGCGCGACGTCCACGGCGCACCGTTGTTCCGGCCGGTCGCGACGACGCTCGCCGAGCGCACCACAGTGCTCGGCGAGCCGGTGGTCACCGACGACATCGTGGCCCCGGCACGGGGGTACTACTCGGCGGACGGCCTGCTGCTCGCGGCTCCCCCGCTGGTCTCGACCACTCTGCTGTACGCCAACACCACGTTGCTCGCGGCGGCGGGAGTGACCGCGCTGCCGACCACGTGGGCCGAGGTGACGGCCGCCTGCAAGGCGGTCAGCGCGCACACCGGCGGGCCGGCGATCACCTGGCCCAACCATGGATGGATCTTCCAGCAGGCGGTCGCCCAGCAGGGTGGCCTGCTCGCCGACCACGCCAACGGCCGCGACGGTCGCGCCGAGAAGGTCGACCTCGCCGTGCCGGAGATGGTGGCCTTCGCGCAGTGGTGGCGCGGTCTGTACCGCGACGGTCACTACCACTACACCGGCGGGCAGGCGTACGGCGAGAACACCGGCCGGGCCTGGCAGGAGAACTTCGCCGCGTTCGCCGAGCAGCGGGTGGCGTTCGTCCTCAGCTCCTCGGTCGAGGCGGAGTGGCTGATCCAGGCCGGCCGCGACCACGGCTTCACGGTCGAGGTCGGCCGCATGCCGCACAACGGCGAGGTCCGCTACGCGGGCAACATCGTCGGCGGTGACGCGATCTGGCTCACCGACAGCGTGCAGCCGGCGGTCCGGGACGGCGCGCTCGCGTTCCTGCAACACCTGCTCAACCCGCGGGCCGTCGCCGAGCGGCACAAGGCGACCTGGTTCATCCCGGTCACCACGACGGCCATCGACCTGCTGGCCGGTGACGGCTGGTTCGACGAGCGGCCACATCAGAGGGTCGCCATCGAGCAGTTGCTGGCGACCGACGGTTCACCTGCCGCGCGGGGGGCCGTACTCGGCGAGTTTCCCCGCATCCAGGGCCTGATGACGCACGCGATGGAGGACATCCTGCTGCACGACGCGGACCCGTCGGGCCGCTTTGCCCGTGCGTCCGAGCAGGCCCAGCGCCTGCTCGACGACTACAACGCCGACTGCCTCGGCCTGCGGGCGGGTCCGCCCGGGCCGCGTCAGTTCGTCGTGGACTGACCCCGCCCAATCTCCCGTGAGGAGCGCGCTCATGACCATCTCGCAACAACCACCCCCGGCGACCGCTGATCTCCCGCTCTCCCTGCAGCAGGAGTTCCTCCTACTGTTCGACACGGGCGAGACCACCGGCCCGTTCGGTCCGCACTACCTGATCGCCGACGGTTGGCGAGTGCACGGCCGGGTCGATGTGGACACCCTCGAACTGGCGTTGGCGGACGTGATCGGGCAGCACGAGGCCCTCCGGACGTCGGTACTGCGCGACGGCGAGCACGGGCAGCGGGTGTTGCCGGTGACCTCGCCGAAGGTGGACGTCCGCGACCTGCCGGGGGTCGACCCCGCCGACCGCGAGCGCCGCGCCGAGGAGCTGATCAACGAGATCGAGGCCGGCACGCTCGACGTGCACGACCTGCCCCTGCTGCGGGCCACGCTGGGGCGCTTCGACGAGACGGACTCGGTGCTGATCCTGACCACGCATCACTCGGCGGCCGACGCCTGGTCGATGCAGATCATCCTGCGCGACCTGGCTCGCTCGTACGCCCAGCGGGCCGCTGGGGAGACGCCCACCGCGGGCACGGCCCCGCAGTACCGCGATTACATCGCCGCCCAGCACGACGAGGCGGACGGTCCACGGCTGACGGCGGCCCGTGAGTACTGGCGGGACAAGCTGGCCGGCGGGCGGATCATGGTGACCGCGGCGGACCGGGAGTTGGCGGCCGACACCGTGCCGACCACCACCTGGCACCGCTTCGTCACCGACGCCGAGCTCCGGTCGGCGACCACGGCCCTCGCGGCCGACACGCACACCTCACCGTTCATGGTGCTGTTGGCAGCCTTCTACGTGCTGGCGAGCCGCTGGACCGGCAGCACCGACCTGACCGTGCCGACGTTCACTCCCGGACGTGGGCACGGTCGGTTCCAGGAGACGGTCGGCTCGTTCTTCAACTTCGTTCCGCTGCGGACCGACCTGTCCGACGCCACCACCTTCCGCGACGTGGTCACCCGGACCCGCGCCACCTGCCTCGGCGCGTACTCCCACGAGGTCCCGCTGCTGCACGTCCTGCAGGAGGCGCCCGAGCTGATGGCGTCGGTAGGGCCCGGCGTCGTGCCCTGCCTCTTCCAGGTCATCCAGCCGCCGTTCGTGATGGAGCGCGAGCGGGTGGGCGACCTGGAGTACTCGGCGGTGTGGCGGCGGGTCATCTCCCAGCCGGTCGGTTCCGACATGCCCGACGGCATCCTCTGGTCGCTGCATCTCGGCCCGTCCGACGACATCGTCGGCGCGATCGGGTTCAGCGCCCACCTGTTCGACCAGAAGACGATCGACGACCTCGTCGACCGTTACCTGCACCTGCTGCGCGAGCTGCTGACCCGGCCGGACGCGGCACTGACCACGATCGAGGGCGGGCGGTGACCATGGGCCGGAAGGTGGGCGATCGTGTGGTCGTGCTCGGCGCCAGCCTCGGGGCGCTCCTCGCGGCGAAGGAACTCGCCGAGTCGTTCGACGACGTGGTGCTCGTCGACCGCGACGAGGTCGTGGACAACCCGACGTACCGGCGGGGAGTTCCGCATGGTCGACACGCGCACGGACTGGTCGCGAAGGGCCAGCAGATCTTCGAACGGCAGTTCCCCGGCCTGATGGCCGACCTGGTCAACGCCGGCGTCAAGCCCGGTGACTTCAACGGCGACATCCAGTGGATCTTCGGCGGACAGCGGCTCAAGCCGTCGACCTCCGGGCTGCTCTCGGTGCCCGCCACCCGACCCGTGCTCGAATACCACCTGCGCAAGCGGGTGCAGGCCATTCCCAACGTCCGGTTCCTGCAGAAGCGCGACGTCCTCGGGCTCGCGGTCACCGCGGACGGCGCGACCGTGACCGGCGCGCGGATCCAGGCGCAGACCCCCGGCAGCGCTCCCGAGGTGCTCGACGCCGACCTGGTCATCGACGCCACCGGCCGGGGCTCGCGCACGCCGGCCTGGTTGGCGGAGCTGGGGTACGCGCGACCCACCGAAGACAAGGTGAAGATCGACCTCGCCTACACGACGCGGCACTACCAGGCGCCGTACGACCCGTTCGGCAGCGACCTGGCGATCATCCCGGCGGCCACGCCGGCGCAGCCGCGCGGCGCCTTCTTCTACCGCCTGCCCGGCGACGACAACCGGCTGGAGCTGTCGCTGACCGGCATTCTCGGCGACCACCCGCCCACCGACCCGGAGGGTTTCGCAGAGTTCGTCCGCTCGGTGCCGGTGCCCGAGATCGCCAAGGTGCTCGCCGACTGCGAGCCGCTCGACGACCCGGTGCAGTTCCGCTACCCGGCGAGCGTCCGACGCCGCTACGAGCACCTGACCCGGTTCCCGGAGCGGTTCCTGGTGCTCGGCGACGCGGTGTGCAGCTTCAACCCGATCTACGCCCAGGGCATGACCGTGGCCGCGGTGGAGTCGGTGGTGCTCGGCGACCTTCTGCGCCAGGGCGCGATCCCGCACTGGCGGGAGTTCTTCCGTAGAATCGCCGCCGAGATCGACTCACCGTGGGACTTCTCGGCCAGCGCCGACCTCGGTTACGCGGGAGTTCAGGGCCGTCGCACCGCGAAGGTCCGCACGATCAACGCCTATGTCGCCCGGTACCAGCGGGCCGCCGTGCACGACGCGGAACTGACCAACGGCTTCATCCGGGTGGCCGGCCTGATCGACCCGCCGACCAGCCTGCTCCGCCCCGACCGGATCCTCCGTGTGCTGCGCAAGGCCGGTCGGCCCGTACCGCCGCCGGCGCAGACCCTGGCGGCTGCCCCGGTCAGCCGGCCACAACCCGAGAGGTAGGACGATGCGCCCGTACCAGATCGACGTTCCACCGTCCGACATCGACGACCTGCGCCGACGGATCGCCGCGACCCGGTGGCCGGACGAGATCCCCGACGTGGGGTGGAGCCGTGGCGTACCGGTCGGCTACCTGCGGGAGCTGGCCGAGTACTGGCACTCCGGTTACGACTGGGCCGCCACCCAGCGTCGGCTCAACGAGATACCGCAGTTCGTCACCGAGATCGACGGCGCCCAGGTGCACTTCCTGCATGTCCGCTCGCAGGTGCCGGGCGCCACGCCGCTGCTGCTCACCCACGGCTGGCCGAGCACCGGCTTCGAGTTCGTCGACATCATCGACGCGCTTGTCGACCCGGCCGCTCACGGTGGCGACGCGGCCGACGCGTTCCACGTCGTCGTGCCCACCATCCCGGGGTACGGCTTCTCCGGGCCGACCCGGCAGGCCGGCTGGGACACCGAGCGCGTCGCCCGGGCGTGGACCAGGCTGATGGCGGACCTCGGCTACGACAGGTACGTGGCCCAGGGCGGTGACTGGGGCTCCCCGATCTCGCTGCGCGTGGGTCTGGCCGACCCGGAGCACGTACGCGGGGTGCACCTCAACATGTGCGTGACGTTCCCGCCGCCGGACTTCACCGAGTTCGGCGAACTCAGCCCCGCCGACCAAGCGAAACTGGGCTTCGCGCTGGATTTCCAGCAGGACGGCATGGGCTGGCAGAAGATCCAGTCGACGCGACCGCAGACGCTCTCCTACGGACTCACCGACTCCCCGGTCGGGCAGCTCGCCTGGATCGTGGAGAAGTTCAAGGAGTGGTCCGCCGCCGACAAGGCACCGGAGGACGCGATCAGCCGCGAGCACATCCTCACCACGGTCACGATCTTCTGGTTGACGGCGACCGCGGGGTCGAGCGCGCAGCTCTACTTCGAGTCGACGCACCGCGACGCCGACTTCGCGCGGACCTGGGGCGGCCCGTGGCCGCTGGCCATGCCGGTCGGCGTGGCGGCGTTCCCGGAGGACGCGGTACGACCGGTGCGGCGCTTCGCGGAGGGCATCCTGCCGACGCTCGCGCACTGGTCGGAGTACGACCGGGGCGGTCACTTCCCCGCCCTTGAGCAGCCGGCCCTCCTGGTCACCGACCTGCGGACGTTCGTCCGTGGGCTGCCGGACTGACCAGCGGCGTCGGCAGGGGCGCGGGCCGGGCCACAGCGGGGTGGCCCGGCCCGCAGCCCCACCTCACATCTCGGTTCCGCCGATGTCCATGATGGGCCGGACCTCCATGGCGCCGCCCTCACTGGCGTCCGGCCACCGGGCCGCGATGTCGATCGCGCGCTGCTCGCTGTCGGTCTCGACGATCAGGTAGCCGGCCAGGTGCTCCTTGGCCTCGACGAACGGGCCGTCGGTGGTCACCGGGACGCCGCCGGTGACGCGGACGACCTTCGACTGCGACACGTCGGCCAGGACCTCGCCGCCAATCAGCTCACCGGACTCGGACAGCTCCTTGGTGATGGCGTCGATCTCGGCGTAGACCTTCATGGTCTCGGCTTCGGACCGTCCCGTGACAGTTGCGGGGTTCGCGTGGATCAACAGGATGTACTTCACGGAAGAACTCCTTCGAAGAGGCTGTGCCGGATCGGCACCCTTCATAGTGCAGTCGGAGCCGCGCCGCCAAATGTGTCATCGATTCACGGGCTTCTCCACTTTTCCCGTGAGTGGGCCGGTGTCCCGAGGGCTCAGACGAACGCCTCGTCGGCGAGTTCGGTGACCCGCTGCACGATGTTCATCTCGATCGGGTTGAACCGGTTCTTGGTCACCGCGACGGTGACTCCGGTCGCCCGGTCGGCGAACGCGGCGCTGCCGCCGATGCCCACCATGCCGAAGACCGTCGGTCGGTCCGACGGGTCGGAGGTGCCCGGCCAGCCCAGGCAGTAGCCGAGCGCCCAGGTCGAGGTGCCGCCGGTCATCTCGTCGTCGAGGCCGGCGGTGGCCAGTGTGGTGGCCTCGCTCAGCCGTTCCGGGGAGATCAGCCGTACGCCGTCCACCTCACCGATGAGCGCCGCGTACATCTTCGCGATCGCCCGGGCGCTCATCGTGCCGGCGAACGGCATGTCCGAGGTCAGAACGTCCCTCCTGTTGCCGAAGTCCGCGTTCGGCACAATGGCAGGTGGAACGGCCTTGAACAGCGGAAATTCCGGTGGCATCGAGGCGAACGCGGCTTTGCCCCCCGGGTCGTCGGTCAGTCGTGCCACCCGGCCGAGTTGCTCCTGCGGCACCCCGAAGAACAGCTCGTCGGCCATTCCGATGGGCCCGGCGACGCGTTCGGCGAGAACTGTCGAGATCGGCTTGCCGGTGGCCCGGCGGACGACCTCGCCGATCAGGTAGCCGAAGGTGGCCGCGTGGTAGCCGACCCGCTCGCCGGGCGCCCACCAGGGCTCCATGTCGGCAATGAGCTGACACATGCCGTTCCAGTCGGTGAGCTGCTCGATCGTGGTGTCCGCGGGGACTGCCGGCACACCGGCCGAATGTGTCAGTACGTGCCGGATCCGCACCTCGCCCTTGCCGTGCGCGGCGAACTCCGGCCAGAGGTCGGCGACCCGGGTGTCGTAGTCGAACACACCGTCGTCGACCAACGCGTGCGCCACGGTGGAGGCCGCGGCCTTACCCGTCGACGCCGAGTAGAAGAGGGTGTCCGGACGAACAGGTTGGCCGGCAGCCGTGTCCGCGACCCCTGCCACCACGTTGACCACCAGGTCACCGTTGCGATAGACGGCGACCTGCACGCCGTCCTCGACGCTGTCGTCCACCAGCCCGTCGACCAGCACCTGCACCTGCTTCTGAAGATCGCTCATCGTCTGCCTCCTACCCGGTCGTCATGGCACTCGAAGCGTGCCCCTCACCCTGTAGGTCGGAGCCACGACCGGCATTTTGCCATCAAAGCCACTTTCTACTCAGATCCGACTCTCCGGCGGACACGACGACGAAGGCCGGCCGTACGTCAGTACGGCCGGCCTTCGGGTGCTGCGGGTGTCAGGTGGGCGTGCCACCCAGGCGACGCACGATGTCCTCGCGGAGCCACTGCTTGGAGATCTTGCCGATCGGGGTACGCGGCAACGCGTCCACGAACTCGATCCGCTCCGGCCACTTGAACCGGGCCAGGCCGAACTCCTCCAGGTAGTCCCGGATGTCGTCGAGCGTCGGCAGCGGTCCGCCCGGGCGACACACCAGGTAGGCGCAGGCGCGCTCCCCCAGCCGCTCGTCCGGCATCGCCACCAACGCCGCGTCGAGCACCAACTCGTGACCGAGCAGGATCCGCTCCACCTCCTCGGCGTTGACCTTCTCGCCGCCCCGGTTGATCAGGTCCTTGACCCGGCCCTCGATCGAGTAGGCGACCAGACCGTCCAGGTGGTGCGCGCGGACCAGGTCGCCGCTGCGGTAGAACCCGTCGGGCGTGAACGCCGAGTCGGTGCCGACCCGGACGCCGAGATAGCCGGGCACGGTGTACGGACCCCGCGCGCACAGCTCACCGATCTCCCCCGGTGGCGTCGGCCGCAGTGTGCCGGGCTCCAGCACGACCACCTCGTCCAGCGGACTGATCGGCACGCCCACCGTGGTGGCGCGCACCTGCGGCGACGCGTCGCGGGGCGTGAACAGGAACAACCCCTCGGTCATCCCGAACGCCTGGGTGACGTGCACCCCGCGCGCCTCGATCGCGTCGAACAGCTCCCGGGACACCTTCGCCGCGGTCAGCACGCAGTTGTGGACACTGGCGAAGGCGCCGTCGAACCGCGGATGCCGCAGGTACTCGTTCATCAGGCCCGGCGGGCTCATGAACCAGGTGGCCCGCTCGTCGTCCATCAGGGCCAGCAGATCGTCGGCGACGGGTGTGGCGAGCAGCAGCGCGGCGCCCACCGAGTGCGCGGCGTGCACCGCGTTGGTGGCGCCGGCGTTGTGCACCAGGGGCAGGCCGAACCCGAGCCGGTCCTGCGGCGTGAAACCCCACCAGCGGGCGGTGGCGACCGCGTTGTACCAGTATTCCGGGTGCAGCCGGGGGATCACCTTGGGTACGCCGGTGGTGCCACCGGAGAGCTGGAGGACGGCGGGCGCGTCGAGGTCGGTGTTCGCGTCGATCTGCGCCAGCCGGGCCGCCTGTGCGTCGGACAGTGGGCGGTCGACGAGATCCTCGATCCGTTCCTGACCGGATGCGCCGGGACGACGCCCGATGGTGGCCAGCAAACGGATGCTCGGCACCAACCGGCGGATCTCGTCGGCGAACGCCACCAGGTCGAAGCCGCGCAGGTCGGCCTGCACCAGATGGGCCGAGGCGCGGGTCTGCCGCGCGATCTCCTCGATCTCGTGGCGCCGGTGGATCGCCAGCGTGCACACCGGGATCAGGCCGGCCTTGAGCAGGCCGTACCAGGTGGCCACGGCGAGAGCGCTGTTGGTGATCTGCAGGATCACCGACTCGCCCGGATGTAACCCGGCATCCAGCAGACCCGCCGCGATCGCGTCGGAGTGCCGGTCGAGGTCCGCGTACGTCCACCGAACGCCCGGCGTGACGACGGCCATGCGGTCCGGGTGGGCGCGTACGGTCTCCCGCAGCGCCCCCGGGATCGTGCGTGGCTGCCACAGACCCTCGGCGCGATACCTGTCCGCGGCGGCAGCCGGGTACGGCACGGTGTCCCACTGCTGACGCACGTCGGACGGCGGCAGTCGGTTGTCCTGTTCTGTGGTCATCGGTTCTCCTGAGCGCTACACGGGGACGGCGACGAGCAGACCGGTCGAGGCCGAGACCTCGCGTGTTTCGGCGAGCCGGAATCCGGCGCGGTCGAACACCGCCCCGAACTCGCGCTCGGTGCGCTCGCGCCCCGGGTGCAGCGCGAGCATGATGATGTCGCGCAGCTTGCCGTCGTGCGGCTGGTCGTCCTCCGGGATGACGGCGTCGACGACGAAGAGGCGGCCGTTCGGGTCGATCACCCGGCGCACGTTTGTCAGCACGGTGACGACCTGCTCGTCGGTCCAGTCGTGCAGGATCATCGACAGGAGGTACGCGTCGGCGCCGCCGGGCACCGCGGTGAAGAAGTCCCCGCTTTCGACGGTCACCCGGTCGGCGACACCGGCCGCGTCGAGCACCGCGTCGGCGTGCGCGACGACCGCCGGCCGGTCCAGGAGCACCGCGGTCAGCGTCGGGTAGGACCTCAGCAGAGTGGCCACCAGACTGCCGGTGCCACCGCCGACGTCACAGACCCGGCGCACACCGGAGAAGTCGTACGCGGCGACCGCCTGGGCGTGGAGTTGGCGGGAGAGGTCACCCATCGCGTCGCGGAAGACCGCCGCCTGCTCGGGTCGCCGTTCGAGGTGGGCCCACCAGGACAGGTCGTAGATCTGTTCGAACGGCGGACGTTCGTCGCGCAGGCCGAGCGTGAGGGCCGTGAGGGCTGCCTGACGCTCGGGCAGCCCCCACAACCGGGCCCACGCGTGAAGCGAGCCCGGCGCGTCCGTGCGGAGGGTGTCGAGCAACGGCGTCGGGCCGTAGACGCCCGGCGCCGGTTGCGCGACCACACCGACGCCGGCCAGCGCCCGCAGAATCCGGTGCAGGGCCTCCGGACGGGCGTCGGCCTTCGCGGCCAGTACCTCGACCGGTTGGGGCCCGTCGGCGAGCTGGTCGGCGATGCCCAGCTCGGCGACGGCGACCACCATCTGCGTGATCAGCGGCGCATGCAGGATCGCCATCATCCTGCTCTGCGGATCAGGCTCGGGCACGGTGGTCGTTCCCCTCTGTGACTGCTACTTGACGTCGGTGGTCAGTTCGTCGGTCAGGTACTCGGCGACCGCCGCCACGGTCGGTCGGTTCCACAGCAGCGTCGACGGGACCGGCGTGCGGAACCGCCGCTCCAACCGCAGCTGGATAGCCACCGTCATCAGCGAGTCCGCGCCCAGCTCCGCCAGCGGCCGGTGCACGTCGAGGTCCTCCAACGGAATGCGTACCTCACCGGCGGCCACCTCGCGGACCGCGGTGAGCACGAAGTCCCGCAACTCCGGACCGGACAGCGTCTGCCAGACCTGTTCCTCGGCGGTCTGCTCCTCCTCGGGACCGAGATCGATGAGCACCTCCTTGCGCACCGCCCCGAACCGGACGCCGGTGAACCGGGCGGCCAGGTCCCCGTCGAGGGTCCGCACCTCGACGTCGACCTCCACCTCGTCGTCGGACCCGGCGATCAGCCGTACCGCGATCAACGCCTTCGGTGGCGGCGGCAACACCAGCGTGGCCTCGGTCAGCCAGCCCGGCATCCGCAACAGCGGGTCGCCGGGGAAGATGACCGGCGCCACCGAGAGCGCGGCATCGGTGAGCGAGGCCCAGGTCCGTTCTGACTGGCCGCCGGTGGGGTCCGCGACGACTGTCGCGAGCATCCCGGACGGGTGTCGGCGTACGGCCTCGACCTCCCAGGGCCAACCGATACCGACCACCCCGATCGCGGCCAGCCGGTCCCAGACACAGGAGGGGTCCAGCGTCTCCGGGTGCGCGGCGCGCAGCGTCTCCGGGTCGACCCGCTCGGCCGTCGGCGCCGCGTCGGCGATCTCGGCGCTGGCGTGGGTGAGCCAGGACTTGTCGTCCTGCTGTGTGGTGAGCCGGGAACTGAGCCGCACGGTGCCGTCCTGACGGACGACCTGGATCTCGTGGGGCACCAGCACGCCGATCGGCACCCGCAACGCGACGTCGCGCAGCGGCGCGTTCTCGGCCGCCTGGAACAGCGTGTTGAGTGTCGCCGCCGCAGGGATCACCTCGGTGCCCAGCACCGCGTGCCCGCCGGGGTACGGCCGGTTGGTGTCGTCGAGGAACGTCCGCCACATCAGCACGGGCGTGGTGCCCTGCACGGCGGTACGGGCCCCGAGCAGGGTGTGGGTCTCGACGTCGTGTTCGAGGTTGGCCGCCGCGGGCCGGGCGCTGTCGAGCCAGTATCGACGGTGCTGCCACGCGTTGGTCGGGGCGTCGACGAGGTCACCACCGGGTTGCAGGCTCGCCCAGTCAACCGGCACGCCCGCGCAGTGCAGGGCGCCGAGGTTCTCCAGCAGGGTCTGTCGCTGCGGGCGTTCCCGGCGCAGGCTGTGCGCGATGACGCCGTCCTCGACACCGACCACGGCGAGGATGTCGATGACGGAGTGCTGCACGATCGGGTGTGCGGAGATCTCCAGGAAGACGCGGTGCCCGTCGTCGACCGCGGCGCGGATCGCGTGCTCGAAGCGCACCGGGTTGCGCAGGTTGGTCACCCAGTAGTCGGCCGACCGCCCCGCCGTGGAGCGCACATCGGTCAGGGCGGTGGTGTACACCGGCACGGTGGCCGGCCGGCTGACCAGGTCGGCGAGGTCGGCTCGCAGGTCGTCGACCAACCCGTCCATCTGCGGGCTGTGGAAGGCGACGTCGGAGTTGACCCGGCGGACGACCAGGTTCTCGGTCCGCCAGCGGTCGGCGATCTCGTCGACAAGTGCGGACGGGCCACTGATCACCGTCGACGTGGGGGACGCCGCGACCGCCGCCGCGACCTCGGGGACGTCGGCCAGCCGGGCCGTGACCGTGTCGAACGGCAGGTTGACCATCGCCATGCCGCCCTGGCCGGCGACCCGGCGCAGCAACCGGGACCGGCGACAGACCAGGTGTGCCGCCTGCGGAAGGTCGAGCATGCCGGCCGCGACCGCGGCCGCGATCTCGCCGATCGAGTGCCCGACGATCGCCGCCGGACGCAGGCCGTAGCTCTCCCAGATCCGCGTGAGCCCCACCTGGATCGCGAACGTCATCGCCTGCACCCGGTCGACCTCGGTGAAGTCGTCCTCCAGCAGGGCTACGCGGGGATCGAAGCCCAGCTCGGCGCGGAACACCGGTGCCAGCTCAGCCATCGTCTCGGCCATCGCCGGCTCACTGTCGAGCAGTTCCCGGCCCATCCCGACCCACTGCGCCCCGTGCCCGGAGAACACCCAGACCGCGTCGGCGGCGGCGCCACGCGCGACCGTACCGGTGGCCACGCCCGCGGCAGCCGTGCCCGTGGCGAGCTTGCGGAGTCGGTTGACGAGCTCGGCGCGGTCCGTGGCGACGACCGCGGCGCGGGCGTTGAGCGGCTGCCGGCGGTGGGCCAGCGTGTGACCGATGTCGGCGAGGTCCGCGTCGGAACGCTCCACCCAGTCGGCCAGCGCACCCGCGTTCGCGGCGACGCCGGCGAGGGTCGCGCTGGAGAGCGGATAGACCCGCTCGCGCTCGTCGACACTCGTCGGGGCGCTCGGCTGCGCAACGGCGCTCGGCTCCTGCGGAGCCTCCTCGATGATGACGTGGGCGATGGTGCCGCCGTAGCCGTAGTTGCCGGTGCCGGACCGGCGGGGGCCGGGGTTGTCCGGCCACGGCGTCAGCCTGTCGACCACGGACAGGCCGGAGGTCTCCCAGGGGATCTCGGTGTTCGGCACGGTGGCGGACAGCGTGGCCGGGATCGCGCCGTGCTGCATCGACAGCACCATCTTGATCAGGCCGGCGACACCGGAGGCGGCCTCCAGGTGCCCGATGTTGGTCTTGACCGAGCCGACCAGCAGCGGAGCATCCGGTGAACGGTCGGCCCCGGCAACCGTGGACAGGGCACCGATCTCCACGAGATCACCCAGCCCGGTGCCCGTGCCGTGCGCCTCCACGTAGTCGAGCGAGGCGGGCGACACACCGGCAGCCCGGCAGGCCCGGCGCACCAGCTCCTCCTGCGCCTCCTGACTCGGGGCCATGATGCCGTTGGTGCGCCCGTCCTGGCAGACCGCGCTGCCCCGGATCAACGCGTGGATCCGGTCCCCGTCGCGCCGCGCCTGCGACAGCCGCTTCAGGGCGAGGACTCCGCAGCCCTCGCCTCGGCCGTAGCCGTCGGCGGACGCGTCGAACGCCTTGGACCGGCCGTCCGGTGCGAGCGCGCCGGCAGCCTCGAGCACCAGCAGGTACGCCGGGCTGGCCACCAACATCACGCCGCCGGCCAACGCCAGGTCCGTCTCGCCGAGCCGGAGCGCCTGGCATGCCTGGTGAATGGCGACCAGCGAGGCGGAGCAGGCCGTGTCGACCGCGACGCTCGGGCCGCGCAGGTCCAGCACGTACGACAGCCGGTTCGCCACACCGCACATGGACGAGCCGATGCCCATCCACGCCTCCAGCCGGGGTAGGTCCTCCAGCATGCGGCGGCCGTAGTCATCGGTGCAGACACCCATGAACACGGCGGTGTCACTGCCGGCGAGCGAGTGCGGCAGGATGCCGGCGTGCTCGAGCGCCTCCCAGGCCACCTCCAGGGTGATGCGCTGCTGCGGGTCGATCAGCTCGGACTCGCGCGGGGAAACCCCGAAGAACTCGGCGTCGAAGCCCGCCACGTCGTCGAGGTAGCTGCCGTACTTCAGGGCCCGCCGGGTCGCCGCGGCGTGCGCCGGGCTGATCGCGGCGTAACCGTCCCACCGTTCCTGCGGCGCCTCGCGCAACGCATTGCGCTCGGCGACGAGGAAATCCCAGTACGTCTGCGGAGAGTTGATGCCGCCGGGAAAACGCAGACCCATCCCGACGATCGCTATCGGTTCATCACGGTCGATGTCGACGGAACTCATACCCACCACTAACCCCTTTCGGGTCCGACCGAATCGGGTGGTCCCGGGAATCGACCGGATGAGGAGATTCCCGGGACCGCACTTCATCGTCACAGCCGATGGGAGATGCGCCATCTTCGAAAGTGCGGGCTGCACTCCGAAGGTGCTGTTTTTCGGCCCTTTATTTCAAGAGATACGCGTGGATAATCGTGAGTTCCGTCTTGTTGCCCAGGCTGTCGGTGGCGCTGGCCCGCAGCGACACGAATCCGGTCGTCGCCGGATGCGTGACCGTCGCGGTGAAGCCCTTGGCGGTCTTCACCACGGGCGCCGCCTGCCAGGTCGCGCCATCGTCGTACGACGCGTCGAGGGTGACGTTGCCCCACTCACCCAGGACAGCGCCCTGCTGCGCCTGCAGGTACAGCGGGATCTTGAACCGCTGACCGGCTGCCGCCCGGTTCTGCTGATCGAGCGCGGGCGCGAAACGCAGCGCCGCCATCGGTAGCGCCGCCTCGTTGGCCGGGCCGCCCGCGACGTGCCCGGACCGGAACGTCCAGGCGCCCCGCACCTCGGTCGAGAACGGCGAGGTGTCCCGCGTGGACCGGGTCTCCAGGCGGTAGGTGGCGGTCCCCGGTGGCACCGTGAAGATCCCGAACTCGGAGTCCTGGGAAATCAACGGCTGCCCGTTGCGGAACATCCGCATTTCCTCGGCCAGCGTGCCGGAGAACCCGAAGTGGTCGGGATTCTGGTCGGAAAAGTGCGGAATCTCGAAGTTCATCTGGTCGCCGAAACGGCCACACCACACCACGGGCAGCACCGGGCTGGTGGCGAAGGCCGGCCCGAATGGCCCGACATTCCACTTCTCGGTGCGGGTGCTGCCGGCGATGCCGGCCTGCCGGGGCAGGTCGGCGATCTGCCAGTTGAGGTTGTTGTCCGCATCCAGTTCGTACACGTCCTCGAAGAACGCCGCGCCAGGTGAGGTGAATTCGGTGATGGTCGCCGGTGGCTGCACGTACGCCGAATAGAGCTTGCGGTCGACAGCGCCGGGCACCTGCGCGGCGATGACGTTGCGCACCTTGGCCAGATCGGCGTCGTGGAACACGCGGTGCAGGTTCGCCGGCACCGTGCCGTCCTCGCTCCACTGCAGGTGGTACTGGTACGGCGAGCCGAGGAAGCCGCCGTTGCCGTCCGGTTTGCCCAGGTGCGCGGCGACGGTGAAGGTGAACTGGCCGGCGGCGGACGTCCGGGACGGGCGGACGCGGATCTCATCCTGCGGGCCGTGCACCGTGGAGCCGACCGCCGCGACGCCGGTTTGGCGGCTGGGCATCACGTCGAGGATGCCGGTGGCGCCGGGCCGGTCCAGGCCGAACGTGAGCGGTTTCGCGTCGCGGGCGTCGAAGGTCAGCGCCAGGTCTCCGGTCGCCGCGATGTCCGGCTCCACGAAGAAGTCGAACGGCACCACGTCGGTGCTGCTGGCACCGCTGACGCCCGCCTCCAGGTAGTAGTGGCCGGCGGGAACGGTCACCGTGGTGGTGCCGGACTCGTGGTAGCCGCTGTACTCCTGCCGGGAGACCGTGTCGAAGAGGCTGACGAAGTAGTCGGCCGTCGGGATGCCCCGCCGGTCCAGGAAGGTGAGCGTGAGCGTGACACCATCCGTGGCGACTGCCTGGCGCTGCACGGCCCGGCGCGGCAGGTCGGCGGCGCGGGCGTCGGAGACACCCGACCGGGCCAGCGCCGACACGGCGAAGAGCCGCTTGTCGAGCCGCCCCGACGCGACCCGGGCGAACTGGTCGGCGGGTACGACGTACAACTCGCCGTCCTGCCGGTACTGCCGGAACGAGGTGCCCACGCGGCCGGGCGCCGGGGTGATGGCGACGACGCGCTCCCGGTCGAGCGCCACCTTGTCGCCGGTCACCAACGTGACCGTGCCGGTGCGTGCGGGCGAGGGCGCCGGGGCCGATCGCGCGGGCGCGGCCTGCCCCATTCCCGGTACGCCGAGGGCCAGGACGGTGCACAGGGCGACACTGCCCGCACCGAGCCGTGAGATCAGTCGGTTCATCGTTCGGTGCTCCTTTGCGTCGCGGTGACGTCCTGCGGCTCGGCCCGGTCGGCGGAGCGGGCGTCGTCGGCGGAGCGGGCGTCGTCGGCGGGCGTCGTGGCGTACCCGAGTTCCAGTGCGGAGATCGGAGCGTTGAAGACGTGCCGCAGGCGCAGGGCCGGACGCTCGACCACGTAGTAGCTGACCAGCGTGAAGAGCGCCGTGCCGACGATCACGTAGAGGACGAAGCCGACCAGCTCACCGAAGGGCAGCGTGGGTCGGGCGTCGTTGAGCCCGAGCGGTTGGTTGCCGAAGATCGTCCCGTACTGGAAGTAGTAGTACATGACCGGGACGTTCCACAGGTAGACGCCGTACGAGAGGCGGCCGATGTAGCGGATCGGCGGGTTGGTGAGCACCGCGTCCATGAACCGTGAGCGCACCTCGGGCACGGTCAGTGGAACGACCGCGAGCAGCCCGAACGCGAAGAACAGGACGTACTCCACCAGGTGCTGGGCCATCGCGGGCCAGGTGCCCACCACGACCTGCGGGGCGAACGGCTTGGGGATGTAGAGCAGCAGCGCCACGAGAGCGCCCAGCCACCACAGCATCGGGTGCTTGGCGACCGCGCGGTGCAGGGCCGGCACCACGCCTGTCACGTCCCGGTACGCGGAGAGCGTCGCGAGTGCCATGCCGGCGGCGAAGAACCCGGCGTAGCCCAGCGGCCAGAAGACGAAGTAGTAGGTGTGCTCGGCCTGCGACGGCAGGTAGCAGAAGACCGTCCAGGCGGTGCCGATCACGGTCATGACCACGAACGGCACGATGATGCGGCGGGCCCGCGCGGCCGGGTCGGTGCCCCGGCGGGCGCTTCGGTTGATCAGCCAGGCCAGGATCGGCAGGGCCAGGTAGTACGACATCTCGACCGGCACGGTCCAGGTGTGCTCCATGCCCGGCCACCACTGAGCCATGTCCGGCGTGAACCAGTAGTGCAGCAGGATGAACGGCTTGATGACCTCCCACGCGCTGTCGACTGCGGAGAGGTTGAGGGTGAACATGACCACGATCGTGAGCACGTAGAAGGCGGGCAGCAGGCGCAGCGCCCGGCCCACGATGAACGGGCCGGGCGCGGGGCGGGGTGTGCCCGCGATGATGGCGCGCGCGAACGGCCGGTAGAGCAGCAGGCCGGACAGGACGAAGAACGGCGGAAGGAAGATCCGGAACGCTGGTACGAGGCTTCCCAGGATGGGAACGCCGTCGTGGCCGGGCAACTCGCTGATGCCGGACTGGTAGCCGATGTGGTAGATCACCACGAAGATCGCGCAGATGCCGCGGAGGCCGTCGTATCGCGCGTACCGCCGCTTGTGCTGTGTGCCGATCTCGGCGTCGGAGTGCGTCGCCTCGGTCGCTGTCATTACACGCTCCCCTCACGATTGCCTGACAAACGCCCTACGTGTTGCGTGGGCCATCCGCGGCGCAGCCGAAGATCGCCCACCGGCCCGCCCCCCCTGACCGGACGGTGGGTGGAGATGATCGAACGCCTCCACGCCCGGACGCCGCCGGGCATGAGGTCGTGAGTCGTTCGAGAGCGGAAAGTTCAGGCAGTTATTTTTCAGGCGATCATCGGCGGCTGCATCTTCCAGATTGCTGGATTCCCAGCAACCTGTCCGAAGTGGACGCCGGATCGCCGCTGACCGTCTGCAGCGCAACGTCAGAGGTGCTTCGCCCCCGCACCGGGTGGCAACCTGTCGGGCAGCCGGCGCGTACGCGCCATGCCGCTGACCTGGACACGGCCGAGACGGGACGGGCACATGACCGAAACCGCGGAAATCACCTTCAACGAGTTGCTCGGCTCGTACCGAGACGCAGCTCCCGATCGGATCGACGACGCCTTCCACGACCTGGTCGACGCACTGTGGACCGACGGCGCGGCCCGGCCCACGGCGGCGGCGGCCGTACCGGAACTGATCGGCGCACTGGACAGCGTCGACGGCGACCGGCGGGGCTACCTGCTGGTGCTGCTCGGGCTACTCGCCGAGGCTGAGCACCCGGCGACCGACGGACCGGTGGCGACGGCGGTGCGCGAGGGCATCGACGGCTACCTCGACGCGGCCCGCGGCGCCACCGAGCCCGACGCGCCGCTCACCCTCGCGCTGCTCTACCTCCTGGCGCACTTTCCCACCGACCGGGCGCGGATCCTCGACGCAACCCGGCACCTCGGGCTCGACGCCCCCGACCGCACCCGGCTGGAGCGCGCCCTCGACACGCTCGACGAGGCCGACCCGAACATCGGACGGGCCTGGCCGTCGCCGGCCGAGTGGAACATCAGCGAGGCGGAGCGCGAGTTCGACAGGCGGTGGATCCGCGCCCTGACCCCCACCCAGATCCGGACGACCTGGGACGGCGACACCCGCTCGGTGCTGGCCACGATGGGGGCCAAGGCGCTGTGGGCGCAGGGCAACGGAAAGCCCGCGGCGGCGGTCGACCCGAGCCCGCACAACCTGGTCGTGGAGACCAACCCCCGCGACCTCGACCCGGCCGCCTTCGAACGGCACCGCGAGGCGCTGAAATGCCCGGCCTGCCGGGGGCCGCTGACCTTCGACACCACTGTCGCCCGGTGCGGGCAGTGCGACGCCGCCTACGGGATCACCCACGGCGTGCTCGACCTGTCCCAGCGGCTGCGCCCCGGCGCCGGCAAGAGCGACTCCAGTGACGACGCCGAGGCCGACGTGCTGCAGAACGCGGCGGTGCTGGCCGGCATCGGTTTTCACTACGAGCAGGGCATGCGTCCGAACTTCCTCCGCATCATGGGCCGCAACTGGTCCGGCGAGGTCACGCCGACCGACGAGGACGAGTACATCGCCGCCCACCTCTGGCATCGGGGCGGCACCGTGCTCGACCTGGCCGCCGCCGCGGGCCGCTGGACCGCCGTCGTCTGCGAGGCGGTCGGCACCGAGCGGGTCCTCGCGCTGGACCTGAACGAGGCGATGCTCTACGACCTGCGCAGCAGGTTGACCGAGGTGCCGGCCGTCCGCGGAGACGCGCTCGACCTGCCGTTCCCCGACGCCAGCCTCGACGCGGTCAACTTCTGGAACGCATTGCAGGCGGTGCCCGACGCCGGTCGGGCGATCGCCGAGATCGGCCGCTGCCTGCGCCCCGGCGGCACCCTCACGCTCATGACGTTCCGCTGGGACGATTCGCCGGTCTACCGCTACTACCAGCGGTCGCACCACTTCCCGGCCCGCCCGGACGGGTTCGTGCTCTTCGAGATCGCCGAAATCAAGCAGTGGCTCGACGACGCCGGCCTGACCATCATCGCCGAGTCGTACCCGGGCACGTTCGTCTTCGTCACCGCCGAACGCCGCCCGTCCTGACGGTCGGCGGCCCGACAAGGAAAGTGGGAGAGGGATGGAGAACACCACAACCGCGCCGATCGACATCGCGACGATGTACGACGAGTCGACGCCGATGTCCAACGCGTTCAACGACGGGCAGGTTCATCTCGCGTACTGGTACGACGCGGTGGACGAGGCGTCCATGCGGGAGGCGTCACAGCGGATCACCCGCCGGGTCGGCGAATCCCTCGGGCTGCGTCCCGGCCAACGGGTCCTCGACATCGGGTGTGGCCTGGGCACGCCCGCGCTCGAGTTGGCGCGGGATTACGGCGTCTCAGTGGTCGGCATCAACATCAGCAAGGTTCAGGTCGAGGAGGCGACCAAGCGCGCCGTCGCGGCGAACCTCGGTGACTCGGTCACCTTCCAGCACGGCGACTGGAACACGCTCGACTTCCCCAACGGGTCGTTCGACGCGATCGTCGCGATGGAAACCCTGTTGTACGCCACCGACCTGGACCGGGTGCTGCGCGGCCTGTTCCGCGTCCTGCGGCCCGGTGGCCGGCTGGCGGTGACCGAGACGACCCGTGAGAGCAGCATGGGGATCGAGGAGGCGGCCGAGTTCGCGAAGACGTTCAACGCGCAGTTCCTCAAGTCGACCGCGGAGTGGGTCGAGGCGTTGACGGCCGCCGGGTTCGAGTTCCACGAGTACCTGCAGTGCGGGCCGCGGGTCTTCGGCAAGGGACCGAAGTACGTGGCCGAGGCGGAGAGCCAGCGCACCCACCTCACCGAGAAGTTCGGCGCCGAGGCGGTCGACGAGCTGGGCAAGGCGCTCGGTTACTACTTCGAGGCCGGGGCGGGCAAGGTCGGCTACGCCGTCATCACCGCCGGAAGGCCACTCGGATGAGGAGGCCCGCGGTGAGCGATCCAGGATTCCCCCCGGTGCCCGAGCCGGATCTCACGCCGGCCGACCTGATCGCCCGCGCCGAGGCGATGGTTCCCGAACTGCTGGCACGGCAGTCCGAGGTGGAGCGTCGGACGTTCTACGGTGAGGACGTCCACGAGATGTTCCGGGACGCGGGTTTCTACCGGATCACCGTGCCCCGGCGGTACGGCGGGTACGAGTTCGAGTTCGAGACGTTCCTGCGGGTGGTGATGATCCTGGCCCGAGGCTGCCCGTCGACCGCCTGGATGTTCTGCCTCGGCGCGGCCCACTCGCTGGTGACCGCGATGCTGTTCGAGGAGAAGGCACAGGACGAGTTGTTCCGGGGCGGTGACTTCATCGCACCGGCGGTGATCGCCCCCGGCGGAACCGCCACCCGCTCCCCCGACGGTGGCTGGATCATCGACGGAACGTGGAACTACTGCTCCGGCATCCCCTACGCCACCCACTTCATCGGCCACGCCATGGTCGCCGGCGACGACGGCGAACCACCCCATCCGCTGCTGTTCATCGCACCGCGGGGCACCTGGACGCGTCTCGACGACTGGGGCGGGCAACTGGGGCTCAAGGGCAGCGGCTCGCACAGCGTCCGCTTCGACCGGGCCGAGATCCCGGACCACTTCGGCCTGGAGCACACCCACCTGGGCGAGGTTTCGGTGACGTCCGGGACCAGTGGGAGCGCGCTGCACGCTCACCCCCAGTACGGCGGGGCGCCGATGAGCTCGATGTGTCTGGAAGGCGCAACGCTCGGGGTCGGGATCGCGCAGGGCGCGCTGGAGGCGTACGGCGAGGTCCTCTCCACCCGCAAGACCTCGACGCCACCGATCACCCTGCGCGTCGACGACCCGGACTACCAACGGTGGTTCGGCCAGGCCACGGCCATGATCTCGGCCGCCGAGGCGATCACGTTGAGCGCGATCCGTCAGTGGCACGACCTGACCACCCGCGAACCGGCCGCCTTCACCCTGGAGGAGGACCTGCGGATCGCGATGATCTGCCGCGAGGCGGCGGAACTGGCCTGGCGCGGCGTCGAGGCGGTCATCCAACCCACGGCGGGGACCAGCTCGGTCACCGGCGACGGGCGCCTGGAACGAGTCTGGCGTGACCTGTCCACCTGTCACAGCCACGCGGGCTTCGCGGTGCTCCTGACGACGGCTCTCCCCCGCGTCTACACCCAGGCGCACTTCGGTCGGCTCACCGTCTGACCGCCCACCCACGAACGACGAATGGCCGGACGCGTCCGGCCATTCGTCGTTGCCGCCATCATCGTCCACAAGCCCCGGAACAGGCCCGCGGACACGACGAAAGCCGCCCCGGGGGTCGGGGGGCGGCTTTCGTCTCGGTTGGCTGTGCGGGGGCCTCAGGCGGGAGCGGGGTACGTGACGACCTCGGTGCCGTCCGGCGTGTGCCGGCGCTTGGCCATCCGTTCGATGATCCAGTGTGCGACCACGAGGTTGAGGACCCAGCCGAGCCAGTTGGCGAGTTCGACGATCACGCTGATGGCCAACGGCATCGTGGGCCAGATGGTGAACATGCCGACCAGGATGCGGCCCCAGGTGGTGCCCAACGCCAGCGCGAAGCTGTACGCCATCCAGCGGCGGTGCTCGGCGTAGCGTCCCTTGCGGACCATCACCAGACCGGTGATCGTCGTGGCGAGCCAGGCCACGCCCATCGTGATGATGCCGATGCTGCCCTGGTGGTCGGCGCGCAGCGGGATCAGGGTGAACACGCCCAGGGCGGCCGACGGGAGGGCCCCGCCGAAGATGTAGACGCGACCGCTGATCCGGTGGACCTTCGGGTGGTTGCGGCGCAGCCAGCCCCAGAACTGGAGGAACACCGTGATCATCGCGATGTTCCCGGTGATGACGTGCGCGACGACCAGGCTGTAGTGCACCGGGACGCCGGGGTCGAGGATGCTGCGGCTGTTGGCCGAGTCCGTGCTGAAGTAGCGCGGGAACGCGTACAGCAGGTTGAAGACGACGGCGCCGGCGAGGACGACGAGCCACAGGTAGGGCTGACGCCAGATCGACGACGACGGGGCCGACGGTGGGACCGATGGTGATGGTTCGATCGCCTCGGGCGCCGGCGACCGGCCCACCCGAATGGTGGCTTTCTCCGCGTTCTGCGTCATGGAGGGTCCCTCGGGTCGTAGGTCGTCAAGGGGTTGGCGGATCGCCGTGATCCACGGGATCGCCGGCGCTCCCCGAGGGGGCGGGGAACGCCGGCGAAACTTCCACCCGTTAATCGCCTACGACTCTGGCACCCGTCGAAATCGGTCGTCATCTCCGAGGATGCGGTATGCACGACCGGTCGGGCAGGTTGCTCAGGAGGGCGAGATGTTGCCGTTGAGCTTGAAGAGGTTGTTCGGGTCGTACGTGCGCTTCAGCTCCACCAGTCGCGCGTACGTGGCGTCGGGGTAGGCCTCGTGGATGCGCTCGGCGGCGTCGTCGTAGAGGAAGTTGACGTAGCTGCCGCCACCCGGCTGCTGCACGACCTTGGCGAACTCGTCGACCCAGGCGCGGTGCTCGGCGGCCTCCTCCGGCTTCTCGAACACGACAGCCGCGGTGAACATGATCTTGCGGTCGCGGTGCGCGAACGCGGTCGCGTCGGACGGCACCCGCGCCATCGCCCCACCGAGCGGACGAAGCTGGGCGACGGGCATCATCGCCGACGAGGTCTGCAGCGTTTCCAGGATCCGACCGGCCGTGGCCACGTCGACCTCGTCGACGAAGTTGGTCCGGCTGAAGGTCAGCGGGTGGTAGTTCGGGTCCTCCGGCTGGTAGATGCCACTGAAGGGCATCGGCTGGACCATGTCGGCCAGCACACCCAGCTCGCGGATCGGCGCCAGCACCTTGGCGCCCTCCTCCGGGTCACCGGCGTAGACGATGATCGCGAGGATCACCAGCTGACCGACCGCCTCGTCGGGCACGCCGGGCATCGGGGGCGCCGGCATGATGTTGATGATGCTGGACAGCTCGTCGGGCGCCTCCAGCGAGATGCGCAGGTATTCCGCCACGACCTCCGGGGTCGCCGGCAGCACCAGCAGGCCGCCGAGCACCGTCGGCACGGAGTGCAGCCGGTAGCGGAACTTCGTGACGACACCGAAGTTGCCGCCGCCGCCACGAATCGCCCAGAACAGGTCGGGGTGGTTGTCGGCGTCGACCGTGAGGTGCCGGCCGTCCGCGGTCACCACGTCGGCGCCGATCAGGTTGTCGATGGTCAACCCGTGCGCACGGACCAGATAGCCGATGCCACCGCCGACGGTCAGGCCGCCCAGGCCCACCGAGGCGGTGTCGCCGAAACCGGTGACCAGGCCGTGCTCGGCGGCCGCCTCGGTGTATTCGCCGGCGAGCACACCGGGCTCCGCCCAGGCGGTACGACTGTCGGCGTCGATCTCCAGGGCGTTCATCTTCGAGAGGTCCAGGACGATCGCGTCGTCCCAGACGCCGTAGAGGCTGTGGCCGCCACTGCGAACCGCAAGCGGCAGCTCCGACCCGCTGGCCACCGAGACGACATGCGCGACGTCGGCGGCGTTGACCGCCTTGACGATCACGGCGGGTCGCCGGTCGATGCCGCCCTGGAAAATCGTGCGGGCCTGGTCGTAACCGGGGTCGCTCGGCTCGATCACCTCGCCGACGACGCCCGCACGCAGCTGCGCGGCCACGGCGGTAGCCGTGTTGGTCGGCGCCACGATCTCGTCCTGCATGGAAGATACCTCCTGGTTATGGCGGTGCGGTCCCACCAGGGCCGCGTACCCTTTCGCAGTGAAGTCGGAGCCGTACCTCGTTTTTCGACATAGCCGCCGGTAATCAGCGAACGTTCTCGTCCACACGCTTCGCCCGCGGGTTTGCCGCCCAGGGCACTGGAGGAACCCCGGCACCGTGGCTGATGAGGGTAACGTGGCCTCCCGCTCGGAGGTCGAAAGTCTGCTGCGCCAGCTCGCGCCGCAGGTCCTGGGCGCGCTCTACCGCCGCTACGGCAAGTTCGAGGCGTGCGAGGACGCGGTGCAGGAAGCCCTGCTGGAGGCGTCGCTACGCTGGCCGGACCAGAAGTTGCCGGACAATCCCCGCGGTTGGCTGCGCACCGTCGCCACCCGCCGGTTGGCTGATCAATGGCGCAGTGACCAGGCCCGGCGCAATCGCGAGGTGATCGTCGCGGTGATGGGCCGCGCCGACGAGGCGGTCTCCGCCGCCGTCGACGACCTGCCCTACCAGCACGACGACACGCTGATGCTGCTGTTCATGTGCTGCCATCCCGCGCTGTCCGCGCCGTCACAGATCGCGCTGACGCTCCGCGCGGTCGGCGGCCTGACCACCAGCCAGATCGCCGCGGCGTTCATGGTGCCCGAGTCGACGATGGTGCAGCGGATCAGCCGGGCCAAGCAGAAGATCCGGTCGACCGGCACCCGGTTCCGGATGCCGCCGCCGGCCGAGCGACGCGAGCGCCTGCGGGTGGTGCTGCACGTGCTCTACCTGATCTTCAACGAGGGTTACACCGCCACCTCCGGCCCGGACCTGCAGCGCGGCGAGCTGACCCGGGAGGCGATCCGGCTGACCCGCGAGGTGCACCGGCTGCTGCCCGACGACGGTGAGGTCGCCGGGCTGCTCGCGCTCATGCTGCTGACCGACGCCCGGCGCGACGCCCGTTCCCGCCCGGACGGCACGCTGGTACCGATCGCCGAGCAGGACCGGCGGCTCTGGCACCGGGAGTCGATCCGCGAGGGCATCGCGCTAGTCACCCGCAGCCTGAGCGACGGGCCAGTGGAGTCCTACCAGATCCAGGCGGCGATCGCCGCGCTGCACGCCGAGGCGGCGACCGTCGACGACACCGACTGGCCGCAGATCGCCGCCCTCTACGAGCTGCTGGAACAGCTCGATCCGAACCCGATGGTGACACTCAACCGGGCGGCCGCGACCGCCATGGCCAAGGGTCCGGAGGCCGGGCTGCGCCTGCTCGACGGCCTCGACGACCGCATCGCCAACCACCGGCTCGACGCGGTACGCGCCCACCTCCTGGAAATGGCCGGCGACCGGAGCGAGGCCCGGGTGCGCTACCTGCGGGCGGCGCAGCGCACCACGAGCCTGCCCGAACGCCGCTACCTGGAGTCGCGCGCGGCCCGGCTCAGCGACCCGCGCTGACCGCCCGCGGGGCCAGCCACAGGTGCACGACCTGGTCGGGCTGCTCGACCCGGCTGATCGGCAGCTCCACCTGGCCGTCGCGGGTGCGGTCGAACAGCCGCACACCGTCGCCCATCAGCACCGGGACCACGTGCAGCACCAGTTCGTCGAGCAGGCCGGCGCGCAGGCACTGACGGATCACGCTGGCACCCCCGAGCACCGACACGTCCCGGCCGCCCGCGGCGGCCAGCGCGCGGCTGACGGCGCTCTCGACACCCTCGGGTACGAACTCGAAGCGGGTGCCGCCGGCCAGCTCCAGAACGGGCCGGGGCTCGTGGGTGACCACGAAGACCGGGAGCCCGAACGGCGGCTCGTCGCCCCACGGCTTCTCCCCGTGGTCGTACATCCGCCGGCCGATCACGTGGGCCCCGACGGACGCGAACCCCTCGTCGAGGATCTCCGCGTCCCGGTTGGCCCGGCCCCCGTCGAGGCCGACCCGGGCCCGCCAGGTGGCCAGGTCGTAGATCCACTGGTGCAGACGGTGGCCGTCCACGCCCATCGGCAGGAGGCGACTGTCGTCGGGGCCGGTCACGAAACCGTCCATCGACACCGAGATGTCGGCGGTCACTCGCGCCATCGGGGATTCTCCATTCCCAGGAGCACGGGCAGCCAGGCGGGCGCGTTCATGGCGAACGTCCCCTGGGAGGTCAACTCGGCGTCGGGCACCGCGAGGCGCAGCCCCGGAAAGCGCCGGAACAGGGTGTCCAGACCGATCTCCACCTCCAGCCGGGCCAGCGCGGCCCCGAGGCACCGATGGATGCCGTGGCCGAACGACAGGTGCCGCTTGTCGGCCCGGCCCGCGTCGAACCGGTCCGCCTCGGGTCCGTGCACCGCCGGGTCGCGGCCCGCCCCGGCGAAGTGCATCAGGATCGGTTCACCCTTGCCGATGCGTACGCCGGCGATCTCGACGTCCTCGACCGCGAACCGGAACGGCAGGTGCGCGACCGGCGCGTCCACCCGCAGCGTCTCCTCGATGACATCGGCCCAGCCGGCGGCGCCCGAACGGACCCCGCGCAGTTGCTCCGGCGCGTTCAGCATCGCCCGGACGGCGTTGACCAGCAGGTTCATCGCGGGCTCCGTGCCGGTGTTGAGCAGCAGAAGCAGGGTGCTGACAATCTCGTCGTCGTCGAGCCGTGCGCCCTCGTCGCGGGCGGCGATCAGGTCGCTGGTCAGGTCGTCGGCGGGCTCCCGGCGCTTGCGGTCGATCAGGTCGTGCATCTGTGCCCGCAGCCGGGCGAAGGCGGCGGCGGCCTCCTGCGGCGTGATCTTCGCGCTGGCGGTGGCGTAGCCGCCGCCACCGCCGACGATGCCCACCCGCTCGGCGACCGGCAGACCGATCAACTCGCCGATCACGTGAGCCGCCAGCGGATGCCCGAACCCCGCCTTCAGGTCGACGATCTCCGTGGGCGGGTGCCTGGCGAGATCGTCGAGCAGGTCGACGACCAGCTGTTCGATCGCCGGCCGCATGGTCTGGACCCGACGCGGCGTGAACGCCGCGCGGATCAGCCGCCGCTGGCGGGCGTGATCGGGCCCGTCCGAGCTGGTCAGGTTCTCCATTCGGGCCCAGGCGATCAGCGGGAAGTCGGGCCCGATCTCGCCGTTGGCGTACGCGATCCAGTGCTGGCGCGGATCCTTGGAGAACCGGTCGTCGGCGAGGATCTCCTTCGCCGCCTCGTAGCCGGTGACCGACCAGGCGGGCACCCCACCCGGCAGCATGATCCGGGCCACCGGCCCGTGCGCGCGGATGCGGGCCGACTCGGCGTGGATGTCGGTGCCACTCAGGTCGAGCCTGACGGGTGATCCGTTGTCCATGCTGACTCCTCGACGGGTGTTTCAGACCGCGCGGACGGCGAAGGTCAGGTGCAGGTCGGTGTCGGCGAGGCGGCGCTCCTGGGTGTCGGTGACGTCGAAACCCCGCTGGCGCAGCAACGCCTCGATGTCCCCGAGGCGGCCGTCGATGTCGTGCACCTCGACCACCAGCTCGCCGATCTTCGCCCAGTCGTCGTCGGCGATGCCGGCGATCACGTCGGCCTCGGCCTTCTCGACGTCGATCTTCACGAGGTCCGCCCGTTCGGCGCCGGAGTCACGCAGCAGCCGGGAGAACGTCATCGTCTCGCACTCCACGTACGACAGTTGGTGGCGGGACGTGGCCAGGTGCTCCGCGTCGCGTTCCGGGACACCGCCCTCGATGAGCAGTTTCCTGGCGAGGGCGGTCTCGCGGACCTGCTCGGTGTACAGCCCGGACTCCGCGGGGGCCTTCGGGTAGTAACCGAACCGGGCGTGCCCGTCCGTCGCGGTGATCGCGACGTTGCGGGCCAGCCCGTCCGGCACGTGCCGCGCGAAGTTCTCCTCCAGCGCGCGGTAGGTGTCCGGGCCGGGCTCGGCCGCCACGATGAACGCGCCCGGGTAGCGGGACTTGAAGAACATCGAGGCCAAGCCGATGTTGGCGCCGATGTCGAAGATGACACCGGGTGTCGGCCGAGCGCCACCGGGACGACGGTAGGACTCCTCGACGAAGATCTCGCGGTAGAGCAACGCCGCCTCGGCGGCATCGACCTGGGTGACATCCTGCCCGTTGGGCAGCCGACGCCGGATCAGGCCCATATCAACTCCTCGCGCTGGTCGGGGACACCACCTGAGAATGGGTGCTGGTTACCGCTGCGGTCACCTTCCCGGTTGCGCAGGCTGCCCACGAAGCGTCAGGTGGTGGCCAGTCGGACCATGAAGTGGTTTGACCGCCATCAGGCATTGACACGTCCCGCTATCCATTCCATGGTCGATGGACTCGTCACTGCGTCGGAGGGTCACAGGATGGTCGGCAACGAGCACAGGTACGTCATCGTCGGGGCGGGGCCCGCCGGGCTTCAACTGAGCTACTACCTGCAGCAGCACGGTGCCGATTACCTGACGCTCGAAAGTGGTGACGAGCCGGGCGGGTTCTTCCGGCGGTTCCCCCGGCATCGCCGGCTCATCTCACTGAACAAGGTGCACACCGACAGCACCGACCCCGAGATCCGCCTGCGCTGGGACTGGAACTCCCTGCTCAACGACTCGCCGGATCTGCTGTTTCCGAACTTCAGCGAGGAGTACCTGCCCGCAGCCGACGACCTGGTGCGCTACCTCGCGGAGTTCCAACGGGTCCACCAGCTCAACGTCCGGTACGGCACGACGGTCGAGCGGATCACGCGGACGGGCGACGGTTTCACCGTGAGCACCGGTCAGGACGAGGTCCGGGCGCGCTGCCTGGTCGTCGCGACGGGCTGGGGCCAGCCGTTCGTGCCAGCCATCAAGGGCATCGAACATGCCATCGGGTACGAGGACATGGTCGTCGACCCCACGGCGTACGAGGACCAGCGGGTTCTGATCATCGGGAAGGGCAACTCGGCCTTCGAGACCGCGTCGGCCATCCTCGGCCGGGCCTCGATGGTGCACCTCGCCAGCCGGCAGCCCCTGCGGCTCGCGTGGAACACCAAACACCCCGGCGACGTCCGTGGCCAGTACGGCGCGATCCTCGACAGCTACCAGTTCAAGACACTGCACTCGGTGCTCGACTGCACGATCGACGAGATCCGGCCCGTCGACGGGCGCTTCCAGGTGTCGATCACGTACACCCACGCCGAGGGTGAGACCGCCGTGCTCGACTACCACACGGTGTTGCGGTGCACCGGCTTCCGAATGGACACCACGGTGTTCGACGAGACGTCCCGTCCCGACATGGTGCGGGACGGCCGCATGCCCGGCCTACGCCCCGACTGGCAGTCGAGCAACATCGACGACCTCTACTTCGCCGGCACGATCGCCCAGGCCCGGGACGTCAAGCACGCGTCGTCGCCCTTCATCGACGGCTTCCGGTACAACCTCCGCACCCTGACACGGATCCTGCGGGAGCGCTACGACGACGTGCCGTTGTCGTACACGACGACGCCGGCGGACGCCGCGTCGCTGGCCAAGCTGATGCTCGACCGGGTGAACTGGTCCTCGGCGCTGTGGACGCAGTTCGAATACCTCTGCGACGTCCTCGTGCGCGACGACGCCACCGGCGACTTCCACCACTACGAGGACCTGCCCGAGGACTACGCCGTGGAGCGTTTCGCGTCCGCCACGCAGTGGTACACGCTCGCGCTACGGTGGGGCCGCGACGACTACGGTGACGTCTTCGCCATCGACCGGCACCCGACCCCCGACCGGGCGCGGGAGAGCGCCTTCATCCATCCGGTGATCCGGCGCTACCGAGGAGCGGAACTGCTCGCCGAGCAGCACCTGCTGGAGGATCTTCTGGCCGAGTGGCGACGCCCGGACCGGCACGTCGAGCCGTTGGTCGAGTTCCTGACCAGGGACCTCACCAGCGGATCATGACCTCGTCGAGGGGCTTGCGGGTCAGGTCGGGGACGTGAGCGTCCGGCGTGGGATATCCGACCGGCATGACGACGTAGGGGCGCTCCTCCGGCGGCCGCTCACAGACCTCGTTGAGGAATCGCATCGGGCTGGGCGTGTGGGTCAGTGTGACCAGGCCGCAGTGGTGCAGAGCGGTGATCAGCAGACCGACGGCGATGCCCACGGACTCCTTGACGTAGTACGGCTTCGGGCTGTGTGGCCCCTGGTGTATCTCGAACACGACGATGACGGCCGGTGCGGTCTCCAGGAACGGCTTCCGCCAGTCGGTGCCGAGCCCGGCGATCGCATCCAGCCACTCCGGTGAGGCGCGGCGATCGTAGAACGCCCGTTCCTCGGCCTCCGCGGCCTCGCGCAGCCGGCGCTTGCGGGCCGGGTCGGTCAGGACGACGAACCGCCACGGCTGGACATTGGCACCACTGGGTGCGGTCGAAGCGGCCCGGATCGCGGCCTCGATCACCCCGTCGGGGACGGGGTCGGTGGCGAAGTCTCGCACGGAACGGCGCCGCGCCATCCGTTCCGCGAACGCCTCCGCCTCGCGCACCATGTCCGCCGGCCGCATCGGGGTGTGTTGGATCGGAACCCTGGATTGCAGGTCTGCCTCGGTCACCTGTGGCCTCCACTGGTCAGGTGTGCCGGTTGCCGTGGCAGGGCAGACTGCCACGGCAACCGGTTCCCCCAGCATCTCCGAGGCCAGCGGTTTCTCGTTACGCCGTCGTGCTGTCTTCACGAGAAGGCACGTTCGGGGCGGTCCGGTTGGCGATCTCGTCGACCACGTCGGTCAGGCGGCCGCGCAGTGCCGCGGCGGCCCGCTGGCGGGTCGCTCCGTCGCCCTTGGTGGCGAGGTGTGTCAGCCAGTCCTCGACCCGCTCGCAGTCGCCCGCCTCGTGCAGCGCCGGTCGGGCGAGCTCGACCAGCCGACCGGCGAGCGCCGCGGCGGGTAGCAGTCGGCCGGTGAGGACGTCGACGCCGTGCCCGCCCATCCCGTCGCGGGCGGCGCGCCAGTACGCGAGCCGCATCAGCTCGGGGACCAGTTCCGGTCCCTCGTCGCCCCGGTCGACGGCGTCACCGGCGACGACCACCAGCGCCCGCACCAGGGCGGCCAAGGCCGCGGACTCGGCGGCGGTGAGGGGCACGTCGGCCACCCTCACCTCGAGTGTCGGGTGGTTCGTCGACAGGCGGAGATCCCAGAAGATCGTGCCCCGGTCGACCAGTGCGCCCGCCTCGAGCAGCATGTCCACGTGGTCGTCGTACTGCTGGGCGGACCTCAGCAACGGAGGCGCGCCGGCCACCGGCCACCGGCCCCAGGTGACGCTGCGCCAACTCGCGTATCCGGTGTCGCGCTCGGACCAGTAGGGCGAGTTGGCCGTCAGGGCGAGAAACACCGGCAGGTGCTGGCGCAGGTGGTTGCCGATCAGCACGGCGCGGTCCCGGTCGGGCTCCTCCACGTGGACGTGGACGGCGCAGATCGCCAGCTCGTCGTGCAGCCCACGGAAGGTGGCGGTGCCGCGGTCCTGGCGCGGCCCTTCGGTGATGGGCGGCGGCACGGCACGGCCGAGCACCGGCGAACCGCTCGCGATCACCCGCAGACCCGCCGACAGCGCTGCGGCCTGGACGGCGGCCCGACCTTCGACGAGCTGCGCGCTCAGGGCGTCCAGGCTCCGGCACGGGTCGGTGCGGGTCTCGACCTGAAGCTTGGTGATCTCACCACCCACCCGGGTGCCGAGGGCCGGACGCGCGCGGTCGACGACCGTGGCCGCCTCCGGCACGACCTCACCCCGGTCGACGTCGACGACGAGGAACTCCTCCTCGACCCCGAGCAGGGGAATTTGCGATCCCGAGCGCTGTTCCGTAGTCATGCCGACGCCGGCCCCTCGCTGCCGGTCGTTCGCCGGCGCTGAGCCAGACTATGGGATGTCGTCGATGGGCCGCGGTCCGAAGCGCTCCATCGTGGACAACACGTCGACGAGTCCGGCCAGAAGCGCCGTACGCTCCGGCATTCGGTCGACACAGACGTACTCGTCGGCGGCGTGTGCTCCCCCTCCGACCGCGCCCAGGCCGTCGAGGGTGGGCACGCCCAGCGCGGCGGTGAAGTTGCCGTCGGACGCGCCGGCGGCGTGCGCACCGACGACGTCCGGGATGCCAAGCTGGCGGGCGATCGACTGGGCCAGTTCCAGGAGCGGCCGCGCCAGCTCGGGCGACATCGGGTAGCGGTTGATCCCGCCCTGCACGGCCAGCGTCGCCTCGGGCAGGAACGGCACCAGCCCGCGGATGGCGTGGTCCACGCGTTCGAGTTCGTCCCTGGTCCAGGCCCGGACGTCGACGGCCAGGCTGGCGCGTTCGGGCACCGTGTTCGTCGTGGTGCCGGCGGAGAGCAGGGTCGGCGTGACCGAGGTGCCACCGCTGTCCGCCGCACCGAGCGCACCCAGCGTGAGGACCTGGTGGGCGACCTCGACCGTGGCGTTGACCCCGCGTCGTGGTTCGACGCCTGCGTGGGCGGCGCGACCCCGGACAGTGAGGCGGTACACCGAGCCGCCCTTCCTGGCCACCTTCACGTGCCCGTCCGGGGTGGCGGCCTCGCAGACGAGAACCGCACCCGAGCGCCGTGCCTCACGCTCGATCAGTGGCCGTGACGTGACGGACCCGGACTCCTCGTCGCAGGTGAGCAGCACGCCGACCGCCGAGGTGTCCTCGACCAGGCGCAGTGCCGTGAACATCTGCACGATGCCGCCCTTCATGTCGCACACGCCCGGTCCGGTCGCGACGTCCTTGCGGACGGTGAAGGGCCGGGACCGGATCGTGCCGACCGGGAAGACCGTGTCGAAGTGGCCGAGGAGCAGCACCCGCTGGCTGGCGGCCGGCCACAGCAGGTGTGGCAGGCCGTCGATCACGACCCGCTCGGCCGGCCGGCCGAGCGCTTCCTCACCCCAGCGGACGAGCAGGTCGGCACAGGACTCGAGATGGGGCAGCGAGCCCGGTGCCGACTCGGACGCGACGAGCGTGCCCAGCCGGTCGACCATGTCTGCCTTGAGCTGTGTCGCGGCGTCGAGCAGACGGCGTGGGTGGTCCATCGATCCCCTCCAACCTCACGGGTGACGGGCCTGGCCAGGCGTGTCCGTCGACCATCGCAGAGGGATCGGGGGGTGGTCACCCTTGTCTGTGCTCAGGCAGCCGGTTCATCTGCCGGCTGCACGATGGCCGATCCGTAGCCGAACTCGACGATCCGACGCGTGGACTCGGCGTAGGCGTCCTGCCCCTCGGGCGCGAAGGTGCCGAGCCCGTCGACGTACCGGTTGAACATGCAGAACGCGGCAGCGATCAGGACGGTGTCGTGGATCTCCAGGTCGCTGGCGCCCTCCGCGCGGGCGTTGGCGACCAGCTCCGTGGTGACGTTGCGGCCGCTGATCTGTACCGCACCGGCGATGCGCAGCAGCGCCCGCAGTTTGGCCGAGATCGGCGCGCTGTCGAGGTCGGCGCGCACCTGGTCGACGAGGGTCATGCCCTCGTCGAGCTGTGCCGCGGCGAACGCCGAGTGCGACGCGCAGCAGAAGGTGCAGTCGTTGCGCCCGGAGACGTACGCCGCGATCAGCTCGCGCTCGCCGGCCGGGAGCGAGTGAGGGGCGCGCAGCAGCACCTCGGCCAGCTCGTTGAGCGGCTTCGCCGTCTCCGGGCGGTACCGCATCGGACCGGATATGCCGGGGAACTGCTTCTCGTCGATACCCAGATCGATGTGCGCCATAGTCGTCATGCCTCTCAACCGTGAGTCGTGGACCGGTCGGGCGGCGCTCGTGCCGAACACGACTGCCGGCGCCCCGGGCGGCGCGGCCGCCGCCGCGTCGCGCCGCCACGATCTCATTCCGTCCGACGGGCGCGCTTATTCAATCGTGCTCTGTTCCGCCGAGCGTGCGTTCCCGGATCCTCCACTCTCGCCACCGACAGTGGCGCCAGGCGACGACCGCCACGGCTGTCGACGAGCATCTCGTCGACCTTCGCCGGCGGGTAGACCACCACGCGCGCGCTGCCTGGCTCAGCCACGATGAGTACGCGGTCGCCAGCGGCGAGACTGAACCACTGCCGGCAGTCGAACGTGGCCGTCCTTCGTCACCTTTGCCTGTCAGCTGGGGTGACGGGTACGCGTCAGCGTGGCGGCGAGGCCTCCTCGAGTGGACGTCCGTGGGCTCGGGTCGTGTCCGAGACGGCGACGCCGAGCAGGACAGCGACAGCTGCTGCGGCGACCCCGAGCGGCGGCAGGCCGACCATGACCGGCGCCATGGCCGCGAGGACGAGGATCCCGATCGGCCGTGGCCGGGACACCCGGGCGAAGGCCACATACTCGAATACTGAGCGCCCGGCGAGGTAGAGCGCAGGCCCGCCGAGGATGGCCCCGACCCAGGCGGGTTTGGCGTCTCCGGATGGATGCATGAGGACGAGTTCCGAGCCGGCCGAGGTGGCGAGGATGCCGGAGACCATGAGCAGGTGTGCGAACTCGGCCAACCGACCGAGCCGGCCGGGATCGGCGGATGTCGCGATGGCCTCGCCCAGGATTTGGCCGGCTCGGTAGAAGTAGATCCGCCACAGCAACACCGTGGTGAGGAACGCCAAGGTGAGGGCAAGTGTTCGTTGAGCCACGATCGGACCGCCGAGAAGACTCGACCCGGAGGTCAGGATCGTCTCACCAAGTGCCACGATGACGAGCTGCCAGTAGCGTTCGGCCAGGTGCTCGCCCGCGCCGGCCCAGGGGGACGCCCGTGAGCGACCCAGCCCCGGTACCGGCCACCCAAATCTGGCCCCCAGATAGTCGATCGCCAGAGCCACCGTCCACAGCGAATTGCGCGTCACCTCGGGTGCGAAGGCTCCGGCCAGCCATGGCACAGCCGACGCGCCGAACCAGACGAGCGCCAGCATGTTGACGCGGCGCAGATGGTGACCCCGCACGATGGCTACGAAGAAAAGGGTGCGGCCCACCTGGATTGCGACGTAGGTGCTCGCGAAGAGCAGGCCGGTCTCGGCGAGAGCCCCCGAAATCGCGACTGCTAGGAGCAGGCTCCCATACATTGTGGCGAGGACAACGAACTGGATTGCCGGCTGGAACGGATCGAATCTGCTGGTCATCCATGCCGTCTGGGTCCAGATCCACCAGACCGCCAGGAGCAGCAGCAGAGTCTCCCCGTTCTCCGCAAGGGAAGTGCTCAACCTCTCCGCGACGTGACCCCTGGTGTAGTCCAGCACCAACTCGTTCACGATCCGGGTGAGCGCAAAGACGAACACGAGATCGAAGAACAGTTCCAGGAAGGTCGGCCGCTGCGAACTCTCACGCCTACGCAGCAAACTGGCCACTCTGTTCCTCGTCACCGGCCCGCCCGCTTCGTCGGCTTTGTCGCTGCAGCAGTCGTACCACGTCGGCACGCCGCCCACAGACAAGACGCAGCCCCTGATGGCAAAAGGGGCCTGACGGCCGACAAGGATTGCCAGCGCGCCCAGCATCGTTCTCTCCCGTTAGGCAATAGCCAACTGACCGACGTGCTATGCGCGTCGCATGGTCCACCTGCTCTCCCGGGCTATCTACGCCACGATTCTGGTGGTGGTGGTCTGCGCTGCTTGGTCGTGAGCGGAGTTCGGGGAAGGCTGGTGACGAGATGAGCGGGTGGGCTGGTGCTGCGACGACATGGGGGTAGGGCCTTTCCCCCGGTGCCGAGCCCTGCCGCCGAGGACCGCCGGAGTCTCGGACGGCTCCGCGCAGGGCCGAGGCAATACGATCAGTGCCCACCACCGTCGGAACCGAGGCCGCTGAAGCCTCTGACAGCGGCGAGCCGGCGCGAGCTGCGGGCCTGCCTCAGCATCAATACGGGGGGATGTACCCCACCAACGGATCCAACCGGAAGGTCAACGCCATGACAGGCGGAACCGAGGCTCGGCTCTGGGGTCTCACCCATGCGGCACGTCGAAGCCTGGCCGACGATCTGTCCGTTCTCAGCCAGGACCAGTGGCGTCGACCGACGTTGTGCACCGGCTGGGACGTGGAACACGTCGTCGCCCACCTCACCGCCGCCGCCACCACGGGCCGATGGCGGTGGATCCGGAGCATCGTGAGCGCCGGATTCCGCCCGGCGGTTCACAACGAACGTCGTCTACGCGAGCATCTGGGCGCCACCCCCACCGAAACCCTCAGCAGCTTCGAAGCGGTCGTCGACGCCACCACGGCCCCCTCCGGGGACACCGCCGCCTACCTGGGTGAGGTGCTGGTACACGGCCAGGACATCCGATACCCGTTGGGAATCAGCACAGAGCCGGACGTCGAAGCACTGACGGCGGTGGCGGAGTTCTATGCCCGGCGCAACTTCACTGTCGCCAGCAAGTCCCTCGCGTCAGGGCTACGGATGGTGGCAACGGACGGTCCGTTCACCACCGGTGCGGGTCCGAAGGTCGCCGGTCCGACACTGGCCCTGGTGATGACGATGGCAGGCCGACGTGCGTACCTCGATCAGCTCGAGGGCCCGGGCCGCGACATCATCATCGACCGGATCAGCTGACGTGGGACCCAACCGAGCATGAACCCACCTCGGCCTGAGAGACGCTCACCGGGTGATGCTGGTGAACAAAATCTGGGGACGGCAGCAGCAGAGCAACGGACAGGACTCAGACCAATGCCCGCAGGGCGACGGCAACACCAGACGCCAGGACGCCGGGCAGGGTGGCAAGGCATAGCCGCCGAAGCCCCCGACGGGGCGACGTCGGGGGCTGCTGTCGTTCGGAGTGGCCCTCCGCCGGCCGGAGTGCGGCGGGCGCGGACCGAACACGCGCGAGAGTAAGGGCAGCCACGGAGATCAGATCACCACGCTCTCCATTAGGCGACCGCGCAGCTACCCACGAGAGCGGTCGTCCTCGACGTGATGGCGATCGGTGAACCTTCCCGCCTTACGTCCTGTTCCAGGCGCCGGCGGCGGCTGCGTCCTTGGCGTAGTCGGCGAAGTCGCGCGGCGGACGGCCCAGGGCACGCTGCACCCCGTCGGCAACGTGGGCGTTGCGACCGTCGAGGACCGCCGTGAACAGGTACGTCAGCAACTCGACGACCTCCACCGGCACGCCCTCGGCGGTCAACGCCCCCGTGTAGTCCTCGATAGAGACCGGAAGGAAGTCGATGCGCCGGCCGGTTGCCCTGGCGATCTCGGCGACCGCGTCGGCGAAGGTGAGCAGCCGCGGGCCGGTCAACTCGTAGAGCTGCCCCGCGTGTCCGCCCTCGATCAGTGCCGCCACGGCCACCTCGGCGATGTCGTCGGCGTCCACGAACGGCTCGGGCACGGTCGACACCGGGAGAGCCACTTCGCCGCCCACGACCGGCTCCCGCAGGTAGTCCTCGCTGAAGTTCTGGTTGAACCAACTCGACCGTAGGATCGTCCACTCGACGCCCGCGGATTGGATCAGCTTCTCGGCGGCCTGCGCCTCCTCCTCACCCCGGCCGGACAGCAGCACCAGCCGGGAGACCCCGGAGGCCACCGCGAGATCGGCGAACGCACCGACCGTCTCGGGGGCACCCGGCACGGCGAGATCCGGGTGAAAAGATACGTACACGGCGCCGACATCTCGGAGCACGGGCGCCCAGGTCGTCCGGTCCGTCCAGTCGAAGGACTGTTCGGCGGCCCGGGACCCGACCCGGACCGGCACTCCCCTGCCCCGCAGTCGCTCTACGACGCGACGGCCGGTTTTGCCCGTGCCGCCCAGGACCAGGATCGCCTTCTGCTCTCGCTTGTTCGTCATACGGCCCATTGAAGTGCGGATCGGTGAGACTAAACATAGCCAAGACGCGCAACACCATGTTCAATCGTCTACGTGGATGCTGTCTCCGGTTTGCTCGACGGACCCCGGGCGCAGGGCGCGTTCATGCTCCGCTCGGTCCTGACGCCACCCTGGTCGATCGCCATCAAGGATCAGGCGCCGCTCACCCTGCTGACCAACGTCCGGGGCGACGCCTGGATCGTTCCCGAAGAGGGCACGGCCGTACGGCTCGGCCCCGGAGACGTGGCGATCATGCGGGGTCCCGGCCCGTACACCGTCGCCGACAACCCGGCCACGGCGCCGCAGGTGATCATCCATGAAGGTCAACGGTGTACCACTCCGGACGGCCAGGAACTGTTCGAGATGACCCAGTTGGGCGTGCGGACGTGGGGCAACGGGCTGGACGGCTCGACGATCCTGCTCACCGGCACGTACACGATGCACGGCGAGGTTGGTCAACGACTCCTGGGCGCGCTGCCGCCGCTGGTGGTCGTCCGGCGCGAATCCTGGGACACTCCGCTGGTCCCGCTCCTGGCCACCGAGATCGTGAAGGACGACCCCGGTCAGGAAGCCGTGCTCGACCGTCTTCTCGACCTGCTGCTGATCGCCACGCTGCGTGAATGGTTCGCCCAACCGGGGGCCGAGGCCCCTGCTTGGTACCGGGCACACAGCGACCCCGTGGTCGGCCGGGCCCTGCAGCTGCTGCACAACAACCCCGCGAAACCCTGGACCGTGGCATCACTGGCTGCCCAGAGCGGGGTTTCCCGGGCCGCGCTGGCCCGCCGGTTCACCGCGCTGGTCGGCGAACCACCCATAACATACCTCACCGAGTGGCGGCTGGCCCTCGCCGCCGACCTGCTCCGCGAACGGGACGCCACCGTCGGTGCGGTCGCCCACCAGGTCGGCTACGGCAGCCCTTTCGCCCTGAGCACCGCCTTCAAGCGCCGCCGTGGCGTGAGCCCGCAGCAGCACCGGCTGGCTGCCCGCGGGTAAAAGCGTGCTGGCAGCGAATGGCCTGTGCGCGGAATGCTCGACCGTCCGACCGACCGCCATGGTCCGCCGCGTAAGCCAGCCCGCCGCACGTGATCGCCTTCAACGTTGACGACGGCGCGCGTGCTGACGACCGGCTTCGACGTCACCGCGCCGTAGATGGTCAGAGCGGCGATACCCGGCGCGACGGGATACTCCGGCGTGCTCGTCGCCGCGATTGCGTCGGGCACTGAACGGCACATTGCCAGCTGTCGAGGCGCGAGCAGGGCCCCTTGGAGATGCCGAAGACAGCCGGGACGGTCCGGCCTGGACCGCCCCGGCTGGGACGTTGATGTAGTTGGCGTCCACCCGGTCGTCGCCCAGCAGGACGACGGCAGAGCCGTGACCGCGCTCTGCGCAGCTGCGGGCGCGGCGTCGTTCGGCGACGCCGTCGGCGAGGTCGAGCGGCGAGGATGCCGATGGGCCGCCAAGGCGCAGTACGCGCATCGGCGGCCCACCGTCTCAGCCGTTGTCGATCAGGCTGGCGATCTCGTTGTAGATCAGGTGCGCCTTCGCGCCCTGGTTCGACGGACAACCGCCAAGGTGGTGCAGGGCGACCACACGGTGGCTGGCGTTCAGCACGGGCGAACCCGAGTTGCCGCCGGAGGTGTCACAGCTGTAACTGATGTTCCAGGTGTTGTAGTTCGCGTTCCGGACGGCGCAGGTCGCGCCGTTCTGGGTGTCCTCGTAGATCGACAGCCGCTTCGCGCTGCCGTCGCCGTGTCCGGGGACATAGATCCGGGTGCCGTTGCTGGTGGCGGTAGTTGCCAGGTACAGCGTGCCGAATCCCTGGATGGCGGTGAAGTTGTTGACCGAGAACAGCGCGTAGTCCAACTGGTCGGAGCCGCCGCTGCTCACCCGGTAGAGGGTGGCACCGCTGACCTTGGTGCCGGCGCCGGGATTCGCGCCGCCGCAGGTGGCGCACTGGTAGTTGAACTGCATCTCGCTTCCGCTCACGGCGGACTGCGTCGAGAAACAGTGCTTGTTCGTCAGCATCCGGTTGGTGTTGCCGACCCGCCAGGTGGTGCACAGCCCACCGCCGCTGATCAGCAGCCGCGCCACCGCCCTGCCGCGGGCGTACTCGGTGGGGTGGCTGTTCTGGTAGCAGACCACGTCCCGGCGGGCGTCGGTGCTGCACACGGACTGGGTGGAGAAGTTGTGCGCGGCGATCTCCGTGCGGTCGTATCCGCGCCAGAACCGGTCAATGGTGGCGGCGCTGCCACGTGAGGGGCGGCTGCTGTGCAGTGTCACCACGGCGGTGTCGCCCTCCACCGACATCGCCCAGAAACCCGGCTGTCCGTCGGTGGTGTAGTCCGAACCGGTCGCCCGGTTCAGGTGGCGGTCGTACCGGTAGCTCTCCTTGCCGTCGCGGCTCGACACGGTGACGTAGTCGCCCCGGGCCAGTCGCAGCGAGCTGAAGTGCACCTTGACGTACGTGGCACCGGGGTGCTGAATGATCTGTGTCCCGCCGTTGCGGGCGTGGGACAGGGAGCTGTCGACGGTGCGGAGTTCACCGATCGTGGTCACACCCTCTGCCGAAAACTGGTTCGGTTCCGGTGCCCGCTCGGATTGTGGCGCGAGAGGGGCAACCGAGTACGCCTCGGCGGCGGGTACCGACAGTAGGCTCAGCCCAAGTGTGCAGGCAGCGAGCGCGACCGCCCCCGTTCGTAGGCGGCGCAGGCCAAGTTTCATCTGTCGCTCCTTCTCAGGATTCAGCACCGAGACGTGCCTTCGGCCTTCATACCTGAGATCACGCAAGACATGTAATCCCATCTATGTCATAGCTGCCTGCCGTGCCGGCACCGAACTGCAGGTAACTCAGTCCCGCTGCGAGGTGGCGGCCACAAGCGGTCCGACGTCCTCCGGCGTGGGCTACGTGCCGGCGGGGACGCCGATGGCCCGCACGACGACCTCCATGTGGCCTGTATGAGCACGTCATGCTCGGCAGAAGCGGCCGCGTGGTGTCGGGCTCGGCGCACCGGCGAACGATCGGAGCTTGGCGCTGAGTCTCGATGACGACTCATGTGAAGTGGCCGGGTGCGGCGACGGCCATGATGAGGCAATGACGGGTGTGCAGAGGACCGTGGTGTGGGCAGCGGTGCTGAGCGTCGGTGTCCTCCTGGTCGGGTTGGGCGTATTCGTCGGTGTGACCCGGCTCGATGACGCGGACAAGTGGGGCAGTGTTGTCGGCGCGTTGGTCGCTGTGCTCGGGCTGCCGCTGACCGTGTACGGCGTGGTGCTGGCCCGCCGGCCCAGCAGCGCCACCGGCGGGCAATCTGTCACCAGCTCGGTGATCGGCGGCGGTGTCACGCAGGTGCGTGAGGTGCGCGGCAACGTGCGGATCGGCGGCACCGCCTGGCCCGTACCCATTCCTGCTGGTCCGCCTGCTGCGGTGCCCGGGCCCGGCACGGCCGGCCCTGGCGAACCCGCAAGCCAGGCGGTTACGGGGGCATGGACAGCTGGCCCGGTACAGCAGGTCAACGACGTCGGTGGCGACGCGGACATCGACCGGTGACCTGGCGATCGCCGGCCAACACCGGGCAGCAGGTCACCGACAGTATCGTGTTCGGTCCGGTGATCCAGATTCGAGATATCGCCGGCACCGTCACCGTGGTAGCCGACCGGCCCCCGTACCAGGTCGAGGCTTTCGAGCCGGGTGCCGTGCCGCTCCCGGCGGGCGTCGCCCGCCGCCAGCCGAGCCGGCTACTGCTGGCTCGTCACCAGATGGTGCCATTTGTCGGCCGCGACACCGAACTGGACGTGCTCGACAGGTGGATGGGCGGCGACGAGCCGGTGTCCGTGCGGTTGATCCACGCAGCCGGTGGGCAGGGTAAGACCCGTCTGGCCCGGCACGTCGCCGCCCAGGCCAACACCGCCGGCTGGGTGACATGGAGGGTCCTGCACGCACTGGGCCAGCAACCCGCCGGCAGCCCTCAAGAGATGCCAGCCAGCGCTGGGGCGCTAGTGGTGGTGGACTACGCCGACCGGTGGCCCGCCTCAGACCTGAACCGGCTGATCACCGATTTGAACGCGCTGTCGCTGCGCATCGGCCTGGTGCTTCGGGTGCTGCTTCTGGCCCGGTCGGCCGGCTTCTGGTGGTCCGCGCTGCGCGACCGGCTCGACAGTGATCACGGTATCCCCGCCGAGGCCCAAGCCCTGCCGCCGTTGGACGAGCACACCGACCGTCGTGTGCTGTTCGAGCAGGCCCGTGAACGTTTCAGCGGCGCACTGGATATGCCCGACACCGCCGGCATCGCCGTGCCGGACCTGACCGACGCAGGATTCCGACAGATCCTCGCGATACACATGGCCGCCCTGGTCGCCGTCGACTCTCACCACCACGGCGGCACGCCCCCAACGCATCCGCACGCCCTGTCGGCATACCTGCTCAACCGCGAACGCGCCCACTGGCACCACCTGCACGCTCGGACCGAGGACCGCCGGGCCACCAGCCCAGAGATGATGGGCCGCGCGGTGTACCTGGCCACCCTCACCGGTGGTGTCACCCGCGATGACGCCATCACCGTGCTGACCCGTACCCGCGTCACCGAACCCGGTGTTACCACGATCATCGACGACCACCAGTTCTGTTACCCCGCCGGCGACCCGCACATCGACACCGTCTTGCGGCCCTTGCGGCCCGACCGACTCGGCGAGGACCTCATCGCCCTGTCCACCCCTGGACACTCGCACGCGGGCGCAGACGACTGGCCACCCGACGACTGGGCAGCAACCGCCGCGCACACTCTGCTCACTGGTGACCTCGGCGCCTGGACACCGACCGCGATCACCGTCCTCGTCGAAACCGCACGCCGCTGGCCCCACATCGCCACAACGGTGCTCTACCCACTGATCCGGCAACACCCCGAGCTCGCACTGGCCGCCGGCGGCACCACCATCACTCGCCTGGCCGACCTCCCCCACGTCGACATCACCGTCCTGCAGGCCATCGAAGCGCTGCTGCCCGAACGGCACATCGACCTCGACACCGCCTCCGCCGCCGTCAGTACCAGACTCACCCGCTACCGCCTCGGCCTCACCGCCGACCCCGCCGAGCAAGCCGAGCTCCTCGCCACTCACGCGGCGCGTCTCAGCAGCGCCGGGCGCTACAACGATGCCCTGACCTCGGCCGAGGAAGCCGCCGGCATCTACCGGCGGCTAGCCGAGACGAACCCCACCGCGCACCTGCCCGACCTCGCCAAGTCGCTGAACAACGTCGGCGCGTTCCTGTCCGGCGTGGGTCGCCGCGAGGAGGCGGTGGTCGCGACCGTGGAAGCCGTGACCGCTCGACGGCGGCTGGCCGAAACGAACCCCACCGCGCACCTGCCCGACCTCGCCATGTCGTTGAACAATCTCGGCGCATTCCTGTCCGCGGTGGGTCGCCGCGACGAGGCGCTGGCCGCGACCGAGGAAGCCACGACCATTCGACAGCGGCTGGCCGAAACGAACCCCACCGCGCACCTGCCCGACCTCGCCAACTCGCTGAACAACCTCGGCATTGGTCTGTCTCGGGCGGGTCGCCACAACGAGGCGCTGGCCCCGACCGAGGAAGCCGCCGGCATCTACTGGCGGCTAGCCGAGACGAACCCCTCCGTGTACCTGCCCGACCTCGCCAAGTCACTGAACAACCTCGGCCTTCGCCTGGGCACCGTAGGTCGCCGCGACGAGGCGCTGGCCGCGCTCGAGCAGGCCGTGACCATTCGACGACGGCTAGCCGAGACGAACCCCACCGCGTACCTGCCCTACCTCGCCAAGTCACTGAACAACCTCGGCGTTCGCCTGGCCGCCGTAAGTCGTCGGGACAAGGCGCTGGCCGCGATTGAGGAAGCCGCTGACATCTACCGGCGGTTAGCCGAGACGAACCCCACCGCGCACCTGCCCGACCTGGCCATGTCGCTGCACAACGTCGGCGTTGGTTTGTCTGAGGTGGGTCGCCACGAGGAGGCGCTGGCCCGAACTGAGCAGGCTGTGACCATTCGACGGCGGTTAGCCGAGACGAACCCCACCGCTCACC
>NZ_JAKKFF010000329.1 GCF_022229015.1 Micromonospora foliorum
GTACGAGGCGGTGCCGAGCACCATGTTCGCGGCGGTGAGCCCGGCCATGTCGCGGGACCGGGCGATGCCGAAGTCGACGAGCACCACCCTGCCGTCGGCCTTGACCAGCAGGTTGCCCGGCTTCACGTCCCGGTGCACGATGCCGGCGAGGTGGGCGGTGTGCAGCGCGTCCGCGGCCTGGGCCAGCACCGACATGGTGGTGGCCGGGTCCAGCCGCCCCACCGCGCGTACCCGGGCCGACAACGGCTCGCCCTCGACGTACTCCATCACCAGGTAGTCGACCTGGCTGCCGTCGTCGAGCGCGGCCTGCCCCACGTCGTGCACCGGGACGACGCCGGGGTGCCGCAGCGCGGCCAGCATCCGCGCCTCGGCCCGGAACCGGGCGGTGAACTCCGGATCGGCGACCAGCGACGGCAGCAGCACCTTGACGGCGACCTCGCGTTCCAGCAGCACGTCCGTGCCGCGCCAGACCGCGCCCATCCCACCTGTAGCCACCCGCTCGCCCAGCCGGTACCGGTCGCCGAGCAGCACTCCCCGTGTCAGCACCGAGCCACCGTACCGGCCGGCGTCGATCCGATTGATCCACCCCGTGGGTCCCGCCGGGGCGAGCGAGCGGCCGTTGCGCGCCGGGCCGACTACGCTGGCGAGGGTTCGTCCCACGGGGACTTCAGCGGCGAGGGGAGACGCGGCATGGCGTGGAGCTGGCGGTACGAGGGCACGGACGGCCAGACGGTCGAGGGACCGGCGGAGTCGTTCGGCAGCCAGGCCGACGCCGAATCCTGGATCGGTCAGACCTGGCGGGAGCTCGCGGCGTCCGGCGTCACCTCGGTCGCGCTCGTGGAGGACGACCGGGTGGAGTACCGGATGAGCCTGCTGCCCACGGCCGAGTGATGGCCTACGACCGCCCCGGCGGCGACGGGCTGGTCCTCGGCGTACCCAAGGCGGCGTTCCGGCCCAGCCCGGTCTTCCTCGCCCTGGTCGCCCTCTTCGCGGTCACCGGGGTGTTGACCTGGAACGGGTACGGCAACGTCCGGTTCAACGTGTTCCTCTTCGTGGTGTCCGGCTGGCTGGTGTCGCTCTGCCTGCACGAGTACGCCCACGCGGTGGTGGCCTACCGGGCCGGCGACCGGGACATCGCGCATCGCGGCTACCTGACGCTCAACCCGTTCAAGTACACCCACCCGCTGCTGTCGATCGTGCTGCCGGTGGTGGTGGTGCTGCTCGGCGGCATCGGCCTGCCGGGTGGCGCGGTCTGGGTGGACCGGCACGCCATTCCGGGCCGACTGCGGCACACCCTGGTCAGCCTCGCCGGCCCGGCGACCAACGTGCTGTTCACGCTGGTGTTGGTGGCGGCGGTGCGGCTGGGCACCCAGTCGGGTGGTCCGGTGGAGTTCTGGGCCGGGGTGGCGCTGCTCGCCTTCCTCCAGCTCACCGCCAGCGTGCTGAACCTGCTGCCGGTGCCCGGCCTGGACGGCGGCAACATGATCCAGCCGTGGCTCAACCCGCAGTGGCGCAAGATGTACGACCTGTTCGCGCCGTACGGCTTCATCCTGCTCTTCGCGCTGCTGTGGAACCCGCGCATCGGCGGCTGGTTCTTCGACGCGGTCTTCGCGGTCGGCGACCTGCTCGGTCTGCCCTCCTGGCTCTACGCCACCGGCCTGGAGCTGATCCGCTTCTGGCAGAGCTGACCCGACCCGGCCCGGCCGGCGCGAGGTTTCGCGCCGACCGGGCCGGAACGGCGTCAGGGACGCTGCGCGGGGGACTCGGTCTTCGCCGGGTCCCGCTCGACGATCGGCTCGACGATGTCGTCGATCGCCTTGAGCAGGTCGGCGTCGAGCTTCACCCCGGCGGCCTTCACGTTGTCGTGCACCTGCTCGGGGCGGGACGCGCCGATGATCGCCGACGAGACGTTCGGGTTCTGCAGCACCCACGCCACGGCGAGCTGGGCCATGCTGAGCCCGGCCTGCTCGGCGAGGGGCTTGAGCTGCTGGACCCGGGTCAGCACGCCGTCGTTCATGAACCGGGAGATGAAGCCCGCACCGGACTTCTCGTCGGTGGCGCGGGAACCGGCCGGCGGCGGCTGGCCCGGCAGGTACTTGCCGGAGAGCACGCCCTGCGCCATCGGCGACCAGACGATCTGCCCGATGCCCAGCTCCTCGCTGGCCGGCACGACCTCGGTCTCGATGACCCGCCAGAGCAGCGAGTACTGCGGCTGGTTGGAGACCAGCGGGATGTGCAGCTCCCGGGCGAGCGGGTGGGCGGCGCGCAGCTGGGCGGCGGTCCACTCGGAGACGCCGATGTAGTGCGCCTTGCCGGAGTGCACGACGTCGGCGAACGCCTCCATCGTCTCTTCCAGCGGCGTGCTGCTGTCGTAACGGTGGGCCTGGTAGAGGTCCACGTAGTCGGTGCGCAGTCGGCGCAGCGAGCCGTTGATCGACTCCATGATGTGCTTGCGGGACAGGCCACGGTCGTTACGGCCGGGACCGGTCGGCCAGTAGACCTTGGTGAAGATCTCCAGGCCCTCGCGGCGCTCGTTCTGCAACGCCCGGCCGAGCACGTCCTCGGCCCGGGTGCCGGCGTACACGTCGGCGGTGTCGAAGGTCGTGATCCCTGCGTCGAGAGCGGCCCGGACGCAGGCGAAGGCGGCGTCCTCTTCGACCTGCGAACCGTGGGTGATCCAGTTGCCGTACGAGATCTCGCTGACCAGCAGGCCGGAACGGCCCAGGTGTCGGAATTCCATGTACCGACCCTAGCTCCAGTGGATCACCGATGGCGACCGGCGACTCAGAGCACCGGATTGGCGTCGGTGAGTAGCCGGTCGATCTCCTCCAGCACGCCGGCGCGGTCGCGGTGCACCGGGTCGATGAGCGGCACGCCGCGCCGGTCCAGCGCGCCCCACCGCCCGTTGCCGCTCTCGACCAGGAACGCCACCGGGTGGATGACCAGCATCGGGTGCGTCGGTGGGACCAGCACCGTACCGGTGCGGTCCACCACGCCCCGCCGACCCGCCACGTCGACCACGGCGAGCCCCTCGTCGGTGAAACCGTCGATCTGCTGGCCGTCGGCCAACTCGGTGACGAAGCCGTGGTAGCGGGTGGGCACGACGATCCGGCCGGTCCGGTCGACCGCCCCCCACCCCTCGCGTCGTACCGCGGCCAGCCCGCGCCGGAACGGACGTACCTCGGCGAAGTTGGGCGCGACCTGCACCGCGCCGGTCGCGTCGATCGCCGTCCACCCGCCCTCGCCGACCACCCAGGCCAGGCCGTCGCTGAACGGACGCGCGGCCCGGAAGGACGGCGGGATCACCGTCGTACCGAGCAGGTTGATCAGCGACCAGCGGTCGGTGTCCGGCCGGCGGACCCAGGCCAACCCGTCGTGGAAGGGCTGCGCCTCGGCGTACCGGGCGGGGATGACCACGTCGCCGTCCTGGCTGGTGTAACCCCACAGCGGCCCGTCCCGGTCCGGCAACGGGGGCCGGTCCCGGTCGAGCACCTCGTCCCGACCCCGGGGGTACGGCCCGAAGCCATCCGCCTCGGCCCGGACGGTGACCGCGTCGAGAGCCACCCGGACCCGGTCCAGCAGTTCGGCGTCGCCCGCGCCGCGCAGGTCGAGTGCCTTCTCGAAGTGCTCGCAGGCCTCCATGAGCCGCCCCTGGTCGTAACACGACCGCCCGGCGTGCTCGTGCAGCGCGGCCCGCAACCGGTCCGGCAACTCGATCGAGTTGGCCTGGGCGAAGAGCTGGTCCGCCTCGGCGAAGTCACCGCGCCAGCGCAGCACGTGCGCCAGCCGGGCCTGGGCCAGCGCGGTCCGGCGCAGCTCGCCGGTGGCCTCGGCGTAGGTGAGGGCGAGCCGACCGTCGGCCAGCGCGTCGTCCAGGTCGCCGAGGATCCGCGAGGCCACCGCCCGCAGGCTGAGCAGCCGGGCTCGGGCACGGTTGTCGATCGCCGAGCCCAACTTCTCGGTCAGTCGTCGCCGGATGGCCCGCAGGTCGTCCGGCTCGGTCAGATCCTCGCGCAGGGTGACCGGGTCCAACCGCCAGCGGTACGCGGCCAGCACCTGCTCCGGGTCGCCCGGGTCGGCCAGCGACGGGCGGGTCGCCACAGGTGGTGCGTCGTCGGGCGGCGCGGACACCGGCACGTTCTCCCCGTCCGAACCGTTCCTCGGGCCGGGTACGGCCGAGGCGGGTGGCCCGGAGACCGGCACCGCTGATGTCGGCGCTGCCTCGGGCGCCGGTGGCGCGGAGACGGGCGCTGCCTCGGGCGCTGGCGGTGCGGAGACGGGTGCTGCGGGCATCGGCGACGCCGACGCGGGTGGCCCGGAGACGGGTGGCGCGGCGGGCGCGGGTGGCGCCGAGGTGGGCGCTACGGAGTACGGCTGCGTCGACGGTGGCGCGGACACCGGTGCCGGCGGTGCGGAGCTGGGCGCTGTGGAGAAGGGTGGTCCGGAGACGGGCGTTGTGGAGAAGGGTGGCCCGGAAACGGGCGCGGGCGGCGCGGATGTGGGCGCTGTGGCTGACGCCGGCGGCGCGGAGACGGGCGATGCGGGCGGGGCCGACACCGGCGGCACCGGTGGCGCGGAGATCGGCGGTGCCGGGACGGGTGGTGTCGAAACCGGCGGTGCCGAGACGGGCCGGTTCGCGTCGTTCACGGACGACACGGGCGGCGCAGCGTCGGCCGCAGAGGTCACGGGCGAAGCAGGGGCGACCGACCACTCGTCGAATGGCGAGCCATCCGTCGGGCCTGTGCTCGGAGTGTCCGCAGTGTCCGCCCACTCGTCGTGGGGCCCGACCTCGTCCGTCGGGTCGTGCTCGACCGGGTCGGTGTCCTCGGCGGGCCAAGCGGTGGAGGACCGCTGGTCCACCTCGACCTCGGCTCCGAACTCGGTCTCGACTTCGGCCTGGTGGTGGGACATCTCGACGGCAGGTGCGCCGGAGACGGGCCGGTCGCCCGCCACCGATCCGGTGCCGAAAGCGGACTGCCGGTCGTCGTCCAGTTCGTCCGCCCAGAGGCGGGGTGCACCGGAGACCGGGCGGGCGGGCGGCGCGGAGACGGGAGGGGCGGGCGGCGCGGAGACGGGA
>NZ_JAKKFF010000033.1 GCF_022229015.1 Micromonospora foliorum
CCCCCCGGGACCGACCCGGTCCCCGCGCCGGCCGACCCGGCACCCGTCGTCGAGGCGGGACGGCCCAGCGGGCGGCTGGGCCTGTTCCGGCGCAACAAGTCCCGGGCCGACGGGGACGGCGCGGGCACCCCGGCGGAGGGCGAGCCGCTGCCGAGGCAGGACGCGGAGTTCGTCGACTGGGTGACCCGGCTGGGCAATCCGGTGGCGGACAACGAGCCGGATCAGGAAGGCGGTCGCCGGTCACTCCGCTCCATCGGCAGCCGCCACAGCGACCGTTAGGAGTTCTTAATACTCCAGCCGCACCCGGTGGAGTTGGAGTATTCGCTCAGACGGCCCCGTGGGACAGACAACGTCTGATCAGTAGACCTGCCGTGGGTGGGACCTGTCCGCCGCTTGATTCACCCCCGGTCGGCTCCCACTACGGATGGGTTCGCGCGCGGACGTCTTCGTGGAGTGGGCATGCGGTGGGCGCCTGGACCACCTCGGCAGTAGCCCTCGCTGACGAGGACGGCACTCAAGTCCGCACCTGCGTGCCCTGCTGAGTAGGGCAGAGGCTGTGCCGCGGACGGCCGGGCCGGCGAACCGGTACCCGGCCATCCGCGTTCTGACCACTGGCGACACTACCGGTCCAGCGGCTCGATCCAGATGTTGCCGTACTGGACCGGATTGCCGTGGTCCTGCAGTCGGATGGCACCCGTCGCCGGGCCCTCGGGCCGGCTGCCGCCAGTCGGGCCGAGGATCTCGACGTCGTCGTGCACCTTGACGCCGTTCCACATTACGGTGACGCGAGGGTTGGCGACCTTCTGCCCGGATGCGTCGTAGCGGGCCTGCCGATAGACGATGTCGTAGGTCTGCCAGGTCTGCGGCGGCAGCGCCGCGTTCACGTCGGGGGCCTTCTGGGTGTAGATGGCCGCGGCGTCGTTCTTCTGCGGCAGGTCGATGCCGAAGGAGTCCAGCACCTGGATCTCGTAGCGGTCCTGCAGGTACACCCCACTGTTGGCGCGCGCCTGGCCGGTTACGTCCGGCGGATACAGCGGCAGGTTGAACTCCACGTGCAGCCGGAAGTCACCGAAGGCCTCCACCGTGCGCAGGTCCCCGTTACGCACCGTCATGGCGCCGTCGGCGACGGACCACGAGGGTTCGCGCCCGTCGGTGTGCTGCCACTCGGTGAGCTCGCCGCCGTTGAACAGCGTGATGCGTTTGCCGTGTGGCCGGACGGCGAGCACGTCCAGGTTCAGGTGCCCGGAGTCCGCTGCCTCCTTGCGGTACTCGACCACGTTGCGACCCTTGTTCAAGCGCGCGGTGGTGGTGACGGTGCCCCACTCTTCCCAGGTCACGGTGGAGGGGAAGACCGTCTGCTCGACCCGTTCACCGTTGACGTAGAGGCTCAGCTGCTTCTCGCCGGAGTACGGGTTCGGGCCGTTGCTGTAGCGCATCGCCAGGTCGTATGTCCCGGCCTCGCGGACATCGACAGAGATCCTGGTCGAGGAGCCGTCCTGGGCGAACCCGGCGGCGAAGCCGGCACCGGAGTAGGCGGCGTGGTCGGTCGCCATGCCGACGCCGGCCGTACGGCCCTCCTCGGCCTCGAAGAAGGTCTGCGGCTGCACCACCCGGCCCGGAATCTCGTTGAGCGTGTACCAGGCCTCAGTGTTCCACAGCTCCTCGCCGTCGGCGGACGAGAATGGACGCGGGGAGCGCACGTGCACCACGCGGTTCTCCTTCAGGCCCGGGATCTTGAGCTTGACGGTGCGGCCGTCGATCGACAGCTCGGCCTTGGCCACCTTGAGCGTCTCCAGCTCGAGCTTCGGACCGCCGTACTGGCTCGTCGCGCCGTAGCGCCACTGCGTCACCTGGTACGCGTCGGCGAGTTCCTGCGCGGTGTCGGCCGACAGCGGCTCGGTGTACTCCAGCTCGAACCCGACACGCGACGCGCGCATCTGTTTGACCTCGAAGACCGAGGTGCCGTTGGGCGTGAGCTTCTGCAGGCCGTAGGAGAGCTTGCCCTCCTGGCCCCAGTTGCCGCCGGCGCCCAGGCCACCGGTGTAGAGCGCGCCGTCGGGGCCGAGGGTGACCTCGTTGACGCCGGCCTCCAGGCCCTGCGTGTGCCGGAACACCGCGCCCTGGTACTGCCCCTCGATCTTCTCGAGGAACACGCGCTGCAGGCCGCCGTAGGTCACGTCGCCGACGACCAGTTGTCCCGCGTACGGCCCCTGCTTCAGCAGCACCGGAGTCGACGGCGAGTTGCCGATCTCGTTCTGCGGGATCCAGACGATGGGACGCGTCACGGCCTTGTCGTCGAACGGACCCGCGGGCGTCGTGTAGTGGTTGTAGAACGCCCCCTGCTGGATCTGGACCAGCTTGGACGCGGGCAGCCAGCCGCCCTGGTTGTCGGTGACGAGGACCTCCCCGCGGGGGCCCCACCCGATTCCGTTGGGAGTGCGCAGCCCTCCTGCGACATAGGTGATCTCGCCGGTCTTGGCGTCCACCTTGATCGAGGTTCCGCGGTTGGGCGCCGGCTGGGGCACGGTGGTGGCGCCGCCCAGGTCGATGGCGACCGAGAGGTTGAGGTAGAAGAACCCGTCCCGGTAGAGCAGGCCGAACGCGAACTCATGGAAGTTGCCGCCCCATGGCCAGGTGGCGACCGTGCGGCGGTCGTCTGCGAGGCCGTCGCCGTCGGTGTCGCGCAGGGCGGTCAGCTCGTGCTTCTGGCTGACGTAGACGGTGCCGTCGACGACCGCGACGCCCTGGGGCTCGCGCAGCCCTTCCGCGAACTTACGGTAGGTCACCTGCTCGGGGCTGGTCTGTCCGGTGACGCCCTCGACAACGTAGATCTCGCCGGTCGCGTTGTCGGTGCCGCCCCAGGTGGACATCATCAGGTCGCCGTCGGGCCGGAACGCCATACCGGTGACCTGCGGCTGGAGCCCTTCGGGGCGCAGGTCGGTGAGGGTGTAGCCCGGGTGCACCCGGTCGAGCGGCAGGCCGTCGCCGGCCGAGTCGGTGGCCCCCTCGCAGTACTTCCATCCCGGGGCGGTGACGCGTACGACGTCGGCGTCGGTGCTCAACGCGGAGTTCGGTACCAGCTCGAAGCTGGTCGCACCCGGGCGGCGCCATTCGAGCCGCAGGACCTGGCCGCCGCCGTTATCGAAGAACTCGATGCGCAATGGGTGCAGGCCGGCGCTGAGGGTGGTCGACCCTTCCTTGGAGGTTTCGCCGTGCAGCCCGTCGTGGTCGACGACACGCTGATCGCCGATCGTCAGCCGTGATCCGTCGTCGCTGGTGAGCCGGAAGGTGTACTCGCCGTCGACGGGCGCGGCGAGGTTGGCGATGACGTGGCTGATGAACCGGTCGGAGAGGCCGAACTCGTCGGTGGTGGTCCAGCTGACCTGCGGCATGAGCTTGTCGACGTTCGGTGTCTGTGCCGGCTTGAGGTCGCACAGCGCCGACAACGGAGCTCCCATGTCGTACGAGCGCAGGGTGACGCCGGGTTCCTGCGGCGGAACATCGGCGGTGATGGGTGCGGCCCCGGCTGGGGTGATGGGGACCGCAGCGAGCAGGGCCGCGGCAGCGGCACCTGCGGCCACGAGACTGACGCGACGGCGACGGCGCCATCGGTTCGGTGCGGGCATGGTTCCTCCCGGTGGGTGGGTCCTGGCCGAGGTAGGAGGCGCTTTCTCCTCCCTGGACGGGCCAGTACGGTCTCGGAACACAAAAGATCGATCGCAGACGCTATCACTTTGGATTGATCAAGCGGAACTTTTAGATTTTTGGATAAAAGTGACCCCTGTTGGCCCATGACCTTGGTGGCATCTGGGCAGCGCGAGCGGGGCATGTGGCGGCGTCGGGGAGCGGAGGCAAGGGCAGCGCGAGCCCGACGAAACGCCGCTACCACGGTGGCGCGGTGACTACCGACCGGCGCGGGGCGCCGACGAAGGACGCCTCACCGGCTGACGGTCGGCACCTTGTCGTAGGTATCCCTCAGGGCCCGGCGACGGAGATCGGAGTGCCGAGTCGGCCCTCGTTCCCGCTGCGATCCAGCCCGGAAACGCAATAGGAGAGGGGACGGTCGGTCGGGGCGGTGCGATCGATCCAGCCGGTTCCTCGGGCGGTGCCGACGAGCCGGGCCTCGTCGCCGTCCACCCGGTAGACGGCGTAGCTGGTGGCGCCGTCGCCGCGCCAGGTCAGCGCCACCCCGCCGGCGTCCGCACGCCGGGCGTCGGTGAGCGTGGGTGCGGCGGGCGGCGCCGCCGGGAGCTGCGCCATCGTGGGCACCAGCGCCGGGCCGCCGTAGTGCGCGCGGCTGTAGCGGCTGACCGCCCCGAGCTTGTCGGCGCGGACCTGCTTGGCACTGAAGTGCACGCTTCCGTGCACGCCGTTTCGGCGGTTGAGGGCCAACTGCCGGTCCAGTTCGGCCGGGTCGCGCCAGGCGCCGCGCTCACCCACCCGGTAGTCGGCCTGACCGATGTAGAGCTGCACCCTGGTGCCCCGCACGGTGTCGACCCACCACGGCAGCAGCTTGGCGTAGTCGGCCTTGGCGAACCCGACGTGCCAGTAGAGCTGCGGCACGACGTAGTCCAGCCACTGTTTCCGCACCCACAGCCGCGTGTCGGCGTAGATGTCGTCGTAGCTCTGCAGGCCGGCGGTCGCGGAGCCGGCGGGATCGGTGCGCTCGTTGCGCCAGATGCCGAACGGGCTGATGCCGAACTTCACCCACGGTTTGATCGCCTTGATCCGCTCGCTCATCTCCCGGACCAGCGTGTTCACGTTGTCCCGGCGCCAGGCGTGCTTGTCCGCGAAGCGCCGGCCGTACCGGGCGAACGTCGCGTCGTCCGGGAAGTCCTGCCCGGCCTCCGGGTAGGGGTAGAAGAAGTCGTCGAAGTGCACCCCGTCGACGTCGTACCGCTGGACCGCCTCCAGCATCGAGTCCTCGACGAACGTGCGCGCCTCCGGGATGCCCGGGTTGAAGTAGAGGCGGCTGCCGGGCCGGTCGGCGCTGGGGTAGGTCACCACCCAGTCGCGGTGGTGCCGTAACGGGTGGGCCGGCGCGAGCTGGTCCAGCCTCGGTCCGGGGCCGCCCACCGTGGCCGGTTGGCCGCCCCGGTAGGGGTTGAACCAGGCGTGGAACTCCAGGTTGCGGGCGTGCGCCTCGGCGACCATGAACTCCATCGGGTCCCAACCCGGGTCGCGGCCGTCGCGGTGCCCGGTCAGCCACTCCGACCACGGTGCGTAGCTGGACGGCCAGAGCGCGTCCCCACTGGGCCGTACGTGCACGACGACCGCGTTGTGGTTGTGCCGCACGGCCAGGTCCAGCCAGCCCCGGAACTCCGCCCGCACTGTCTCGGCCGGCAGCCCGCGCCGGCTCGGCCAGTCGATGTTGTTCACCGTCGTGATCCACATGCCGCGCAGCTCGCGGGGTGCCCGGGCTGGCCGACCGGCGCAGCTGGGCGGACCGCCCGCCGGGCCGGCGTCGGGGGCCGCGCCGAACGCGGCGACGTCCCCGGTCTTTGGTGCGCCGCCGTCGCCGACAACCCGGTGCCGCAGCGACCATCCGCCCACCCCGAGCGCCACAGCGAGCGCGATGACCACAGCGACGAGAGCCTGGGTACGACGACGGTGGGTGGTGGGAGCGGACGGCTCGGCGGCGGGCATTGTCACAGTCTGCCGAGTGTGGCTCACCGGGTGAACCAGGCGGCCCGTTACTTAACGGTCAGCTAAGGCCGGCGCGACGCCAGCTCGCTCCCCCGTTTCGCCCGTCCGGGCACTGTCACGCGGGAACCAGATTCAGCGGCTGGTGGAAAAGCGGTCGCCGAGGGTGATGGTGACGGCGTTCCACGCATCTCGGTGAGCAGGCCGCGCCCTGGCCATCGCCGGCACCCACCCCCTGCCGGACCGCCAACGTCGACGCTGGCAGGAATCCCGAGATGCCATCGCCGCCGAGGTCCGGACGCGCGGCTTCGACCCGACGGCGGCCAGTTACGTCCGCAGCTACGGTTCCCGGGACCTCGACGCGGCCCTGCTCGTCCTGCCGCTGCTCGATACGGACAGCATCGAGTCGCCCCGTGTACGTGGCACCATCGACGCCATTCGCGACAGGCTCTCCGCCGGCGGTGCGCTCCTCTACCGCTACCCGCCGGGACGTGACGGCCTCCCCGGCACCGAGGGCGCGTTCCTGCCCTGCCCATTCTGGCTCGTTCAAGCCCTCGCCCGCACCGGACGCCGCCGCGAGGCGACCGAGCTGTTCCAGACCATGCTCGACTACGCCAGCCCGCTCGGCCTCTACGCCGAAGCGCTGGACCCCGCGACCGGCGCTCACCTCGGCACCTACCCCCAGACCCTGACCCACACCGCGCTCATCCAGGCCACACTCGCCATTCGAGACGCCCCCACCGGTGATCCCGGAGCCTGATCCCGGGCCAGCCCTGGTCGAACCGCTGCGCAGCCGACGGCCGCGGCGCCGGAGAGCGCCGCGGCCGTCGACCGTACCGATCGCTGATCAGCCCGTCGGTAGGACGGCCTGACCCTTGCGGTAGTTCCTGCCGCCGCCGTCGGCGGTGTAGTTGTTCTCGACGTTGCCCGCCGAGTCCACCGAGAACCAGTGGACCTCCGTACCCACCGGGAGGGTCAGGGTCTCCCCGCCCTCGCGGATGCCCGCCGAGCCGTAGAGCACCGAGGAGTACGTGGGTGCGCTGCCGTCGACGGTGTAGAAGACCGCGGCCGGCTCGGTGACGCCGAAGGTCACGTTCACCATCCCCGCCGCCGCGCTCGGGGTGACGGACATGCTGCTCTCCGGCCGGGTGTTGTCCTGGTCGAAGCTCCGCGCCACCCGCATGAGTTCCACCAGGCCGTTGGCGAACTCCATCGTCTCGTCGTGCGCCTCGTCCCACTCCGGTTGGAACTCGGTGCCGACCTCGAAGTTCCAGGCGTAGATGCCGTACTTGTACCAGAGCATGTCGCCGGAGTTGCCCGCCGCCGAGTAGAGCACGTCGGAGATCGGACCGGTGCGCGCCGGGGTGACCGCCAGGTTCCGGTGCTGCTTGATCGAGGTCAGGATCCGCGCCGAGGCGCCCCAGAACGCCGATTCCTGGGCGAGCGTCGGGCGCGGCGCCGAGATCCGGTCGGGCACGGCGTACGCGCCGGGTGACCACATGAAGTAGTTGCCCGACGAGTGCAGGTTCATCGAGAACTTGATGTTCGGTCGGGCGGCCAGCCAGTCGAGGTTCCTGTTCTCCGGTTCGGACAGCTCGCTCGGCCCGGCATACGTGCCGCTGGTGCAGCTCGTGGACGCGCCGGAGTAGCCGTCGAAGAGGCTGTACTCGGTGTAGTTGCGGTTGTTGTCCACGCCCCACGAGTTACGGCCGAGGTAGTCGGCGGCTCCGGTGAGCGGGCAGTGGTTGGTCATGTTCTTGCGCTGGGAGTTGAAGTCGTAGAAGGAGTAGTGGCCACCGTCGGGGTTGACCGACGGCGCGATCCAGATGTCGAGGTTGTTGAGCAGCTGCTTGGTCTGCCCGTCGTGCGCGTAGTTACGCAGCAGCCGCTCGGCGGTCTCGATGGTGACCAGCGGCGGCACCCATTCCCGGGCGTGTTCCTGCGCGTAGGCGAGCACACCCAGCTTCGAGCCGTCGCGGTGTTTGCCGATCCGGATGGCGTACACCGGCTGCGGGTCGCGGGAGACGCTGGCCGGCGCGCTGAGGCCGTCGCTGAGCGACGTCCGCGCTGCCGGCGCGACCACGCCGGTGCCCGCGCTCCCCCGATAGGTGTACGCCCGGACCAGCGGCCCGGCCCCGGCGTTGAGGGCCGCGACGACCTGAGCTGCCGTGCTGGTCACCGCGCCGGCGGCGTCGGTGGCGAGGTTCACCCGGATGGCCTTGCCGGTCACGTTCACCGACAACGCGGCGTTGGCGGCGCCGGGGTTGGCCAGCTCGACGGAGATGTCGTTGCCGCCCTGGTGCCCCCATGCGAGGGAGTCGACGGCGATGCGACTGTCGTTGGCGGTACCGAGCACCGCCTGCGCGTGGCGCCGGTAGCCGTTGGTCCGGTACGGCAGTTCGACGATCTCGGCCAGGTCCGGGAACGCGGCGGCGAGCTGGTGGATCCGTCCGTACAGCTCGGTGGGTGTCAGGTAGCTGGTGACGAAGTCCTTCTGGTACCCGGGGCCTTCCGGGCTGGTGTCCGGAGTGGGTAGCCACTCCCGCACCTTGGCCACGGCGACATCACCGGTGGGGCTGGTGATCCGGACGTAGTCCGGGCGGCTCGTCATCAGCGAGGCGCCGCGATGGTAGAGGTAGACGCCGGCGTCGACGAAGCGGGAGATGGTCTGTGTCCCGCCGGAGCCGATCTCGGTGCCCGGGCCGCTGTCCCGGGCGACGGTGAGGGTGTTGGTGGCCGTCTGGCCCTGCGCCCACTTCGCCTCCACGGAAAGGACCTGGCTGGTCCCCGAGGTGTAATAGTCGGCGCGGATGATCTTGATGTCGGAGACGTCCGCCACCGTTGCCGCCGTGGAGAACTCCCGGTTCTCCGCGACGTGCTCCGCGATGGTCGCCTCCCGTTCGGCGACGCGGGCCCGCGCGTCGCCCGGGCGATGCACGGCGTTGCCCAGGGTGAACCCGGCGGCCGTCAGTGCCGCGGCCTCATTGGGCGTGATCACGGCGTGTGCGACCACGCCGCTGTCCGTCCGTGTGACGTCGTGGTCGAGGTCGACGCCGGTGGCGACGAGTGCGTCGAGCTGCGCGGTGTCGGCGAGCAGCACCTCGACGACGCTTGCCTCCTCGTCAGCGACGCGACCGAGGTCGGCAGGTGGTGGGGCCACCTGCGGCACGATCGCCGCGGCCGGACTGACCAGCAGCACGACGGCTGCCGCAGCGGCTAGCACGGCCGGGACGGGAAGGCGGCGGCGCCACCGTGGACGTAGGGGATCATGCATTGTCATGTCCGCCCTTCTCGGGGTCTTCTCGGCATGGATGACCGAATGACGTGCCGAGGGTCCCGCCCGGGGTACGCGGTTCCGCTCTGGTGGTCGCGTGTGGTCGCTGCCCGGTCAGCAGCGCCCACGACGCGGAGAGAGAAGGTGGTGTCCGGTTGCGGCGGACCGAGACCGCCCGCATCGCCGACCTGCGGGCAGCTAGCGCCGATCTGTGAACGAGAGGCTGTGCCGGTGACGGTCGGTGGACTGATCCAATCCTCAGCGTGCGGAAAGTGATCTGTCAATACCTGGCGGGCCGCCGTTGGTCGAAGCGGCAGGACAGCGACCGTCGGGGCGAGGCTTTCTTCGGACTGGCGCGACCACGAGCCGGAACGCCCTTGGCGCCGAGGCTGCGCTGCTGAGCGCACTCGCACCTGCTCCGGTCGGGCGTCGCTGCCAGCGCCACCGGCGGTTCACGCAAGCCGTCGCCAGTCGGGGCCGGCGGGCCGGTCCGTCGACGTCAGCGCGGCGAGCATGACGTCCTCAACCTGCTGCGGCGTCAACTGCTCACTGTCGTCCGCGCCCGGTAGGTAGGCGCCCCACGAGCGCCCCTCGTTGTCGGTCATCACCACACCCACCGGCTCGCGGCGATCGCTGACCGCGGCGATGGCACCCCACGGACGGCGGATGTGCACCTGCTGCTGAAGATCCGGGTCGAGCTCGCGCAGCCACCGTCGGACCGTCTCCCGATCGTCGAGCGACACCGTCTCGGAGGTGACCCGGAACAGGCGGGGAGTGCTCAACAGCTCCGCGACGTCCTGCTGCGCCGACTCCGCCCGACCGGTCAGCCTCTGTAGCCAGCCCATCTCGTCTCCCGGGGTGTGATCCTGACGGGGCCCGGACGGGCAGCACCGCGAATCCAGGGTGCCCCGCCGCGAGACCTCGCCAAACCCGCCAACCTGCTCAGCCGCCAACGTCCAACCTGTGGTGCCCGTGTCTCATGGCCAGCATCTTTGATCATCGCGGCCGCCGCGCACGTCCGCATCGGCATGATCGAACGTCGTCCGACTGACGACCGGGAGCACCTCGTCAGGGAGCGTGGGGCCCCGTCAGCGGCATGAGCGTGCACCCGATCATGAAGTCCAGTTAGGGGTGGGGCCGGCGGCGCTCCAGACCGTCTGGGAGGGGTGCTCGCTGGTGAGCGCTGAGCGGGTCGCGTGCAACGATGCCAGGAGCCGCAGCCGGTCCGCGTCGGCGCTGCCCGGCTCGGCGGTGAAGACGAGCATGACGGAGCCGGGGTTTCCCGGTAGCGGGTAGGTGTCCCAGTCCAGGACGGTGTCGCCTACTCCGGGAATCCGGAAGGTCTTGGTACCGCTGACCGACTCACGTACGTCGTGCTGGGCCCACAGCCGCCGAAACGGGGCGCTGCGGATGCTCAGCTCACCAACGATCGCGGCGGCGCGTGGGTGGGTGGGGTCGGTGGCGACGGCGGCGCGCATCATGCCGATGTAGTCCAGGGCCTGCCGCTCCCAGTCCGGGCAGCTACGCTCGCCGGTCAGCGTGTCGTCGAACAGCAACAGGAGCATGTTGAGCCGGTCGGCAGGGTAGGCGTCCGGGTCGCCGAGCAGCGCCTGCGCCATCGGGTTCCAGTCGAGCAGGTCGAGATGCCGGCCGAGTATGACCGCAGGAGTGTCCATCACCCGCAGCAGGCGCCGTGTGCCCTCCGGCACCCGCTCCGGATCGCGGTTCACCCGGGCGGGCATCGACCGGCGGGCGGCGTGGGCCAGGGTGAACAGGTGCCGACGTTCCTTGTGGTCGAGGCCGAGCGCGCCGGCAAGCGCGTCCAGGACGTCGTCGGACGGGCGTACCTCCCGGCCCTGTTCGATCCGCTGGTAGTAGTCAGTGCTCAGCCCGGCCAGCAGGGCCAGTTCCTCGCGCCGTAGCCCGGTGACCTTGCGCCGGCCGCCCGGCTCCAGGCCGACGTCGTGCGGACGCAGCCGACTACGCCGAGCGCGTAGGAAGTCGCCGAGCTCACGAGCGTACGGATGAAGGCTGTTCATGCCGCAAGTGTGCAGCGGCCCGGACCGCCGAAGGTAGGTCCCTCAGACCTAGGCAACCGAGAACGACTGAACCCATCGGGATCGCTCCTAACGTCGATGGGCCAGCGCACCGACACCTCCAGGAGCAGCAGATGACCGAATGGACCACCGACCACATCCCCGACCAGCACGGTCGGGTTGCCGTCGTAACCGGCGCGAACTCGGGCCTCGGCCTGGTCACCGCCACCGAACTGGCCAGCCACGGCGCCCACGTCGTGCTCGCCGTTCGCCACACTCCCGCCGGCGAGGAGGCCGCCCGCCGCATCGGTGGCGACCTCGAGGTACGCGAGCTGGACCTGGCCTCCCTCGCCTCCGTGCGAACCTTCGCGGCGAAGCTGGCTGGCGACCACCCGGAGATCGACCTGCTGGTCAACAACGCCGGCGTGGTGCTGCTTGGCCCACGTCGCACCTCCGCCGACGGATTCGAGCTGCACCTCGCCACCAACATGCTGGGCCACTTCGCACTGACCGGCCTGCTGCTCGGCAACCTGGCCGCGGCGCGGGAAGCCCGCGTGGTCAGTCTCAGCTCGATCACCCACAAGAACGCGCACCTGGACTTCAATGACCTGATGTTCGAACACGACTATCGGGCAGCCACCGCCTACGGCCGGTCCAAGCTCGCCACCACGATCTTCGGCATCGAACTGGACCGCCGCCTGCGCGCCGCCGGAACGCCGATCGTCAGCGCCCTGGCCCACCCCGGCCTCACCCGCACCAACCTGACTCCGCGTGCCTGGGAACACCGTGGCCGATTCGGGCGACTGATCGCGTCGGCCGGCCTGCTGGCAACCCAGCCGGTGGCGCAGGGCGCGCTGCCGCAATTGCGCGCTGCGACCGAGCCCGGTGTGCGGGGTGGACAGTTCTTCGGCCCGTCCGGACTCTGGGAGACGCGAGGCAGAGTCACCGAGGCCCGGCTCAGCCAGGAGGCCGCCGACCCGGCCGTCGGCACGCGGCTGTGGGCGGCAGCCGCGGACCTGACCGGCGTCAACTACCCCTGACCTACCACGGCCACCGATGGCCGGCGGCAATCCGCAGCGTCGCGATCAGTTGCCGCACCTGCCTTCGCGCGGCTACCAGCCACGATCACGCGTCGCCCAGCTCGCCCGCGATGCTTCACATCGATCTGCACCACACGTACAGGCGTGGCGTTAGGCGACCCGAGACGCCAGACCAACAACCACGAGCTCGATTCGCCTACTGCCGTTGCAGTATTAATTCTGCCCTCAGGTTGATCGGGGAGGATGAGCGCAAAAGCATCAACTGGAGGAAGCGGGCCGGCGTGCAGATCATGATCGCCGATGACGAGGCGGCCATCCGTGAGTCGCTGGAGCGGGTGCTTCAGGTCGAGGGTTACGGCACTAGCACCGCCGCCAACGGTCTCGCCGTGCTCGACGGGATCGGTGGCGCGGCGCCGGATCTGCTGATCCTCGACGTGATGATGCCCCGCCTCGGCGGGTTGGAGACCTGCCGGCGGTTGCGAGCGGCGGGTCGGGATCTGCCGGTGCTGATGCTGACCGCCCGGGATCAGGTCTCCGACCGGGTCGCGGGGCTGGACGCGGGCGCCGACGACTACCTGCCCAAGCCGTTCGCCACCGAGGAGTTGCTGGCCCGGGTCCGGGCTCTGCTGCGCCGCCGCGCGCCGGGCGACGACGAGTCGCAGATCCTGTCGTTCGCCGACGTCCGGCTCGATCCCGACAGGTTCGAGGCGTGGCGGGGTGGGCGGCCGCTGTATCTGACCCGGACCGAGTTCTCCCTGCTGCAGGTTCTCGTGCGCAACGCGACCCGGGTGTTGACCCGCGACGCGCTGTTCGAGGCGATCTGGGGCTTCGACATGAGCACCACCGCCAACAACCTTCAGGTGTACGTGAGCTATCTGCGCCGCAAGATGGAGGCCGAGGGTGAGCCGCGATTGATTTACACGCTGCGCGGCTTGGGGTACACGCTGCGGGAGACTCCTCCGTGAACAGGCCCGCCGGCCGGGAACCGCGTCGGCTGACCCGATGGTGGCGCCGGCGGTCCCTGCGGACCAGGCTGACGGTGATCGCGGCGACGGCCATCGCGGTCAGCGTGTTCGTGGCCTTCCAGGTGGCCAGCGAGCTGCTGGACTCGGAGCTGCAGGACAACGCCGAGAATCAGCTACGCGCGGACTCCCGCGTCCTGGCGACGACCGTGGAGCACACCGGTCTGGCGCAGGTCCAGCTACCGCCGTATCCCGGATCCGGTCGGCTGGTGCGGGTCATCCTGCCCGACGGTTCGACCCGGACGCCGGCCGGCCAACCCGCGCTGCCCCCCGTCAGCGGGCACGCCGGGCGCGTGGCGCAGGGCGCGTCGGCCGACCTGATGGAGTCGAACGACAGCGACGACGACGGCTACCTCATCTACACGCTGCGGGCGGGCGACGGCGCGGTCCAGGTGGCCCGTAACAGCGACGACAGCCCGATCAACCGATTCGGGTTGGGCATGCTGCTGATCGGACTGCTCTGCGTGGCCGGGGGCGCCCTTGTCGGGCGGACCGTGGCGCGGACCGGGCTGGCACCGATCGACCGGCTGACTGCCGCCGCGGTTCATGTCGCGCAGACCCGGGACCTCGACGCCGACATCCCGGACGAGGGCGGCGGAGAGATCCGGCGGCTGATCCAGTCAATCAACGACATGCTCGCCGCGCTCCGGGACTCCCGGCGGGCCCAGCGGCTGCTCGCCGAGGACGCCGCCCACGAACTCAAGACCCCGCTCACCAGCCTGCGCCTCAACGTTGAGCTGCTGATCCGGCTCGATCGGCGCGGCCCCCTGGACAGCGCACTGCCGGCGGAGAGCCGGACCCGGCTGCTCAACGATCTCGGCGCCCAGGTGGCCGAGTTGAGCACCCTTGCCGCCGAGCTGACCGACCTGGCGCGCGGCGACGTCAGCGACGAGAGCACCGAGCTGCTCAATGTCGCCGACGTGGTGGTGGCCGCCGCGACCCGGGCGCGTTCCCGCGTGCCCGACATCGAGGTCGCGCTCGACGTGACCTCCGTGTGGGTGAGCGGGCGTCCCGCTGCGCTCCAGCGGGCGGTGCTCAACCTCATCGACAACGCCGGCAAGTGGTCCCCCGCTGACCAGCCGGTCCAGGTCCGGCTCCGTGCCGAGGGCGCGTCGGCGGTCCTCGAGGTCGACGACGCCGGGCCGGGCATCGACGCCGCCGACGTACCGCGGGTGTTCGACCGGTTCTACCGTGCCGACAGCGCCCGGGCGCTGCCGGGATCAGGTCTGGGCCTGTCGATCGTGCAGCGGGTCGTCGACGCCCACGCCGGCCGGGTCACCGTCGCCCGGTCCGCACGCGGTGGCGCGCTGCTGCGGATCATCCTTCCGGCCGCCGCCCCGCCCGCTCGGATCACGCGGCTCACCGCGGGGGTGGACACGGTGGCGGGCTGACCCGCTGCGGCACGGCGCCGGGACCGCCACGGCGCGCGGTGCCAGGACCCGCCGCAGCGGGCGGCGCAGGACAAGGGCGGCGGACACGGTGACGGCCGCCGGGCCATGACAAAGATCCGGGACGGGCAAGAGCCCGTCCCGGATCTCGACTGTGTCGCCGCGCTCACCGTTGCGGCGCGGGCCCCTCCACGAGCGGCCGTTGATCGTCCGGCAACTCCACCGGTCGGGACAACCGGCTCGGCCACCACATCCGCCGGCCGATCAGCAGGGTGAGGGCGGGCACCAGGACCGACCGCACCAGCAAGGCGTCGAGCAGCACGCCGAAGGCGACCAGGAACCCGACCTCGATCAGCATCACCAGCGGAAGTGAGGCGAGGACCGCGAACGTGGCCGCTAGGACCAGGCCTGCCGAGGTGATGACGCCACCGGTGGCGGAGAGGGCTTTGAGTATGCCCTCTCTGGTGCCGAGGCGCACGGTCTCCTCCCGTGCCCGGCTGGCCAGGAAAATGTTGTAGTCGATGCCGAGCGCCACCAGGAACAGGAATGCCAGCAGCGGCACCGAATAGTCGACGCCCTTGAACCCGAGGATCGTGTCGAAGACGAACACGCTGCCGCCGAAGGCTGCGGCGAATGAGACGATCACGGTCGCCATCAGGACCAGCGGGGCCACGATCGCTCGGAGCAGTAGCCCGAGGACGATCAGGACGACGGTGAGCACCAGCGGGATCACCAGCTTCTCGTCGCGCATGGTGGTGACCTCGGTGTCGAGGTTCTCCGCGCTCGGCCCGCCGACGATCGCCTCTGCCCCGTTCACCGCGTGCACGGCGGTACGGACCCGCTTGATCGTGTCATACTCCGCGGCGGTGTCCGGCGCGTCGGTCGGGAACACGGAGATGTCGGCCCAGCCTCCGCTGGTCTGCCCCGGGACGGCCAGGGCCACACCGCGAGTGCCCTGGACGATGTCGAGCACCCGCTCCTGGTGCGCCGGCCGCGTGAAGATCGTCATCGGCTGGCCGCCGAGCTCCGGGAAGTGCTGGCGGAGGACGGTGAAGCCGGTGACCGACTCCGGCGCGGACAGGAACTGGTCCTGCTCCCGCAGGGCGCCGGTGTTGCCCGCCAGTCCGATGGCGAGCACGCCGAGGACTCCGAGCGAGCCGAGCGTCGCCACCCACCGGCGGCGACTGATGGCGTTGCCGAGCCGTCCCCACAGCCCCGGCTTCTCCTGGACGGCCGTGTTGAACCGCGGGATGGCCGGCCAGAAGATCCGCCTGCCGAGCACCACGAGCACCGCCGGGAACAGCGTCAGCATGGCCACCAGCGCGCACAGGATGCCGGCCGCGCCGATCGGGCCCAACCCGCTGGTGCTGTTCAGGTCGGCGACGAGCAGGCAGAGCAGGCCAGCGATCACGGTGGCCGCGGACGCGACGATGGCCGGCGCCGCGCCGCGTAGCGCGTGGACCATCGCGACCCGGACGTTCGCGTGGTGGTGCAGTGTCTCCCGGTACCGGGCGATGAGCAACAGCGCGTAGTCCGTGCCGACGCCGAATACCAGGATCGTCAGCAGCGCCGAGTTCTGGTCGTTGATCACGATGCCGAAGCCCTTGACGAGCAGGTAGACGGTCGCCATCGCGGTCAGTGCGGCCGCGCCCACAGCCATGAGCGGGATGAACCACAACACCGGGCTGCGGTAGGTGAGGATCAGCAGGAGCGTGACGACGACGACGGTGGTGAGGAAGACCTGCAGGTCGATGCCGTCGAAGACGGCGTCCATGTCGCCGTCGACCGCGGCGGGTCCGGTCACGTCGAGTTCCAGGCCGGCGGGGCGGTCCTTCGCAGCCTCACGCAGTGGGCCGACGATGGTCTCCGGTGCGCCGTATGTCGTGCTCACGTCGAGGGTGAACATCATCGCCTTGCCGTCGGTCGAGGGTCTCGTCGGTGGGCCCTCCTCGTCCTCGCCGCCCGCCGCCGTCGCCTTCGGCGGGTAACGCTTGGCAAGGGTGTTGTGGTGGCGCTCGACCGACGCGCGGTCGGCGTCGGTCATGCCGCCGGCGCGGTGGTAAACGAAGACGAACGTGTTGTCCTCACCGCCGGGGAGGCTGTCCTCCAGCACCGCCACCTTGGTGGACTCAGCGCTGGCCGGAAGGGTGTCCACGGCTCTGTCGGTGGTTACCGAGCTCAACTTCCCGCTCAGCGGCACCATGACCGCCGCCAGCGCCACCCACAACCCGATCACCAACCATGGCACCCACCGGCCTGCCAAGCGACCGGCCGGCGCTTCCCCGGGCGGCGCTGCCTTGACTGCCATCACTAGCTTCCTCCATACGGGTTAGTTCGCTCATCTGATGCCGAATTCGTACCGAGCGAATCTGAGACGACCGTTAATGCGCCGCTCAGGCCGGGTGGCCGAACCAGGTGCCGAGCGCACGCACCAGCGCGGTGGCGTCCAGATCCTGCGCGGTGGGCAAGGCCCAGGCGACGCAGCCGTCGGGCCGGATCAGCTACGCGTCGACGTCCACCCGGTCCCTGCGGGCGGTGACGGTGTTGACCCGTCCAGTCCACGCGGCCGCGGCGTCGCGGACCTCCGCGCGGTCGGCGAGGCCCAGCAGAATCACACGATCCTCACGCAGCAGGTCCGCGGACCGGATCACCACGGTGGCGGCCTCCGGACCGGGCCGCTCCAGGGTCGACTTCATGTTGGCAGGCGAGTATGCGCAGATGCTCCTGCTGGATTCGTGCCGATCCGTTTGCGCCATGCTGGTTCCCGCCGATCACCCGGGCACCGAGGTCGGCCTCCTTGAGGGTCGGGGACGCGACGATCTTCGGGGGCCCGCCTTTCCAGTAGACAGGTCCGAGCCGGCCGGCCGTACCCGACAGGCCCACCCGCGGAAGACCAGGGTTCGGTGTCGCAGGAAACCTGTCGATTCGAGCGACGGGGATCGACCACAATGCCACCGTGGAACGCGAGCACCTGGTGAAGTTGAGCAAACGGATGTCCAAGGCACTCCGGCACGATCCCGACCGGGCCGGCCTGGTGCTCGACCCGGCCGGTTGGACCCCCGTCGACGCTCTGCTCGCCGCCCTACGGATCGAGCGGGCCGAGCTGGACGCGGTCGTCGCCGGCAACGACAAGCAGCGGTTCGCTGTCGAGCGCGACACCAACGGGGTGCTGCGGATCCGGGCCAACCAGGGCCACTCAGTCCCGGTGGACCTCGGGCTGCCCCCGGTGACCCCACCGGACCGGCTCTATCACGGCACCAGCGCCAGTGCGCTGGAGTCGATCCGGGCCACCGGCCTGCACCGCGGCGGCCGGCACCACGTCCATCTCTCCGCCGACACCGAGACCGCCCACCGGGTCGGCGCCCGACGGGCCGGTCGGGCCGCGATCCTCACCATCGACGCGGCGGCGATGACCGCCGACGGGCACGTGTTCCACCGCAGCGCCAACGGCGTCTGGCTCACCGACGCGGTCCCTGCCAGCTATCTGCTCGACTGAGCCCTGGCCTGGCCCGGGCCGCTGTTCCGGCGGGGTGCGTACGGCCTCGAACGGGATGCGGCACGAGACATCCGGCGCGGCGCTCAACGCGGGTCTCCAGCGCGTCGTCCATCGGGTTTTGCCTGCTCCGGTGGGGTCCAGGGACCGGGTCACCAGATACATACACTTCATCGCGGCCAGCTCGTTCGGGAAGTGGCCGCGGGCTTTGACCGCCCGTCGGGAGCTGGGGTCAACGACTCGATCGCCTTCGTGGAGCAGATGACCTTGCGGATCTCCACGTCGTAGTCGAGGAACGGGATGAGTCCGCCCAGGCGTTGTCCCACAGGCGGATCACCGCCGGATACCGCCCGCCCCACTTCTCCGTCAGGTCGTCGAACGCCGCCCTGGCCGCTTCGGCGCTGACGGCGGTGTAGATCTTGGTCAACTGCCGGAGCAGCCCCTCCGGACCGGTCAGGGACAGCCTTCTGCTTCGATCAAGCGCCTATTGGGAGACGGGGTTGATCGCTCGTCACTTTCAGCCACGTCGGAAAACGCGCCGAGACGCAGCCGCGCTGCTAAGTGGTCGACGAACCAGGCGAAGAAGCTGCTGGTCGGGCCGAGGCCTGCGCGGACCGCGTTGCGCCAATCCGGCTGGTCGAGTACTGCGAGGTAATCCTGCACAATGCGGTCCCGCTGCTCGGCAGTGCAGCCACATCGGTTCGGAGGCTTGGCCACCAGATAGTCAGCGATCATCGCGGCATCCATGTACCGGTTCGCTGTTGGCGGCTGCTGCGGGAGGTGAGCAGCATGCGCGGCCAGCACGACAGCTGCCGGCGGGTAGTGCTCGAGAGTCATACCCATGCCACCACGGTCCGCCATGGTCCTCAGGAGCCAGCCGGTGTGATCGACCAGGTCGTCGTCGGCATCAGTGCTGGTAATCGCTTCGTGCAGGTGCGCCGTGGTCGCCACCTTGCCGGCGAAGTAGCCGTTGAGGTAGTCGCCGTCGCAGGCATGGCGCAGCAGCCATGGCCGGGAACTGGCAGCGCCTTGTCGACAAAGCGCCTCAACGACATAGACCCGGCCCCAGCCAGCGACGCGCTCGCCGAGCCACTGCAGCGCTTCTGCACCTCCACGGCGGCGTTGCAACGCGTCTGCGGCTAACGGCCCGAACTGGTTCGACAGTAAGGCGTTCACCGATGGCCCGGATCCGGGCGTGAGCGCGGTTGACCTTCGGCCTCGGTCATGGCGTTCACGGCCACCGAAGGCACCGTCACGCTACCCCAGTCCGGACAGCATCGATGGAACTCCCCGCGGGTCCGCCATGCGGAGCAGCTGGTACCCGATGCCGGCCGTGCCGAGCAGGAGCGACGGATTCGGCCCACCGCACGGCGTGCCGGATCGCATTGCCGTGATGGGCAGTCGTGCCAGCTCCAGCGCGGCCTGCTGCGCTGCGGCGCGGTCCTCGGGGCGGTCGAGGGTGTGGCCGCCGATCCACAGGGTCTCGATCAGGCCCGCGATCCCATGGCATGGCGTGGCGTCCCAGGCGTCGACGGCGTGGCGCAGTTCCAGATCGGCCCGGGTGGTGACCAGTGCGGCTACGGCCTGTGCATGGAGTTCGTCCCGCCGGTCGGGAAGAAGCCGGCTTGCTCGCAGGCGGGACAGGGCGATGCCGGGTGCTCCGTGGCACCAGGCGACGACGAAGCGTGGGCCGTCGGAGCCAGCTGATTCATCGCGGCGCAGATCGGGCCAGTTGCCCGCCTCCCGGTCGAACAGCCGCTGCTCGTACTCGACGGCGGCCAGCGCGGCGCCGACGAACTCAGTCCGACCGGTCGCGGCGGCGAGCTCGAGGAGGGCGAGGGCCACGCCGGCCGCGCCGTGCGACAGGCCGGTCAGCGGCGAAGCGCCGACCACCGGCGAAAAATCGGTGGGGTAACCCGCTACGGCTGAGGCAAGCTCAGCACCGAGACGGACTGCCGGTTCCCGCCACACATCCTTGCCCAGGGCCGGAGCCAGTGCGAGAAGCGCGAGAATCATGCCGGCGCGCCCGCTGATCAGGTCGTCGCAGTCCGGTGTACGTCGCCGCAGTGCCGCCCGCACGAGGTCGGCCACGCGGACCGGGCCGCTGTCCGCGGATCCAAGCAATCGGCCGGTACGCCAAGCCGCCAGGGCAATTCCGAACATGCCAGAGTACAGGCCCGGGTCCTCGACGGGTGCGGCCTCAACGGCGTAGGCCATGGCGCCGCGCGCAGTGCGGGCGAAGCCGGCGTCTGCGGTGCGGGCGAACAACTCGGCGAGGAACACCGCCACGCCGCTGGTTCCCGCGTACAGGTCGCCGCCGAGCGTCGTCAACTGGGGTACGAAGACGTCGACCTCGCCGTGCGCGCCGGTCACCTCGGCCAGGCCTTGCGCGCCGAGGCTCGACCGGGCGATCCACGTACATCGCGTACCGCTGGAGTTCCACAACGCCTGGTCGCAGAGCGCCCTTCCGATTCGCACCGCCGCGCTCTCGAATATGCTCTGGTGAGATGCATCGGTAGCATTCGCGTGGATCGGGAGCCGAACGCCTTTCCCGGGCGGCCATCTGTAGCTGTCGGCCGAGCCCGCCGAAAGGTGGGGGCGACCAGGGTCCAGTCCGGCGGCGCGGAACGCGTCGGCGACGGCCGCGAGCCTCGCGTCACGACCGTTTCGGCCGGCCAGATGGGCACCCAGCAGGGCGTGCGCCACGATGCGGCACCGGTGCTGGCCGAAGCTCTCCTCCTGCCTGGGGTCCTCGGCCAGCCCGAGTCCGCGGCCCAGTCGCTTCGTGAACATGGGAACGGTCGACCGCAGGACACCTGATAGTTCGCCGTGCACGGCGGCGAGTGCCATTCGTGCCGCGGAGAACCGGGACCTGGGCAGATACAGCACGGCGGCGTCGGCTCGCCGGTAGCCGGCGGGATTCCGCGGTAGCTTGATCTTGAACGGGACGCCCTCGTGGTCCAGGGCCGTCCGGATCGCTGCCAGCAACCGGGGCGCGCAAGCGTCCGTCGCGTGCCAGTACAACCTCAACAGCCCGTCCTGGTCATCGGCCGTTGTCCAGGGTTCGCGACCGACGAGGGCGTGGAAGCCCGGGATGAGCCACTGCCGCTCCGCGGGCGCGAGCACCTCACACGGGCCTCCCATCGCCAGGCCGGAACCTTGGGTGGCCCGGACGCCGGCAGGCTGGGCCCAGAACCGAACGCCGTCACGGACAACGACCATCAGTCCGTCGTCGGCGCCTTCCCAGCGCCATCCGCGTTCCCATGTCCGCCCGCTCGGAACCGCCGCACTAAGGGACGCCTGGAGGGCCCGATCGCCGTTCGTGTCCACCACCAGGCGTCGCGCGCGCCCGTATGGACGGATGTAGCACGTGCGGTAGATCAGACCGGGAAGGCCAGTACCCGTGCCAGAACCGAGCTCGCCCACATCGAAGCGCTCGCCGTGGACGACAACCGTCGACACGTCGATGAGCTCGATCGCCTCGGCCACCGCGACCAAATCGGGGTGTACGCCGTCGACCGTGAGGTCGTCGGGTGCGGCAGTCATGACAGTGCGAAGAACTCGGCCGCGGCCCGCTCGGGGTCGATGAACACGTTCTCAGCGATCTGCAGCAGGACGAGCGCGTCGGCCGTCAACGCGTCTGCCCGTACCGTCGTCTCCATCACCGACTGGACGATTCGGGCCGCGCAGGAGACCACCACTTTATGACGCATGTCCTTCCGCGCGGCCGCGTTCAGCTCGCGCGTCGAGGTGTACGCGTTCCACAGGCCACGGCAGGTCGCCTGTACCATCGGCAAGCCGGCGAGCGCGTCGGCATCGTCCGCGACAGCGTCGCCGATCCGCCTCCGCGGGCAGATCGCCAGCGATACCGCCGCATCGAGGAGTCCGGCGACGTCCCAAGCGGGATCCCCGACCCGGGACATTTCCCAGTCAATGATGCGCAGGTCCACCGCCTGACCGGCGGCCGCGTGGATCATGATGTTGTCGGCTCGGACATCGCCATGGATGATCGCCTCCGGCAGCCACATGTCAGCGAGCCCGGCGATGCCCGATCCGAGCGCCGGTGAGGCCTGGATGACCTCAAGGACCGCCAGGCCTCCTAGACCGATCGACTCGAGGACCTCCGGCCCGGGCCGGTGCAACTCCGACACCGAGTCGATCGACCGCGCGACCGGCAGGCCGTCCGTCGGTAGGGCGTGAACGCGCGCAAGTGCTCGCCCGGCCTGCCGGTAGGCGGCCACCGGGAAGGTCGCGAGCCCGCCGCTGAGGCATACGTCGCGCAGGCTGCGATGCCCCGACAGCAACTCGAGAACAATGATTGCGGCTGATCGGTCGAAATGAATGAGGCGGGGGAGGATGTCGGCCAGCGGCTGCTCTGCTGCTCCGTGCGTAAGGTAGAACTCGCCCTCTGACAAAAGCGTTTCGACGCTCAATGGGGACCGGGCTTCGGGGCGCTTGACGAAGACGCCTGTCCCGTCGGGCAGTTCGATCCGGGTGTGCCGGTTGCGTCGCGCACCGGCACGCACCACAACTCCCGGTCGAACCACGTCGTCCGCTGCGAGTATCCCCTTGTCGAGCAGCAGCGTCACGATGTCGGCATCGCTTCGTGTCTTGTCGATGCTCAGCAGCACTGGAAGATGACGCCGCTGGTCGGCGGCGGACACAGGTGCGGGTTCACGCTGTAGCACCAGTCCGTTCCGTGCCCGCCGTCGCCCTGAGCGTACGGGTCTTCGAAGATGGGGTCACCGAACTCGCGGCTGATCGACACCGCCCGGCTAGCGAAGCGGGCTCGCAACGCGCCGACCACGAACGAGGCATTGCCGGACGTACGGTCGGTTCGCACGAGCCCGACCTGGGCGGACGACCTGACCCAGAGCACACGGGGACTGTCCGCGCCTTCCGGGTCGACCGACTTCGTCTTCACCACGTCCTCGCCGGAGAATTCGTAGAAGTTGTTGAACGACAAGTCGAGATATACGCGTATCTGCCCCACCTTCGCCGAATCGCCGACAAAGCCCACGATCATCGTGAGGTTCTCATCGGCGGTTCTTTCCGCATCGGGATGCGGCGCCAGTGGATGAGGCGTGAGATCAACTTCGGTCTGAGGCTGCCTATCGTCGCTCATATTGCCCCCTTAGCCTCAAGAACAGTATGGCGCGGCAGAAGGTTGAGCAAGCAAAAAGTCTCGCTTCGTCCACAACCCGACACACTGCGGGCGCCTGCTCATCGCCTGATGGGATACCTCCACGGCGAACGACACCCACGAACGCTGACGCCTTCGGGCACGCCGAAGAGGTCACCACAAAGGATGCGCTGGCCGCGGCGTCGCGAGTGGAATCGGTGTCTCAGTTAACGGGACCAGTTACCGGTCCGGCACGCCGGGAATGCGCGACCGGACATCGACGATCAGCAAACCTGTCACTGTGACGATCAGCGACCCGTGACCGGGGGCCACGGCAATGCTGCAAGCAGCGAGCCCTGACCACTTCGGTGTGAAACAGGAGGCCACACCGACTCTGACCTGCGGAACGTGGAGCCGCAGGTAGGGGTGGGTGCAGTTGAGCGCCGTTCGGCGCCGTTGGACGCAGTTCAAGGCCGTTTAGAGCACCCTGCTGCTCCCAGTCCGCTCCCCCTATCCGGGCCCGACGCCAACCGCCGTCGGGCGCTCGCCCTGGCCACCGGTGTCCGGCCCCAGCGATCACGATCCCGCCATGGTCCCCACCTCACCTCGTGTCGGGTGCGTGTCACCTACCCCGGCCCGGAAGCGACCATGCCGGCCACCCGCTCCCAGCCCGGCTGGTCGACTGCCCCGCGATCGCCGCGTCGGCCCTGGTGGCGCCGGCACCAGTCCCCCGCGCACGCGGCGTACGCCCCCGGCAGCGAGATGGTCTCAAGAACGGGCCCGACAACGGGCCGGCAGACAGCACCGCCGCCCTGCGCGCTCAGAGAGCGGTGCCGTCTTCGGCAGAGCCTGAGACCGTCATGACTGCCGGTGTTGGAGCGCGTCGCCGCCGTGGCATGAGGTTTCGGGAGTGCACGACGTCCGGGTGGGTAGGACTACCGGACGACCCGTGCGTACGTGGCACCTGAGGGAAGGAGAGCACATGGCTACCGGAGAAACCGGCTTCGACGACGTGACGTTCGACCTCATCTCCGTGCAGTACCACTCACTCAAAGCGGGGCACGACTACGGGCAATACGTCCGCGACGCCAAGAACGCCGGCCAAGACGAGATTGCGTCGTTCTTCGAGCAGGTCATGGCGGAGGACTCGGCGCGTGCCCACAAGTGCCACGAGTTCCTGGCCCGCCTCGGCGGCACGGACAACACCAGCCCGCAGAACGGCTGAACCACCGGCGTCTCCGCAGGCTCAGATAGCGCCGAGACTGCGGAGACGCCCATTCACGCGGATCGAGTCGGACAGTACGCTGATTGATCCCCAGCTCACGCCCCGGGCGACGGTTGTGCTCGTTGGGCTGCAGCACGCCTATGAGCGCCGTTCGGTGCCGTTAGACGCAGTTCAAGGCCGTTCAGGGCACCCCGCTGCTCGCAACCTGCTCCCCCGAAACCGGGCTGCCGACCGATCGTGCGCTGCCGGCCCAGTGCTTTGGCTGGCACCAGCACTGGCTCCCGCAGCCGCATCGGTCGACGGGGAGCACGCCCACGATCGCCGAGCCTTGTCAGCGGCAGATCCGGATACTCGCTAGGTGCAATATTTCAAGACGGACGGCGGTTTATTGCTCCGCCTGGGTGACTCAGACCGGGCCACCCGGAGCATCGGACAACGCGAACCAGCGACCCGCAACCACCTCACGTAGGTGACCCTCGCGGGCAAGGTCGATACACGCCTCGACGATGTCCTCATTGTTGTAGCCGTCATCGGCGGCTTGGTCGAGGAACCAGCGAATGCGCCAGGCGTCGAACGCGTCGACCGCGCGCCCGAGGACGGGATCGATGACAAGGTCGACATCGGCTTCCCTGCCGTCGGAGCTGACCATGCGGCACCCCGCGCCGTGGAGGGTGTACTCGATCCCGCTGCGGGTGACGCCCTCCCGGGGCAGTTCCCGGCGCGAGCGAGCCGCTGCCAGAAGATCCGCGATGTCCGCGATGGAAGGCAAGTCGGCAAGTAGCCGACCACGTACATCGCGCAAAGCCGGCCGCGACCCGAGCGCTCGACGCCACTTTCGACGTACAGCTCGCGGCGATCAAGGGTGGACCACGTGCCATGACATCGACTACCACGGTCGATCCCGCGCCCGGTCCGCTGTTTAGCTCGTGTGAACACGCTGCTGGCGCGGCCTGCCGCACCGGTCGACCTCAGGGCGTGTCGGCGCGCGCCCCCTCGCGCCGACTCGCTGTCCGCCGCCGACGACCCAGGACAACCGCCCGCACGCCCACGCCCACGCCCACGCCCACGCCCACGCCCAAAAATAGCGTTCACCGCCACACCATTGCAACGGGCGGCGCAGCCATCGTTGCATTAGATCTGAGCGCCTGCAACGATAAGTTGCTCCTGAGCTGGTGTCACATAACCCAACGCAACGACTGTGTCGCCAGGATTCTAAACGCAACGTAGCGTTTCTTCTGTCAGAAAAGATCGCGCAGGAGGAGAGCCCGATGCAGAAGTTCGACACCCCCACCCCGATCTCGGCAACCCTCGACATCCCCGCGGGGCGGATTCAGTTCATCGCCGCCGAGCGGGCCGACACCGCGGCGACATCTGTGATCCGGCGCTGGTCGACGAGGTGGTGCGCGGCCGTGACGTAATCGTCCACTTCGCCCGGAGAAGGCGGTGCCGCTCTTCGTCACCAACCTGCTCGACGGGGACACGGTGCCGCTCTACGGCGACGGCGGCAACGTGCGGGACTGGCTGCACGTGCACGACCACTGCCGGGGCATCGCCCTGGCCCAGGAGAAGGGCCGGGCCGGCGAGGTCTACCACCTCGGCGGCGGCACCGAGCTGACCAACCGCGAACTCACCGACCGGCTGTTGGAGGGCTGCGGTGCTGGCTGGGACCGGGTCGCGCCGGTCACGGACCGCAAGGGCCACGACCGCCGCTACTCGCTGGACATCGGCAAGGCGAGGGCCGAGCTGGGCTACGCCCCGACCTTGACCTCGACCGGGGGCTGGCCGAGACCGTGCGCTGGTACCGCGACAATCGGGCCTGGTGGGAGCCACTGAAGGCGGCGAACCGCGAGTGACCCGACTGCTGGTGACCGGCGCCGGCGGGATCCTCGGGCGGGACCTGCTGGCCGTGCTGCGTGCCCGGCCCGACTTGGCGGTCACCGCCGCCAAGTCGGGCCGACCTCGACATCACCGACGCCGCGGCGACCTGTGGCGCCGTCTCCGCGCACGACGTCGTGCTCAACGCCGCTGCCCGGACCGACGTGGACGGAGCTGAGGCGCGCGAGCAGGCCGCGGCGGCGGTCAATGGGACGGCTGTCGCGCAGCTGGCCCGGGCCTGCGCCACGACCGGCGCGTGGCTCCTCCATGTCTCCACCGACCACGTCTTTCCGGCGACGCGGCGCAGCCGTATCCGGAGGACGCCGCGACCGGGCCCGTCAACGCGTACCGCGGCGCATGAGGCTTACGGCAACAGCAGCGCCTTCCGCGTCCACCAACCAAGATCGTCTTATCCTCACCGGGTGGCGTCGAGGGCTTCCGTGATCTTGCGGATCATGTCGGTTTCGACGGGGGTGGGCCTGGCATGGCCGGTGGCGGCCTCGATTGCGGTGAGGACCGTGCTGCGGAAGTTGTTGGCTTCTGCGGGAGCTTGGCTCTTGAGCAGGGCCATCGCCGCTGTCAGCGCCGGCAGCACGCGGTCGGCGATCTCGGCTACGGATCTGCCGCTGGCGTCGTTTCCCTTGGGGTAGTCGGCGAGCACGTGCCCGACAGGGCCGGTTGCCGACGTGAGGGCGATACTGCCGTTGGCAGCGATCTTGGAAGGCGAGCCGCTGGCAGCGGACAGCAGCGTGATGGCGCCGTACGCTGCGGTGCGCAGGGTGGTCTTGTCCTGACCGGTCAGGGTGATGGACATAATGTTCTGCTCCTTGGTGATGTGGGTTGGTGTCGATGACGTCGCGGATCCGGTACGCCGGCCGACATTTGCCGACCGGCCGGATGCGGGCCGGTTTTCAGTCGTCGATCGCCTGGTAGAGGGTGGTCCAGAAGTCGTGGATCAGCCGGGCTGGATCGGGGACGGACAGGCCGACCTGGGTGAGCAGGATTCCGGTGAGCTGGTTACGCGGGTCGGCGTAGGTCGAGGTGCCGGCGCCGCCGTCCCAGCCGAACTGGCCGATGGGCGCGTAGTCGCCGCGGTAGGTGCGTGTCGCCATTCCGAAGCCCCAGCCGCCGTGCTGCCCCTGGCCGAACGAAACGTGGACGTTGTTGGTGGCCAAGGCGGTGCGGGCGGCGGTCTGCTCCGGGGTGAGGCGGTTGGTGGTCATCAGCTCGACGGCGGCCCGGGACAGGATCCGCTCGGACCCGTGCATGCCGTGGTTGAGCAGCATCTGGAAGTAGGCGTGATAGTCGTCGACGGTGGAGGAGAGGCCTCCGCCGCCGCCCTGGAACGCCGGCGGTTGGCTGTGCCGTCCGCCCTCGGCCGGGTCCCACACGTGGAACTGTCCGGTCTGCGGGTCGGGGGCGTACAGCGGCGGCAGCCGGTCGATCTTCTCGGCGGGCACATGGAACCCGGTGTCGGTCATGCCCAGCGGATCGAAGACGCGTTCGCGTAGGAACGTCTCGAACGATTGGCCGGTGACCCGGGAGACGAGCACGCCGAGCAGGTCGTTGCTGATGTGGTACTGCCACTGCTCGCCGGGCTGGCGCATCAGCGGAAGCGTGCCGAGCCGGCGCAGCCACTCGTCTGGCTCGGGCATCGGGGTCGGCAGGTCAGGCGTGAGCCCCTGCTCGAAGACCGCGCCCATGATCGGAGTGCCCAGCGCCGTCATGTCCATCCCGAGCCCGAACGTGGAGGTCAGCAGGTCCCTGACGGTGATCGGCCGCCGGGCCGGCACGGTGTCGTCCAGCGGCCCGTCGATCCGCTTGAGCACCTGCCGGTCGGCCAGCTCCGGCAGCCACTGCTGGACCAGGTCGTCGAGCCGCAGCCGGCATTCGTCGAGCAGGATCATCGCCGCCGCGACCGATACCGGCTTGGATGTCGAGGCCATCCGGAAGATCGTGTCCCGGCGCATCGGCGGCCCGCCATCGTGGCGCATCGTCCCGAGCGTCTCGACATGCGTTCGCCCGCCCCGGCTGACCAGGGCGACCAGCCCGGGAATCTTCCCAGACTCCACGTGCCGGGCCAGCACGTCATGCAACCTGCGCAGCCCTGTCTCGGAGAAGCCACTGCCACCCTGTCCCATCATCAAACTCCCTTTGCCGACCACTGCTCGATCTACAAGATCCCTCCGTACAGCGTCCGCTGTGACCGGCCTGGTGATCAACGGCAACCTCGGCAACACTCTGTTTAGCCAGGGTTGATAATCGGCGGGTGGAGCTGCGCGACATCGAAATCTTCCTAACCTTGGCCGAAGAGCTGCATTTCGGGCGCACCGCCGACCGGCTGCGCCTGACCACCGCCCGGGTCAGCCAGTCGATCAAGAAGCAGGAGCGGATCATTGGGGCGCCGCTGTTCGACCGCACCACCCGCGCCGTCGCGCTCACCCAGCTCGGCGATCGGTACCGTCACAACCTGAGCGCCGGCTACCGACAGATCACCGAGGCGATCCAGGACGCCGTCGCCCACGGCGGTGGCATCGCGGGTCCGCTCACCCTGGGCGGGATGGGACCACAAACCCTTGCCGTCAGCAGGATCATCGAGGTGTTCCAGGCACGCCATCCAGCCGTCGAGATTCACTACCGGGAGATCCAGCCGACCGCGCCCTTCCAGCAGCTGCGATCCGGTCAGGTCGACATCGCGCTGCTGTGGCTGCCCGTCCGCGAACCGGACCTCACCGTCGGTCCAGTGACCCACGTCTCGCAGGCGATGTTGATGATCGGCGCCAGCCACCAACTCGCCGGCCGGACGTCGGTCGCCATCGAGGATCTCGGCGACTGCACCGTGCTGACCAGCGCCGAGGAACTGCCCGCCTACATGGAAGAGGCCATCAATCCATTCCACACCCCTACGGGCCGCCCGATCCGCCGCGGCCCCAGGGTGTCCAGCTGGCACGAGGAGCTGTCCGTCGTCGCAACGGGCAAAGCCGTCACCATCGTCGCCGCCGAGGCCGCACATTTCTACCCATGGCCCAACATCACCTATCTGCCCATCGAAGACGGACGCCTCATCCAATGGGCCCCGGTCTGGCGCACCGCAACCGAGACGGAGCACATTCGAGCATTCAGACGAGCTGCACAAAAAGTCGAATCCCTTGATCGGGGCTGTCTCGCTAACGGCACCTCTCTTGTCAACCCGCCGGTAGCAGAGAGGTCTCCGCATCTTTGATCAAGGTGCGGTAGACGACGTCGGCCAGGCGCCGTTTCAAGCAGCGCATGGCTTCCTTGTGGGTTTTGCCTGCGGTTCGTTTGCGCTGGTAGTAGTCCCGGCCCGGGGTTGCTCGTTTGATCTGGGCCATGGCCATGACATGCAGGGCGTAGTTCAGTTGCCGGTCGCCGGCGCGCGATAGGCGGTGCCGTTGGATGTCACCGGGAGACACTTCTATCGGCGCGACCCCGCAGTACGAGGCGAACGCGGACTCCGACCGGAACCTGTTGACGACTCCGGAGCGGGCGAGGATCTTCGCGGCGGTGACGTCGCCGCAGCCTGGCCCGGGTGTACGAACTCAGGCCGATCGCTCCAAGCCTTATCCACCTCGCCGCAACCGAAACCTGCCACCGGCGACTCCACAAAGACCACCAACTGGGCCGTTATCTGCGGAAACTGATCACGCAGAGTACAAGCGCCGGTTTCGCTCGGATGCTCCTCAACCTCCGTAACGCGTTCACGGGGGTGGGGGTCTCCTCTCGTGCCTGCTGCTTCCCGGCGAAGCATTCCGCGAGCCTCCTACGGGAACTGCTTCTCCTCGCGGCCGATGTCTTCGATCGGGCCGAGGATCGTCCAGCCGGGCCCGAGGGGGCGGGTGGAGCGGAAGCCATGGGCGTCCGCGTAGTCCTCGGCCTCCTCCGCGGTGTCCTCGGGGGCGCGCATGATCGTGTAGCGCGGGGGGTCCTCATGGTAGAAGCGGTAGAACGTGCGGCCCTCGTCCTTGGGCTGGTAGAGGATCACGCTGACGCCCCCGAGGGCGTCGTACACCTCCTGGTCGCGCGGGGGCGTCGTCGTGCACGTGTCGGAGGGGCGGCCGGGCTCGCGGACGCAGGTCCTGTACCGGCTCCAGTCGATGCGTTCGGCGCGGGGGTGTTCCGCGATCACCTTCCGCATCCGGGCGTCGGCCCGGGCGAAGGCGTCCTCGCGGCGGTCGTACTCCTGCTGCAGCCGGTTGAAGCGCTGCTCGTCGAAGCCGCTGCCGAAGTGGGCCTCCAGGCCCGCGAAGACGGCGACCCGCCAGGCCAGGTACCCGGCCGTCACGACGAGCAGCGTGACGACCAGGACCCGGCCCGGCGAGCGCCTGTGGGGCATCAGGTCGGCGAGGTCAGAACGTGCCGCTGATGGGGATCTCGATGTCCGCCTGCGCGATCGGCGTGGGGTACTCCCCGTCGAACCGGTCATAGTGCTGGAGCGTAAACCAGTCGATGAAGCCGTACTCCGTGAGCTGTTCCGCGCAAGCGGGTGATCGCTGGGCGTGGTCAGGTGGTATGGGCGTGGTCAAAGTGGAGCAGGACCAAAGCGGCAGCGACGATGACTCCGATCCGCCATGGGTCGACGCTGATGTTGCGCAGGGCCTTGAACGTTCCCACCCAGAAAGTGACCGGCACCCCGCAGGCCTTGAAGATCAACCCGGCGACCAACGCGACGGCTGCCCGATCACGGCCGCGGGGGCGCGTTGGTCAGCCTGCTGATGAGCTCGGCGTAGCCGGTGCTGACGGTGAGTCCGGGCAGGCATGGACGCAAAGAGGTAGTCCAGGCGTGCCGCGTCAGCGCACCCACGCAGCGGCCGAGCCTCGGTCCGCCCTCGCACGCCGAGTCGGGATCGTCAGACAGCCTCGAAACGCCACGTCACTTCGACGCGCGGCACCCGTCGCGTGTGCCTGACTGGCGTCTGCCGCCGCTGGGGGTGCCGGTGAGTCGACGTTCGCTAGTTGGATCAAAATTATGGCGGTGAACCTGTAATGTCCGCCGCCTCCTCCGACAGGTACCGGTGACCGTACCGATTTGTGGAGGTGCCGTGCGAGATCCCACAGCGAGGTTGACCGACCTGTTCCACCGCCATGCCGATGATGTGCATGCCTACGCGCGGTGGAGGGTCGCCGACGCCGACGCCGATGACGTGGTGGGCGAGGTGTTCCTGGTGGCCTGGCGTTCGTTGGACCGGGTGCGCCCCGGCCAGGAGCGGGCATGGCTGTTCGGCGTCGCTCGAACCGTGGTTCTGGCGCGCCGACGGCAGAACGCGGCTCGTGTCGCACTGACGGATCGATTGAGCAACCTGCGTGAGCTGAGGACGGTCGAGGGCCCTTCCGAGAAGGTGGCCCTGCGCGATCGGGTTCGGCAGGCGCTGGACCGGCTCGGCGACGCGGATCGTGAGGTGCTGGTGACCGTTGGTTGGTTCGATCTGAGTCCAGCCGAGGCCGCGAAGGTGCTGGGCGTCTCGCGTCCGACGTACGCGGTTCGGCTGCATCGGGCCCGTCGCCGCTTCCGTGCCGTGTTCGACGAGATCGGGGCCGCGCAGGGCCCATCCCCCGCGCCGGCCACCACCGGCCCACGCACTGTGAGCACTCCTGGAGGAACCCGATGAAGGACATCGACGACCTGGTGCGACGAGCTCGGCCGGCGGTGGACACCGGATGGGCGCGCGGGGCGGAGGGCCAGCGGGTACTCACCCATGTGCTGACCGGTACTCCCGCCACGTCAGCGAACGACCGCAGCCGCCGGCGGCGATGGCGGCTTCGGCCGGTGCTGTCCGCCGCCGGTGGTGTCGCGGTTCTGGCCGGCACGGCCGCGGCGGCAGTCGTGGCCCTCGCCCCTGAGCCGCCGCCGACGTGGACCGTGCCGGGCGGCACGGTCGCCTGCGCAAACGAGCGCAGCGCCGAGGCCGACCTGGCCTTCCAGCACTGGACGGCGGGAACCGACCCCGCCGACACCTGCCGCCAGTACTGGATCGACACGACCGGCACGGCGCCCGAGAAGCTGTTCCCCTGCGTGTACCGCAAGGGAGGCGCCGGTGGCGGCGTCGTCGTCATCCCGGGCGACGGGTACGGCGGCGCGGCGCAGGCCTGCGCGACGATCAACATGTTCGTCGCGCCAGCGAATCTCGTGCCAGGGCCGACGGACACCAACGTTTCGCCGCCACGGCCGGTCGACGGGGCCACGCCGGCGGGCACCTCCTCGATGGCGCCGTCCGCCGCAGCACCGACGACGGCGGGTGGCCGGTGACCGCCGGGCGTCGTGCGGGGGCGGTGTTGGCTGTGCTGACCGGGCTCGCCGTGAGCGGCGGTGAGCTGCTGGTCGGTCCGGCGCCTGCCGTGGCGGTGGAACCGACCGCTGCTACGTCGACCGCCGCGACCTCGGGCAGTGGCCGGCCCTTCGCCGGCATCCGCCTGCTTGACACGAGCGAAGGCCGAGCGCAGCCCCCAGTGTCGAAGCGATCTGGCACGACGACGCGGCCCGTCACGCTGCAGGGCACCGATCGTCTGGGCCGGCCGGCGGTGGACGGGCAAAGTTTCTACACCATCGTCGAGTTGGAGACCGGTGCGCAGGTCGCCTGGGGCCGATTGGGTGAGGGCGCCGCGGTCGACCTGCCGACAGGCCGGTACGGCGTGCGCGCCATTGTCGTCACGCCCGGCTCGGTCACGGCACCGGCGTCACGCACGCTCGTGCTGATACCTGAGGTGGTGCTGGGCACGCCGTCTCAGGCCGCGACGATGGTCGTCGCGCTGGACGCACGCCTCGCCGTGCCCGTGGCCGTGACGCTGGACGAGCCGCGCGCCGTGCAGGTCAGCGCCATGGTCAGCATCCTGCAGAGGACCGGTTCCGGCCGGTTGGTACGCCACGAGATGGGCGGCGAACGCTTTGACCCGGGCCGGTTTTTCGTGACCCCGTCCGTAGCTCGGGCCGATCTGAGCACGTACGTGCAGACGGCGTGGATCCGGCCCGACCGTCCGGACGTGTACAACGCGGTGCACAGTACGGCCGGGAGGGTGCCCGCTGTGCTGCGCTACCGGGTACCGGTGGCGGCCATGGCGGCCGTGCGCACCGTGTACGCCGCGCAGGGTGTCGACGCCTGCGGTGGCACCTACCTCGGCGCGATCCTGCAGGGCCGGCCGAGTTCGGTCTCCTACGGCACTCGGTTCGCGCTGCCCGCCGAACGGATCGAGTACTACCTGCCGAACCCGGACGTCTCCTGGTACACCGAGTTCGGCCAGACCGACCGCGACTGCACGTTCGAGCAGACCGGCTACCAGACCGGCCCGGCACGCACCTACCATCAGGCTGGTACGACCCGAGCGGCCTGGAACACCGCCCCGATCACCCCAGCAACGCACAACCAGGCCGGCGAGCCCTCCGCCATTCGTAACGGTGACACAGTCAGCGTCCGGCTGCCGTTGTACGCCGACTCGCAGCGGGGACACGTCGACTTCGGCGGCCCGTACGACGGGGTGACCGGTGATGTCGCCCTGTCCGCCGACGGGGTAAGGCTCTGTGGTTCGGACACCCTTGAGGCTTTCGACTGCACAGTTCCGCCGTCACCGGGCACCTACCGGCTGACCGCGATCGCGAACCGCACCGTGCCATGGTCGGTATTGAGCCCCAAGACCGAAACGATGTGGACGTTCCACTCGGCCACCACCGGCGCACCGGCGCCGCTACCCCTCACCAGGGTCCGCTATGACCTGCGGCTTGACGAACTCAACCGCGCGACCGCAGGCGCGCCTGCCAACATCTCCTTCCACACCAGCCCGCCCGTGACCCGCGCTTCAATCGCGATCTCGGTCGACGGCGGCAAACGGTGGCAGCCGGTCCCGACCTACTGGGCCGGAGACCGCTGGCGGGCAACCTATCGTCAACCAGCCGCAGGCGCGGTCTCACTGCGCTACGAGGCCTCGGACACCGCCGGCAACATGGTCAGCCAGATCATCGGTGACGCCTACCTGACCGTGTAGCAGAAGGGACCCACCATCCCTGAAGTAGATCGACGACCGGGGCGGCCGTGCAGCATCGCGCGACCGCCCCGGTTGTCCGATGTGGCCTCTCGAACAGGATCCCGCACAGCACCTTGCGGTCGTCGAGGGGCTTGCGGCCCGGGAACCGGTGCCGGCGAGGCGCTCGAGGTGGCAGCAACGGTTCGACTTCGGCCCAGAGGTCGTCCGAGACGATCCACGGCGGTTGCTCACCCCTCCTCACGTTCAGACAGAACGACCCTCACGTCCCAGGGTTACGCCCAACATCATTTCGTTAGGAGCTCTTAGGCGGACAGCCGACAGCCGACACCAGCCAGGCGGGGAGCAGCGCAAAGAGCGACCAAGGCAGTCATGGTGCTACCGCTTCGGAGGGAATTCGCTACTCCACGTCCCCCAAAAAGGTGACACCGTCGGCTCAGGCGCCACCGCAATTGTGGTGGTGACCCGCTCTCCAGTGCTCGACCAGATCAGCGAAGTTGTCCGGGAGACGCCCCAAGCTGCCGGCCGTTGGCGTCGACAGCGACGACAACCAGCAGGTCATTGGGAGGGTCAACACCGAGAACGATCATTGACTGTTCGCCTCCGAGATGACGTGGTGGGCGGTGCTGGACCAGGCCGGCGGACATGCCTCAATCGGGAACAGACCACGCTCCAATCAGGAAGCCCCGTCGGTACGACACTGTTTCTTTGCGGTGCCTGATGTGGACGACCAAGACGAGACTTGCCATCATCACCGTGTGCAGATCGCGCAAAGTTCACCTGGAAAGTCGTCCCGAGCAGCCTTCGGCTGCGGGCTTGCTGCTGGGGCCGGCCTGCACACACTGTTGATAGTCGTCGTCGGCTTGATCCCCCGCGGAAGCGACGATCTGGCGATGTGGTCGTTCTCGTTCCTCTTCGCCAGCGCGATTCCGGTGTCGGTCGTCGCACTGGTAGGGCTGCTACTGGCTCCCAACTGCTCCAGCGTTGGCTGGGCCGGCAGGGGAGCGGTTGTCGGCGTCGTCACGTCGCCGCTGTTGTGGCTGCTCGGTGTGTCACTGCTGTGGGGTAGCTGATGTCGTCGTATGGCGATGCGACGACCTGGCGACCCGGCCCGGCACCTCGGCAGTGCCCGACCCGCGTTTGTGATGCTGGGGCCCACCGCAGATATGTTCACAGCGGTGGACTTGAAGCCGAAGAGCGCCCACCGGGCGAAAGCTGACGGGCGGCCTCACGCGCCGCCTCGGCGAAGGCGCGGATCAGTGCCGTGGCGTGAGCGGTGCGCCAAATCAGCCTCCAGTCCAACGGCTCGGGGTCGCGGAACGGTGCGTACATACGGCACATCGAGGCGCTAACGTCAGCGACTACGGCATCAGAATGCCCTGGAACACGTCCTGCATGGCCACCTGCCGTACCCGGCCGTGATCGCCGACCTCGAAGTGCGGCGTCCGCCGACGCCGGTCGTCGGATTCTCCGACCGGCCGCACCGGCGCACGGCCCCTCGGCCTACCGGGGCACCGTGCGCCGGTGGGGCGCCCGCAGGAGCAACACCGCTTGGGGCCGATGATCCGCTCGAGGGCTTAGCTGCGCCTCGGCCACTACCAATTCGCCGTCGGTGCCCGCCGGCAACAACGTCGTCGAAGGCGTTTGCTGAGCTAATCCAAGCGATCTGGCCTCGGCTCCCACCAGGGTCAACGCGTTCATCGATCCGGTAATGCAACAGGACGCGCCCTGGATGCTGGTGATCCCACGGGATCGCCGTTGTCAAGATTTGCGCAAGCTTGATCGCGATCCTCCAGTTGCCGATTCCTGCGGTGGCAGCATCCGCCGTACCAGAATGCCGGAGCGTCTGCCTTCGGCCCCGGGTCGGAATGAAGACGCTGGACGTTCGCCAGCCGATCGTTAACCGGCCGTCGTCAGGTCGCCCGGCGCGGCCGCAGCCGGCCGCCTCGACGGTACCGGCACCGGCCGGCCGGTCGTCGATCACAGGGAGCGAGATGAGGAAAGCCGCTCCCACACAACCTCAGGGAGAGATCATGCGAAAGCGCGCAAGGGTAGGCACCGTCGCGGCGTTGGCCACCGTGCTGGTCGGGGTGACGTCCACCGCCGCCTACGCCGACACCATAGATTCAGCCTGCCAGCCGTCGTGGGACGGCTCCGGCCGGGATTGCTTTGTCAACTACTATCACGCCGGTGTCTCCGACTTGGTAGGCCACGGCTCGTTCTCCGCGCACGGAGAGAGGCTGGTTGCGAGAGACAAGTACGCGGACGGCCGGGGCGTCTACGTGGGCGCTACGTGGTGGGCGGGCAGCACTCAGCACGCGGACGGCTTCTGGTTGACCAGTGGTGCGGGCGCCTATCGCGAGCTGGACCTGAGCATTGCCGAGGGAACGAGCGTGACTCTCACGGTGTGCCAGACCGACAACGGGAACCTGATCAACTGCCGTACCCAGACGGCAATCGCCTAGTCTAGTACGACAGCAGCCGGGGGCGCCGGCGCCCCCGGCTGGGTCACGACCCCCAGCGGTCGGTCGCGGCGAGGATCGCGGCGCTCACCGGCACTCGGGTCAGGAAGGCGCGGCGGTGCTCGGGGTCGGCCATCGTCTCGGCCTTGGCCAGCAGGATATCCCGGGCCCGGGCGAGCGCCCGCTGCGCGTCGGCGTCCCGGCCGGCACGCCGCAGCACGTCGTGGTGCACCAGGTGGACCTCCTCGCTGCGCAGCGCCGGCAGCGCCCCCACCTTCTCCAACCGGATCGCCGCCTGCTCGGCCAGTGTGACGGCGCCCGGCAGGTCACCGAGTTCGAGCCGCACCTGGGCGTGCAGGATCAGCGCGTTGAGTTCGCTGCGCAGGAAGCCGGTCCGACGCGCGTCCTCCTCGTTCTCCACGAGCAGCCGGTCCGCAGCCGCCGGGGCCCGCCGCTCGTAGCCTGGGTGGATGAGCAGCTCGGCGAGGTAGTTGCGCAGGATCGGGCGGACGCTCGCGTGCTGGGTCTGGCGGAGGTGCCGCCACCCCTCGTTGATCGGGCCGGCCGCCTCGGCCGGCCGGCCGCTCTCCAACTCCAGCTTTCCGAGCAGCCCGAGGTTGTAGCCGAGGTGAGTGCTGGCGTCCGGTTCCCGGGGCGTACGGTCGATCGCCCGGCCGAGCACCTCCCGCCCCTCCGCGAAGCGGCCCGCGGCCACCAGGAGCTGTCCGAGGTAGTTGGACATCATAAGGAACTGGTCGAGGATGCCGGCGGTCTCCAGGTCGGCGAGCGCCCGGCGCAGCCAGCTCTCGCCCTCGTCGAAGTTCCCCGCGTCGAAGTGGCCGACCCCGAGGAAGCCAGCAATCCGCCCCGATCGCACCAGCACCCCGATGTCGCGACTGTCCAGCCCGTCGACCAGCGCGTGCGCCTCGGTGAGCAGCTCCAGCGTGCGGAGCAGGTCCCTGCCGGCCATATGGTGGCCGAGTTCGGCGATGGCGTCGACCTGTGCCAGCGGGTCGCCGCTCTCCCGGGCGTACCGGACCGACTCCTCCAGCACGGAGATCGCCTCGGGCAGGCTGTTCGTGGCGATCAGGTACGCGCCCTGCGCGTGCCGGGCCATCGACTTCAGCAGCGGGTCGCCGCTGTCGTCCGCGGTGGCCAGCACCGCCGCCACCAACTCGGCGGTCGGCCGCTGCGGCGACCCCTCGGCGCCCCACCAGCGCTGGGTGGCCGAGAGCAGCACGTGCAGCGCTCGGACCCGGGGCTCCGGTCGCCGTACCGGTTCGGCGTCGAGCAGGTCGAGCGCCTGTTCGCACAACGTGACGGCATCCCGGTCCCGACCGTGGAAGTAGGCGAGCTGGGCCGCGCCCACGAGTTCCTCCGGTCCACTCATTCCGCACCCGCTCTCGTCAATCGTTCCGCCTCGGCGCTGAGCCATGCCGCCGGGCAAAGGTCCGGGTTCGCACCGACATGCCGGGTCGCCTCGGCCAGCCGCGCGGACGCCTCGGGTACGTCGCCGGCCAGCATCGCGGCGGCGGCGAGCGCGAGCGCGGCGGCGGCCGGCTCTTCGGCGCTACCGGCCCGTTCGAACGCGCGCCGGCTGAGCTGTGCCTCGCCGGTGGCCTCCTGGAGTCGCCCCGTCGACCAGTAGACCCAGGCGAGGTTGTACCGACAGAAGCCCTCGACCCTCGGCTGCTCGGAGGTGAAGGCGTCGGCCAGGCCAAGCTGGAAAGTGTCGGTCGCCGTCCCGGTGTCACCGAGCCCGAGCTGCGCGAGGCCCAGCACGTTGCGGGCGTACCCGATCGCCTCGGTGACCCGAGTGCGCTCGTACGCGCCGATGGCGGCGACCGCCTCGTCCCGGGCCTCCGCCCACCGTCGCCCGACGAGGTAGGCGGCGCTCTTCGCGTCCCGCGCCCGCGCCACCAGCAGGTCGTCGTTGTGTGCCTCACCGAGCTCACGCAGCCGCTCGGCGGTGCGCAGCCCGTCGCCCATGTTGCCCAGGTAGCTGTGGGCGAGGCTGACGTTGATCAGAGAGTGGCTCTCGTTGTGGTAGTTGCCGAGCCGGTGCGCCAGGTCGGCGGCGGCCAGCCCGCTGGTGATCGCCTCCTGGAGCCGACCCGCAGGCCGGTACGCGCCGGCGAGCAGGCGCAGCGCGTTCTCCACCTTCCGCTCGTCCCCGTCGGCCCGGGCCAGTTCCTCGGCGCGCTCCAGCAACGGCACCGCGGCGGCCACCGGGCCACCGATCGTGCGGGCGAAACCGAAGCCGAGCAGGTGCGCCAGGATGGTGTCGTCGTCGGTAAGGTGGCCGTCGACCTCGGCGTGCATCTCGATCACGGCGGCCGTCGATCCGCGCCAGACCATGAACTCGCCGATCTGCTCCAGCAACCGCGCTGCCAGGCCGTAGTCGTACGCCTTGACCCAGTGGTGAAACGCCCAGCGGTACGCCGACAGGTCGTCGACGACCTCCCACCGCGACTCGTCCGGTGCCTCGTGCAGGTAATACTGCGCGACACGCCGTTCCAGCGACCGCCGGCCGAGCACGCCGGACTCCGGCAGGCCGGCGTAGGCCAGGTCGGCGTCGAGCGGGTGCAGCACGAACGTGCGGGACCGCCGGTCCAGCGTCGCCATGTGGGTACGCGCCAACGTGGCGAGGGCCGGAGCGGCGTCGACAGCCGGCGCGATCGGCCGGAGCACCCAGGCGACCGCCTCCACCGACGCCGGCCGGTGGAAGACCGCGAGCACGTCCAGCACGATCCTGGCCCGCTCGTCGAGGCGGTGGTAGCGGTCCTGGGCCAGGCCGGCCACGATGTCGCCGCGGCTGCCGAACGAAGTAAGCATCTCGCCCAGCGACGGCATGGTCAGGTAGTCGTCGCTCATCGCGGCGAAGACCAGTTCCAGCGCGCGGGGGATGCCGTACACCTTGCGGGCCATCTCGGCGAGTTCGGCACCGCTGGCGTGGCCCAGCGCCGTCGTTCCGGAGCGGTCGAGGTCGCGCAGCAGCTCGACCGCCTCCTCGGTGGGGAGCCCCTGGTCCAGCCGGAGGCGGGCCTCGTAGCGGCGGACCGCCGCGGGCAGGGCGGGCGGCACCTGGCTGGTGATCAGCAGGCGCGGCGGGCGCGGTGCCCGGAAGACCAGGTCGAGCAGGAGCCGTAGGTCCTCGTCCGTCAGCTCCCCCTCGTCCGTGAGGTGGTCCTCCAGGTTGTCGACGACGATCAGGCAGCGCAGCGGGGCCAGCTCGGTGAAGAGTTCGAGTACCTTGTCGGCCGCCGAACGGCCGCTGGACCAGACCTGGAGCAGGCGCTCCTCCTCGGCAGGACCGAGCAGGTGGGCGGCGTCGAGGAAGATCCGCTCCAGACTGATCCCGGAGGTGCGGGAGCTGACGTTGACGATGCCGCCGGGACGATGTCCGTCGACGGCCGTCATCAGCCGCTCGGCGGCCTTGGCGGCGAGGGCGCTCTTGCCGATGCCGCGCCGGCCGACGACAGTCACGACGCGGGTGTCGGGCCGCACCAGCGCCTCGACGATGTGCTCGAGCTCGTCGACCCGGTTGCGGAAGGTCTCCAGCCCGTAGGCCACCGGCACACCGACCACTTTGGTCTCGGTCGCGCGCATCGGCACCGTCCAGGGATGGATGATGGAACCAACCTGCGGTCCGGAGCACCGGACCGTCACCGTCCCTTCCCGACGATAACCGAGCACCGCCACCGGGGGAATGAGGCACATGCTGGTCAGGTTCTGGCGGCTCGCCCGCGACCCCAACACCACCCTGCCGATCCTGGCGACACTGGTCGGCGCCGGGATGGTGGTGGCCGGTTGGCTGATCGCAGGCCGGTCCTACGTGCCCGGCCTGCTCCAGCAGTTCGGCTCGGCACTGGTGATGCTGATGCCGCTGCTGTTTCTCGGCCGAATGTTGGAGGCGCGGATGCGTCGTACCGAGGAGCAGACCCGATCGATCTCCAGCGACCTGGCGCAGGTGCGCACCGAGGTCTCGGCCACGGCCGCGATGATCGACGCGTTGAGCGCGACCAGCCGGGACGACATCGAGCGACTCGGCGAGCGCCGGGACGAGGCGTTCGCCGCCGCCGACCGGTCGCCGACCCAGCGCGCCGTGGCCCGGGTACTTGCCGAGGCCGACTCCGTCTCGGCGATCGCGCCGCGCGGGGTACGGGTGAAGGTGCGGGCGTCCGGCGCGCGGCTGCGGGTCCGGGCGCCCCGATCCCCGGGCGAGGCGGCCAGCCTGCCGGTGGGGCTGGAACGGGCCGACGGTCAACCGATCGACACGCTCGACTGGCGTGCTGGCGAGAACGAGGCGGACCTGGCCGGCCGCATCGCGGCGGCCCTCGTGGTGGATGCCGACGCGTTGCTCGGCGGGTGGGCCGGCGCCCTGGTGGACACGCTGCGGACGGCGGTCGCCGCACAGACCGGCCGGCTGCCGGTGGAACTGGGGCCGGTCGTCGAGATGCCCAACGACCAGTGGGTCATCTCCACCGACGGGCTGCACTGCATGGAGCGGCCGTATCACATCCCGCTGGCGCGCCTGCTCGACCGCCGGGAGGACTGGCCCCGGCACATGCGGACCAAGAGTTGGGTGGCGCACGGCAAGTTCGTCGAGGCGTACGACCTGGCACTGGCACTCGTGAACAACGGACGGCATTGACTGCCTGTGCGGGCATGGCCCTCGGGACGGTCAGTAACGGCCGAGGTTCTGGCTGGGCGCCATGACGATGCGTGGAGATGCGTCCGGATGCAGCCACGCCAGTACCTGGAGCAGGTCGGACTGTGCCAACGAGACACAGCCGGCGGTACCGCTGCTCCCCATGACGTGTAGGAAGATGCCGCTGCCGCGGGCCGGGGTGGCTGCCCTCGCCGGGATGTTGTAGTTGATGACCGCGAAGTAGTTGTACTGCGGCACGGTCTGCCACAGCGCCTCGCTGTACCCGCCCGGGTTCGTGCCATGCACGAAGCTGTTGTACGTGGACGAGCTGGGATTCTCATCCCAGTAGTCGTTCGCCACAAGCTGGTGGTAGCTGTACTTGACGCCAGGGTTGGCGTGCACGCCGTACATGGTGGAGCCGATGCCATAGACGCCTGTGGGCGTCGTGGGGACGCCCTCCACATGGCTGTCGCTGAACCCCTTGGTGCCGATCCGCGCGCTCATCATCCGAAACTTCGGCCGCCACACGCCGTTCACCTTTTCGAACGTCTCGAGGGACGCGGCGCTCGTACCGTAGCCGCTGCTGTGGACGACGATGAGCTGGCGGGTGCTGTCCGGGATGGTGTGTAGCCGGGAGGCGATGTTGCTCTCCGCGGCCTGCGTCGCGGCCTTGCTCGTCGGGACGTGCGACGGCGACCGGCTGGGAGATGCCTTCGTGGACCGGGTCGCCGAAGGCGACGGGGACCGACTGGCCGAAGGCGATGAGGAGGGACTTGCGTCGTCAGTCGGTCCAGGAGCGCCGGTCACCGAGGTATCGACCGGAGCCTGCCCGGCGTCCACCGTGCCGTTCCGGCCGGGAGTTGCGCAGGACGTGAGTCCGAGCCCGCCGAGCAGCGCCACCGCGATGACACCGAACACTGCCCGCTTGAACGGCGTTCGCATTCCTACTCCTCCAATGGTTCTTGATGTCCACCAGTCGTCTACCCGGAAGGCGACCGCGACTCCGGGGACTCTGCGCGTAGTTGGTCTGGGTGTCGCAGGTGCGACCCTCGCGAACGGCAAGGGCCGTGCTGGAGATCAACTGACTCCACCCATCCGGCGTCGTCGGTCTGGCCGGCGTTACATATGAGGGGCGGCGCTCGCCGGATCGAGAGCATCGTCGGCGACGGGGAACGACTCGGGCGAGCTCCGGCCGCCATCGTTGATGTCAACTAGTGATGTCAGCCGCTCCTGTTGGCTCCCTGCCCGCTCCTGGTAGAACCGCCGGATGGATCAGCTGACCGACCCGCTGGCCGGACTCGACGACCTCCCGTGGGAGTCGCTGCACCACGCGTATGGCCCTGCCGTCGACGTACCGGACCAGTTGCGAGCGTTGCGCTCGCCGGAAGTGGCGGTCCAGGGCTGTGCGTTGTCCGAGCTGTTCGGCAACGTCTACCACCAGGGAATACGCTGGGGGCAAGCTGTCACGTGGTGCCGGTCGCCGACGACCCGGACACCCCCGGACCGGGCAGCGGTGGCCGCCCTGCTCCGTTCGGTAGTGCTCGGCGACCGGCGCGACGACGAGCTGCCGTTCGACCCGGCGGCACTTCGCCGCCGCCGAGGGGATCACCGACGAACAGGCGGCGCTGGTAGAGCGGCATCTGGAGGCCGAAGACCTGTTTGAGCACGAGGAGGCTGCGGAGCCGGCTGGCAACGCGGCGGTCCACTGGGAGGCCGACGTGTCACGGGCCGCGATGAGCGCCACTTCGGCGATGAACACCAAGCCGGCGCAGAGTGCGCCGCCGAGGTCGTGCGGGGGTCGAGCGGGCCACAGCCACGGCGTGGTCAGCGCCGGTCCCTGCCGATGCGTGTACAGCGCGTAGAGGACGATCATGAGGTAGGCGGTAGGGGCCGGCCCACGCCTGGGCGCCGCCGAGAAGGGCAGCACACAGCAAGCCGCGGACCAGCCCGACACCACCGGGGCGCTGTCACCCGCCGTCGGCGGCAGCCGGTAGGCCATGCCCCGTTCCGTCTGGATGGCCCACCAGCCGAACGGCTAGTCGTTGGCCTCGGGCGTCGGCGAGCGGACGTAGACGGAGCAGGCCGAGTGAGGGATCGCCGGCGCCGAGGCGCTCACCTACCTGCGATGGGAGGGCCAGTCTCGATGCCGTTTGGATTCGGCGAAAGCTGTCTCAGGCGCGGATTTCCGGGCTGTAGTTGTGGTACCGGGTCTCGCCGTTCCTGGAAGCCCAGACATGGACCCGAACGACAACGCCCTCGGCGATGGAATAGTTGCAAGCGGTGGCGCCGTTGCCACTGTTGCCCTGGCTCGTGTCGTCGAAGCAGTCACTGCTGTGGTTGACCCAGTGCATGACGCCCTGGGAGTCGGGTTCCAGCTTCTGGATCTGCCCACGAGTGCCCCAGCCGTCGGCCTGCATGTCGCGGACCTGGAGCACCTCGCCGTACTGGTAGAACGTGGCGCACCCACCATTGATCGGGTCGCCTGATGCCGCCCAGCAGGCCCACACGTATCCGTCGTTCCCGTCCGCCGCAGAGGCGGTGCCCGGTGTCAGGGCAAGAAGGAGTGGAGCGGCCATCGACGCCGCGAGCGCGATTTTGGTCATGGTTTTCTTCATCGTGGTCCCCTCGCATGTGGGCCGCTGCGCGACGAAGGAATCATCACGTCGGGCGGCACCGTCAGGTGGTGATCGTGGGTCAGCTTCACACCGTCAGACGAGCATGTAAGCCCACGGGCCGCGGTCGACGAGACTTCCGCTGTTGCACCTCGTGTGCCTCCTTGAATCCACTCGTGCATGAAGGCCAGTTCTGGAGTCCGGTGCCGAAGGCGGAGACCCTGCGGCATTCCGGTGCGACGAATGCTGCCACTTCGGAGATCGACGATTGGGAGATCGCGCGCGAGCTTGAGCGAATCTTGACTGGCGCTCCACCCGGGCTCACCGCGACGCGAGGCGGTTCCGTTGGCCGACGAGTCTGGAAGCTGCTTGGACCCGGGTACCGACGACGGACCTCACCCGGTGGGCAGGCGATAACCAACTCCTCGTACCGTCTCAATCATCTCGGGCCGACCCAATTTGGCGCGTAGCGCCGCCACATGGACCGCCAGGGTGTGGGGGCCCGCCCAGGTGCTCTGCCACACGTCCAACATGATGCGCTCGCGGCTGAGCGTGACACCGGGCTGACGGACGAGCGAGGCCAGGATGTCGAACTCCTTGCGGGTTAACGCTATCGGCCGCCCGTCCACGTGAACCGTGCGTGCGGAAAGGCCGATCCGTACCCCGTGGAGGTCCACGACGTCACCGGACGACGGGGTGTGCCGTGTTCGTCGCCGTAGCAGCGCCTCGATACGTGCCTGCAGCTCAACCATCGAGAACGGCTTGACGACGTAGTCGTCGGCGCCCACCCGCAACCCGGTGACCCGGTCGCGTTCCTCGCCCCGCGCGGTGACCGCGATGATGCCCAGCTCGGCACTGCGTCCTCGCAGGGTGCGGCACACCTCGATGCCGTCGCCGTCCGGCAGGTTGAGGTCCAGCAGCACCAGGTCGCACGGGGCCGCCACGAGCGCGGCGGCCGCAGTGGCCGCATGTTCCACCTGATAGCCGCGCCGTCGCAGCATCGAACTCATGGCCGCGGAGATTCGCAGGTCGTCCTCCACGAGCAAGATCCGCATCGTTCCCTGCCTATCCCAGGTGTGGCGCTCTCCCACTACCGGTGAAAGCCGGGCGCCCGCTTGGGCAGGACAGCCGGCGGTCGCGGAGAAACACCTCGTCATGTGCGAACGACGGCGGCCGTTGCAGTGCGAACTACACCCGACGGCGCTGAGCCGGCACATATTTCTCGTTGAAGCGGCGGGGTCGGGTGGGTGGGCACTGAGACCGCGAAGTCTCAGGCCCACCCGTCGGGCACCGGGGAAGGCCCGACCAGTCAGGTCTCGGCCATGCGCACGTGATCCCCGTGCTCGTCCGAACGACATGCTGCTCGGCCGATGCCCCCGGGTCGAGGCGGATCGTTCGAACTTGACGAAGTCTTGACGTCCTCAGCGCTTACCCGAGCAGTGCCGCCTCCGCGGCGCCGATCTCTCGAAACAGAGCGTGGGCCTCCCGCGATCGGGCGCGGGCCAGCGACGCGCGGCCCAGGGCCTCGTAGGCGCAAGCGACGGTGACCAGCGTGCGAGCGTAGGCCATTCGCTGCCCGGCCCGCCGTTGGATACGCAGCGCGCGGCGGCCCTCGGCCAGGCACCCCGCCAAATCGCCGAGACCCAGGTACGCGGCGGCAAGGCGGCTACGGGCCTGACCCGCCACCAGCCGGTACCCGCCGGCACGGGCGGCCGCCACCGCATGGGTCGCGTGCTCGCGGGCGCTGTCGAACTCCTTGCGGGCCGCGCACAGCTCGGAGAGCAGCATCAGCGCCTCCACCCGGGCGCGCTCATTGCCGGCGCGGTCCACGACGGCCAGCACCGGTTCCAGGCGGTGACCCGACTCCGACGGCCGGTCCTGCCGCAGCAGCACCTCGGCGAGCGCGATCCGGATGAACGCCTCCAACCGGCTGTCCCGCAGGTCGAGAACGATGTCCAGGCCAGCGTTCAGCACGTCCTCGGCCTGCGCGTAGCGCCCAGCGTCGCCGTGCACCCGGCCGAGCGCTGTCAGCGCGGCGGCCTCCTCGTGCCGGGCGCCGATCGTCCGGCAGATCCGCACCGCCTCTTCCGCCGCGGCCCGCGCCCCGTCGAGCCGGCCCAGCTCTCGGCCCACCAGCGCGAGGTTCTCACTGGCTATGGCGGCGCCCATGTGCTGGCCGGTCTCCCGCAGCAACGCGATCGCCAGCTCGCCGTACCGCGCGGCTGCGGCCAGGTCGCCCACTTCCTCGCAGGCAGCCGCCAGGTTGGTCAGCGTGCCGGCCTCGGCCCGGCGGTCGCCGACCTCCCGGTCGATCGCGAGGGCTCGCTCGAACCGACCGATCGCGGCCCGAGGCCGACCCAACTGCGCCAGCGCGATGCCGATGCTGCAGTGGGCGGCCGAAGCGCCGACCCGCCAATCGGCGCGGTCGGCGAGCGCCGCGACAGCCTCGTACTCGACGCGGGCGGCACGCAGATCGCCGGTACGCCAGCTCAGCAGTCCCAGACTCTGCCGCATCACGGCCTCGCCGCGCAGGTCGCCGTCACGACGGGCCGCCTCCAACCCGGCCCGGGCGATCGACCGCCACTGCGCCAGCGGTGTGCGCATCCGGAGAAAGTCGTACATGGCGTGGGCGAGCTGCCACGCCGGCCGATAGTGGCCGTCCGCGACCGCGTGCTCCAGCGCCCCGACCAGATTCGCGGATTCGGCTTCGAGCCATTCACGGGCCCGCGTCTGGTCGTCGAAGTCGAGCACCGGTACGCCGGGCGGCGGTGGGTCCTGCGGCAGCCGTAGCCGCGACGGGCCGTTCAGCGCGGCCGTGGCCCGGGCAACGGCGTGCAGGTAGAAGTGCAGCAGCCGGCGTACGGCGGCGGCTCTGTCAGCCGGGGCGTCGTGTTCGGCGGCGAGCTGTGCTCCGTACTCGAGCAGCAGGTCGTGACTGACGATTCGGGCCGTCCCGGTGATGCGAATCAGGTGCAGCCGGGTCAGCGCGTCAACGAGTGACTCGACGTCCTCGTGGGGCAGGCCAGCCAGGGCGGCAGCCGCGGGCATGGCGAGCCCGGCCGGCGCCGGCACCAGCCCCAGCAGCCGGAACAACCGGCCCGCCGGCGCCGGCAGCGCCTGGTACGACAGTTCGAAGGCGCCACGGACGGCGGAGCTGTCGTCGTCGTCGACGCGCAGCTGCGCGACCCGGCCCCGCGCGATCAGCTCGTCGACGTGGCCGCGCACGCTCAGATGCGCCCGGTCGGCCAGACGGGCACCGGCGATGCGCAGGGCCAAGGGCAGGTGCCCGCAGATTTCGGCCAGCTGCTGAGCCGCAGCGGGGTCGGCCTCGATACGGTCGGCCCCGGCGGTGCGGGCCAGCAGCTCCACCGCGTCGGCGGCGGGCAGGACGTCGAGGGTGAGCCGGGCGGCACCATCACGCGCGATCAGGCCGCTGAGCCGGTCCCGGCTGGTCACCATGGTCAGGCAACCCGGACCGCCCGGGACGAGCGGCCGGACCTGGCCGGCATCGGCCACGTTGTCCAGCACGAGCAAAACCCGCCGGCCGGCGAGCGCCGAACGGTACAGCGCCACCTGCGCATCCGCCTCGGCCGGGATCCGATCGGATGCCACGCCCAGCGCGCCCAACAGCAGCGGCAGCGCCTCGGCGGGCGACCGACGTGGGCCCGGATGAAACCCGCGCATGTCCACGAACAGCTGCCCGTCTGGAAAACGGTGCTGGACCAGGTGTGCCCAGTGCACAGCCAGACTGGTCTTACCCGCCCCGGCAGGGCCACACACGACGGCGACTCGCGGTGCCCCCGCTTCCAGCAATCGGTGCAGAACCGTCAGTTCTCGCTGGCGGCCGACGAAGCCGGGTGCGGCCGCTGGCAGTTGCCGCGGCACCTCCCCCGCTGGTTCCCGCGGCCGGTACCTCGCGGATCCCGGGCTCGGCTCCACGCCGGCGAGCACCGCGCGGTGCGCCTGCTGCAGTTCCTCGCCCGGCTCGATGCCCAGCTCACCGGCCAACCGCTCGCGAACCCGGCGGAACAGTGCCAGCGCGTCGACCCGACGGCCGCACCGGTGCAGCGCGACGAGCAGTGCCAGGGCGAGACGCTCCCGGGCCGGGTTGTCCGCCACCACGTCAGCAAGCCCGTCGACGATGTCGCCGAATCGGCCGAGTTCGAGGTCGAGATCGGCACGCAGCTCAAGCGCGGCGAATCGCTCCTCGTTGAGCTGTGGGGCAACGAGCTCGTCCAGCCAGGGCCCGCCGACATCGGCCAGTGCGGGCCCGCGCCAAAGGCGCAGGGCACGGTCGACCAACTCACGAGCCTCCTCCGGCTCGCACGTCCGCGCCGTCCGCAGCAGATCACGGAACTCGTGCAGGTCCACCGCGGACCGGTCGGCGACCAGGCGATAACCCTGACCCGCCACGACCAGCTTCGCCGTGCGTCTCGGCGCATCAACCGCGTTGAGCAGGGTCCGTAGTCGTGAGACACACCCCTGCACGGCGTTGCGGGCGGAAGCCGGCGGTGCCGTACCCCACAGCGCCGTCACGAGGCGATCGATCGAAACGATGTTTCCGCACTCCAACGCCAGCACGGCGAGCACAGTGCGATGCTGGGCGGCCGACGGACCCAGCCGCCGCACGCCGTGCCACACGCCGACCGGCCCCAGCAGTCGAAACTGCAGTCCGTCCTCGACTTGGTCCACGTCAGGTCCGATCCGTTGGAACCACGACGCTCGAGATGATCTCACAGGAGGCATGTATCAGCGAAGGGTCCCGGCCACCAGGTCAGCGGCCAGGTCGAGCCGACCCCGGTTACGGTCTCCGCGGCTTCGTGCACTGCATGTTGGCCGGTTAGGAGTTCATGGACCGGTCAGTCGGGATCGGCTTTGAGTTGGGTTGTGGAGTTCAGCGAACGCCATCCGGTCGCCCGGCGAGGCGTGCTGCCGATGGTTCGGCGGGGAATCAGACGAGCAGCCAAGCCAGGGCCCCCGAAGCTGATCTCAATGCCCTCGCGCACGACTGAGCTGCGAGATCGTTATGGCCTCTCGGTAATAGTGCCGGCAACCTGTGCTGGCACACGGACTGCTGCACCGGCGTAAGGGCTGGATCTGGAACAACTACACAGAGGTGGCCGAATGAACCAGCCTGGCGGCAGCGGCCGACGCCCGCCTTGTGATCCTGCCGCGCCGCGGCCACATCGGCACCATCGCCGAGACCGCGACGCTCGGTTACGCCACCCCTGGGCTGATGCTGCTCGCCGTCTGCTACGGGCTCGGCGCCACCGCCACCGCGGTCAACTCCGACATGACAAGGGCATCATCAACCGGTTCAAAGTCATGCATGTCTCCCACCGCGCGGTGCTGACCGGTCACGTCATCGCCAGCGTGCTGACCAACCTGGTCGCGATCGCGGCCCTTATCGCGGTGGCCTTCCTGCTCGGCTTCCGTCCGGCCGCGAGCCCTCTCGACGGGCTCGCCGCGATCGGCGTCATCGTGCTGCTGGCCTTCGCCACCGCCTGGCTCACGGTCGCCCTGGGACTATCCGCGAAATCCCCGGAAACCGCAGGCCTGGCCTCCGTACCACTCGTCATGCTGCCGTTCTTCAGCAGCGCGATCGTGCCGGCCGACAAGATGGGGCCGGGCCTGCGAGAGTTCGCGCAGTACCAACCCTTCACATCGATCGTCGAAACCCTGCGCGGATTCCTCGACGGCGCACCAGCCGCCGCCGACGTGATCCCCGCCCTCGCCTGGTGCGTCGGCATCGCCCTCGTCGGCTACCTGTGGGCGCGCTCCACGTTCACGAAGCGAGCGTGACCGCCGCCACCTGACTCCAACCCACCCGAGTGCCCTCCAGCGCCGCCTCCGCGAACACCATTTCGCCGAGACGGCGCCGCACTGTCCGCTCGATCCGCGCCACGTCCGGATGGGAAAGATCCGCGAGTCCCCGCACTCCGGCGCTCGCCCCGAGCAACCGCGCGGCCTGCTCGTACTCGTCGTGGCGCAGTGCCAGGTCCGCGACCCCGACGAGCACCTGGGCGATCAGGGGTCTGTGCCCCGTCTCGGCCGCCGTGCGGAACGCCCCGATGCGGTGTTCGCGAGCCCGGCGGAGTGCGATACCCCGAACAGCGGGCCGATCTGCCGCATGGTCAGGTTGGTACGCCAGTAGGTGGCCACCAGCAGCACCCGATCGGCGAGGTCCAGGGCCCACTGCCGGCCCGGCCGGCCGTCGGCGACACCGTCACCGCCACGCTCGGCGACCAGCCGGACCAGCTTGCGGAACTGGGCGGGCTGCAGCCCGGTGAACGGGAAGATCCACTCAGACTGGGCTGCCGTGATCACCTGCACCCGAGGATCCTGACCGATCGTCCTGACTAGACAGATACCGGGGTTACGCGACGTCCCCTAGTGCGCTCTGCCACGCTCACGCGGCGCTTGCCCGGTCTCGTACTGCTGCCTACGGTTCCGCAAACCCTGGCCGCGGACGTCAAGAAATCCTCTAGGTTTCCCCGGGAGTATGGACGCTTGTGATCATTGTCGATAGCTTCGTTAAACGCGTTCAGCGCTTTTCGGCAGAGGGGAAACGACCGTATGAAACGGAGAGGACTACTTCGGGCGGGCGCGGCGTCGGCCGCGGCCATTGCGACGCTCGCATTGTCCGGCCCGGCGCAGGCTGCCGGTGACACGTGGACGTATTGGCCCAGTCATATCGGCGACGTTTGCACTACCGGCGGAGTCACACTCGGTCCTTGCTACGGTTCGGCATCGTTCGTGCGCGACGGGGATCACCTGTACGTGTGGGACAACAAGGCCGACGGGCACTCCGTGGTCGCGCTCTACAGCCGGTCGGACACCGGGAACCAAAGCAACGCAACATGGAACCACTACGGTGCCGGCACCCGCCTCGATCACAACATGGACATCCCCGAGGGCGGCTACATCATTTACCGGGTTTGCCTGGGTGAATATGCGGACCAGATTGTGTTGGATTGGACGTGCAGCCCGTTGAAGAAAGAGTCTGCGGCGTAAATGAGGGGAACGAAGATGACGCGGAAAATAGTTATCCGGACGGCGGCGGCGGTCGCCGCCGCCGCGACAATCGCGATCGCCAGCCCAGCGCAGGCCGCCGACACATGGACGACCACCGGTTCCCACCTCGGGGACGTTTGCACGTTTCCGATGACGACCGGTTGTGACGGTTCGGCATCGTTCGTGCACGACGGCGAGCACCTGTACGTGTGGGACAACGTCGCCGACGGACACTCGGTCGTTGCCGAGTATTGGCGCGAGGACGTCGGGATCGGTCAGCGGAACCTCGCGTGGAACCACTACGGTACGGGGACTCGACTGGACCACAACATGAACATGGCGGAGGGCGTCGGGATCCGGTACAGGGTCTGCCTCGGCGAGTACGCCACTGGCAAAGTGTGGGCATGCGGCGATATGAAGGTCGAGTACGCGTGACTCGAGGCACCGACAACGGCACGCCTTTCTCAACTCGGCCGGCAAACGCTTGACCCGCCGGCCCGCGCCGGCCGGATCTCGTTCCTCGATGGTGGGATCCGGGCGGCGCGGCAGGCGGACCGAGTGAGCGCGGCGATCCCCAAGCGGGTCGTCGGTTTTATGGAGTCACGCCTGTTCCGGCGGATACGTAGAGGAACTGGGCATCCTGTGATCATTACTGATCTTCTGGTATCAGGGTCTGCGGCATGTTCGGTCTTTGTAGCTTGTAGAGGGTCAGCCGATCAGGCAGGGCCCGGAGTAGTCCGCGAATGTCCTGTTTAATTTGACCTTGTTCTGGGGGCCCGCCCAGCACGTGTCCCATAACCTTCCCCGGCAATGGCGATGCGCCCGAGCTTCTGCAAGACGTTGACGACTATTGAACAAGAGGAAGTGAGTGCATGCGCATCGGTCGACTCTGGCTGACCCTCGGCGCGGCCGTCGCCCTGACGTTGACCTGGGCCCCGACGGCCTCGGCGGTCAGCTGGGACAACGTCAAGCCGTACATCAATTCTGGAATCAGCACTTCCGACCTGCAGAAGCTCGTCTGGAGCCCGAAATCGGCGACCGAGTTGGCGGCGGTCGACGACGCATACCGGACCGGCCTGCTGTCGGCGGACGGCGCGCCCGGCTTGGCGCAGGTGTACAGCCACACGAACCAGCAGATGTATTACAAGACGAACAGCGCCTGCAGTACCGCGAAGACCGTGATTGCCGACGCGGACGCGCAGTATTCGGTGGCGGCCTGGTGCTTCACCGGTGCCGACGAGACCTCCAACGCCTGGCTGCCGCAGGCCATCACCACGTCCCAGGATGCGGAGCAGAGCAGCGGCTATTCGGCGGGCGGCGACGAGGTCCTGGGGCTCTGGCGGCAGGCGGCTACCTCGAGCAACCGGGTGCGCTGCCCGGGCGTCGCCGACAACTCGGCTTCGTCGGTGGGATTGCGCGCCACGTTCATCGAGCGGCCCTACACGACAGGCGAGCACAGCGCGTACCGGCACGTGATGCTGACCGTCCCAACAACCGACGGTAGCGTCATCGCGCCGGTGTGCAACGTGCACGGTGGTGGCGCGGTGTGGTACGGCCCGTACCTGTTTGTGTCGCGCTATTCCACGGGCTTCATGGTGTTCGACACCCGGCGCGTCTACAAAATCCCGTACGAGAACACCTGCGGCGCCAACGGCGCGACGCCCGGGGTCAACGACGTGGGCCTGATCGACGGCCGCGTCTGCGCCGCTGGATACCGGTACGTGATGGTGCAGATCGGATCGTTCAACACTACGCCCTCCGGCTGCTCGAGCACGCCGAACAGCCTCACCAGCAGCCTGTGCTTTTCCTCGATGTCGCTGCAATGGTCGGACAATTCGCTGGTGACAGCGGAGTACCGAAACACCAGCGACATGACCGCGTCCGGCGTGGCTGTGCGCCTGGTCAATTGGCCGACGGCGGCTCTGATCGACCGGATGACCACCGGCTCGACCACGGCGGTGACGGCGAGTCGGCTCGCCGTCACAAACTTCCAGGGTGTGCAGGGGGTCGTGCAGCGGCCCAACGCGACGTCCGGCCGGTCGGAGTTCTTCATCGCTCGTACGGTCACCGGTAGCCATGATAGTGAACTGTGGTACGAACAGGATGGTGACGGGATCTGCGCCGCCAAGGGCGTGTTTGTCGAGGACACCGAGTCGATCAGCTATTGGGTCGATTCAGCCGGGAGCGCTCACCTGTGGACGTTGACCGAGTACGGCGGGCGTCGAATGCTGGTGAGGGTGTACACCAAGGAGTACAACGACCCGCCAAGCGTCTGCCCGACGCAGTGACCGTCGGCGGGCCCGGCGGAGTCCGGCAACGATGTCGCCTCCATGGCTCACCTGAACCTGGTCAAGATCCATCCCTGGCGGGACGGAAACGGCTGGATGTCGCGCTGCCTGCACACCCGCGCACTCACCCGCGGCGGCGTCTTCGCCCCGGAGTTCTCCTCCATTGAAGAGTGGCTCGGCGTCGGCCGGAACACGTACGCCTACTACGACGCGCTCGGTGAGATCGGCGGCCAACCCTGGCAGCCCGACAACGACACCAGCAAGTGGATCCGATTCTGCCTGAGCGCTCACCACCAACAGGCCCAACTGGTCCGGCAACGCCTCGACCAAGCCGCGCATCTCTGGGAACTGCTCGACACCTGGGTCCGGCGCAACGGGCTACCCGAGCGGGTCGTCAGCGCCCTACACCTCGCCGCTTACCGGGGGCCGAGTACGCCGCACCCTCTATCAACGCGACGAGAACCTCACCGACGACCAAGCAACCGCGACCTTCGCGCCCTCGTCCGGGCGGACATGCTCGAACAACACGGCGAAACACGAGGCAGGTTCTACCTCACCTCGCCGACGCTGATGCGAGTCCCACGCCCCATACAGCAACGAGTACGGCTCCCGCCGGTACAACGGCCGCACATCCCCCGCCGACGCCGCCCGCACTCCCGCCCCACATCACTGGAATCGAAGCCCACCCCACCCACCTCGCTGTCCCGCAGATACGCATCCGCATACCGATGCGGAAAGTCCAACGACGTCAGACGAACCCTCTCCTGCTTCATCACCAACTCGAACAACGGCAGATCAACGCGACCAGCATCCCGCGCTGCAAGCAGGGCCTGCTCCACCCGATTCGCCTGCGACGGAACCTGATCCACCACCACCGTGCAGTCTCCACACCGTCAACCAACCGCCGCTCGAACACGTACGGCCGCGGCAACCGCCCCTCCCGCTGCGCAGCCCGCACCTCTACCTCAGCGACCGGAAACGTGGGCGGAGCGACCCGACCCCCGGGCCCACCCACCGGCTGATACACAGCCCGGAAAGCAACCCCCGCATCCTCACGATCATCCGCCACCGCCAACAACAAACGATCAACCAAACTCGCCATTCCCACTCCCTCTCCTCGCCCGGCAATGCACTGAGGAAGGAGTAACAGACGAGTACGACAGAAACGTCCACCACTAGGAGAGCGGGCCAAGAAGCGAATGAATTTCGGAAAGTTGCCTCACCGAATCCGAGCCTAGCCGCGCTAAGCAGGTCTACCTATCGCCTGGGTGGTCCCGCCCCGACCCGGCGTTCCGGAAACAATGACAGCGGGCGACAGACACGCACAGCAGGATGTTGCATGGCGTCGGCGGCGCACAGCCCGCGGGCGGTCACTACCGCAATGGAGATCGGCCGAGTACGGCCGGTGCTGCTCGGCGACGTCGGGCACATTCACGATCATGACGGCCTTGTCGCAATGGAGACCGGCCGGGTACGGCCGGTGCTGCCGGCTGCCAGGCGGAAGACCCGCTCCCAGGACTCGCCGTCGCAATGGAGACCGGCCGGGTACGGCCGGTGCTGCCATCCCCCGGAGTCGTAGGCCCAGTGCACGTGGTCGTCGCAATGGAGACCGGCCGCGTACGGCCGGTGCTCCTGCGCGGGCTTCGCTGGCTGCGCGTTTCCAGCTGGATGTCGCAATGGAGACCGGCCGAGTACGGCCGGTGCTGCCCTTGATGAGCTGCGCAGATGCCAGCACGGCAAGAGGCGGGTAGATCGTTCACTGGTTGATATCGCCGCTCCACCAGCCCACCTCGTGGTCTGGCATCTGCTGTATCGGTTCGGGCCTGAGCGCGGGTATGCCTGGCACGACCGGCCGGGCGTACCCGCCTGCTCGCGTCAGGCTAGAGGATGAGGCTCGCCCGTGAGAGCCGCCAAGGCGACGGCAACCTCGTGGAGGCTCGCGCGAACATACGTGGTGGTGGTGCCGGCGTCGCTGCCACCACCGGAATGCCCCGCGTACTCGCGGGCCACAGCGTAGCCAAAATTCCGCTCAACCCACGTCAGCGTCGTGTGTCGCAGCCAGTGCGTACTGATTTGCTGGACATACACCCACTGCAGATGCTCGCCGATCCGCACCCACAAGTGGTCGTAGCGGCGGTACGTGATGGGCTGCCCGTTGCGGTACCGCAGCAATTGACCTGCCCCCGTCGCGTGCCGATCCTCGGCATGCGACCGCAGGTGCCTCATGAGGGTTGGCGACACCGGCCGCCACCGCACCGTGTCGCCCTTCTCCCGCAGGAGGATTAGGCACTGTTCCGGGTCCAGGTCGACCGGCCGAGGTGCCAGCGCGCCACCCCGGCGACATGCCGTCTCGGTGTGTAGCCGGAGCAGGAGGCTGTCCAATGCCGGATCATCACCTGTACTGGCGACGACGGCATTGATCTCTGCCAAGCGTGTGTCGGCTACTGCTCGCCTCGTGCTGGGCAGGCGCCGTGGCTTGGCTACCTTGAAAGCGGGGTTATCCGCCGCAGCGATGTGTCCGTCAGCGACCGCCCGCCGGTAGAGGCACCGCAGCGCGGCGATCAGGTGCTCTGCGGCACTTCGCCCACCTCGTGCGTTTCGCCGAGCTACCACGTGCGTCTTTACGTACTCCGCAAGCTGCTCGATCTCCGACGGGGTGGGTTCATTGAGTCGCCTCTGCCCCCACTGTTCCAAGACCCGCTTCCAATACGATCCGTAGGCACGCCGAGTTCCATCGCTGACCGCCGCCGACACGATTGGTACGTAATCTGCGAACGTCGGCGCCTGGGGACGCTTCGTCGCCGCCTGAATGAGGTCAGCGGGCGAGATGCCCATCCTCGCGAGCAACAACCGAGCGGCATCCAGTTCGGCCTGGCTCGCCGTGTCACTCATGCTGTTCACCGCCGAGAGCAGCAGCGTGTATCTGAGCGACCACCGCGTCCAAGGCCGCGGGTGGATGCACGACAAGCACGCCACCATCGGGGTCCGCCGCCAGCAGCAACCGGTCGCCCGGCTTGAGGCCGCACCATTTTCAGACGGCTGCCGGCAGATGTAGATGACCTTGACCCGTCAGGGTAAAGACGCCCTGCGAATCCAGACGGACGACGATGAGCCTGGCGCTCTCGTGAATATGAAGGCGGGTACCGCAGCCCCATCCGAGAGCGCGGACGATCATACGATCAGCGATCCGGCCACTGACATCGATGGCAGCCAGGCCGTAGACCGACGAGCCTGCCCGGGGTGTGGGGAGGTCAGGCAGGGGCAATGGGGGGCGCCGCAGCGCCGCGCCTAGCCGCCGGTCCGTCCCCTGGCTCTGCGCGGGAGGCATCAACGGCGGGATCAGAGGGGCCACGGTCACATCAGCCACGGCGATCACCGCCGCCGAGCGTCGCATCCGTCGAGGCTGTCGCGGATGTGCGACCCGCGTGGTCAAGCGAGCTTGACCACGAGTACGTCAAGTACAGCAGGGATGCTTCAAATCTGTGTCCGAGGGACGACACGACCCATTGCCCCACCGCCGTTGACGCTCAGCGCAGCTCTGAGGCTCGCGCAAGTCTAGCTGTGGTGGTGGTGACCTCTTCGGCTCCGCCGAAGAGGTCACCACAGAGGATGCGCTGGTCACGGGATCGCGAGTGGGATCGGTGTCTCAGCTAACGGGACCAGCTACTGGTCCGGCACGGCGGGATGTGCGCTCGAACATCGATGTACAGCAGACCTGTCTGGGTGACGATCAGCCACCCGTGATCGGGTGGGCGAGCAACGCGGGGAGCAGGGGGCCCTGACCACTTCGGTATCCACTGGGAGGTCACACCGCACCGCTTGACCGCATCCCCGCCCGTCAGAGCCATCGTTTCTGTCCTGCGTCGGTGAGCACTTCGGGCGCGGTGACCTCTTCGCCAACCTGCACCCAATCTGCTCCCAGTTGCAAGGCCGGGCCGCCTGGCAGCTCCTTATCGCCTTGACCTGCGCATACTCCCCTGCCAGGGAACATAGAGGACTGTCGACTGCCGCCCGAAACCGCTGAGCACTCCGCGGTGAAACAGGACGCCGCACCGACTCAGACCTGCGGCAACGTGGAGCCGCAGGCGAGGGTGGGTGCAGTTGAGCGCCGTTCGATGCCGTTGGACGCAGTTCAAGGCCGTTCAGGGCACACCGCTGCTCCCAACCTGCTCCCCCAGACCGGGCTCGCACCGGGCCGCCGACCGATCGTAAGTTGCCAGCCCAGCTGTTGGCACCAGCGAGGCTACCTGATCGTCGAGGCGACCAGCCGCCGTCGTACCGCAGTGGACAGGTTGATATCGATAGCGCCGGCCTGGATCGGCCACCCGAGCGACGGCGGTCCCCGCCCACTGCTCCTGCTTCGCCAAACGCACAAGTCGAACGGACCGTACCCCTGCGCGATGTCCTGTCCGGGCCCTTGTCCGGGACGGCCGCACCCCCGCTGGTGACCCGTCGCGTATCTGTCCCGGACAGGAAGGCGCGATTGCCGGTCAGCACCCACGGATATCTGATGGGTGTCAGCGAGGCAGTCACAAGGATCGCCTCAATTCACCGATTACGAGGTGAACAGCATGAACGAGAAGACGATGGGCTACGAGGCCCCCGCGCTGGTCGAGGTCGGCGACTTCACCGAGCTCACCCGCATCACCAACGTCGGCGAGTGGACCGACCTGTGGGGCGGCTGGTTCGACCTCTGAGTCGACGACCTACCAACCGGTGAACGACTAAGCGACAACTGACGCACGTCGAACACCGCATCAACGCGCCGGGGTGGTCGGCCAGCTACACCAGGGCTGACCACCCCGGCGTCATGCGTTCAGGCGGATCTCGCCGAAGGGAGCGGGCAATGCGGTTCATCATCCTTTCCGACCACGAGGCATCGGCGGCCCTGGCCCAGCGCCACGGCGGAGGACAGACGATCCGGCATCCGTCCGGACGGCCTTGGATCGTCGGACACTGGGAGCACGACGACATCGTCGTGGCCCGTGCCGGTGACCGGGCCCTGGCGCTCCTCGGCCGGACCGCCGAGACCAGCGAGAGCCTCACCCAGCGCCTCGACGCCGTCCGAGGCGTGGCCGACCTGGACGCCGTCGCCAGGAGTGTGCCGGGCTGCTATCACCTCATCGGATCGATCGGCGGGGTCACCCGGGCACAGGGCAGCCTGTCCTACCGCTACCAGCTCTTCACTGGAACCGTCGACCGGGTCGCGGTCGCGGCCGACCGAGCCGACACGATCGCCGCCATGACCGGCGCCGGCATCGACTTCGAAGCCGTCGTGCTCCAACTCGTCGCACCGTTCGGGCCGCCGTGGCCGCTGCGCGAGCGATGTGTCTGGCAGGGTGTCGAACAGGTGCCGGGTGGACGTTTCCTCGTCCTGCGCGGCGACGACCCGGTCGCCCGTACCTGTCGATGGTGGACACCGCCGGAGCCGGAGCTGTCACTGGCCGACGGCGCGCAAGTCGTGCGGACAGCACTGGTCGCGGCCGTCGCCGCGCGCGTCCCGCGCGGCGGCGGATCGCTCAGCGCTGACCTTTCCGGCGGTCTGGACTCGACCAGCCTCTGCTTCATCGCCGCGGCCGCCGGGGCCGACCCGACGACGTTCCGCTTCGCGCCCTTGGACGAGTCGAACGAGGATGAGCGGTGGGCGGGGTGGTGCGAGGAACATCTGCCGGGCAAACATCTGGTGGTACCGGCCGACGAGGCACCCTCCTGGTACGAGGTCACCGGAGATGACGACGTCGAAGGGCCGTTCCCGTTCGTCCGTACGCGGGCCCTGGCCGGTTTCATCGCTGCGCACGTCGGAGCCCACGGCTCCCGGCGTCACCTCCAGGGGATCGGCGGCGACGAGCTCTTCTCCGCCAGCACGTTGACCCTGCACGACCTCGCCCGGCGCCATCCCACCACCGCGGCACGGCAGATCCTGACCACCAAGGCGATGCGCCGCTGGTCGGTCGCCACGACAACCCGGTTCCTTCTCTCCGGCGTGCCCTACCACCGGTGGTTGGCGCGCAGCGGCCGCCGGCTGACCGCGCCGCCCGGTGAGACGACACACGCGAACTGGGAAATCGCCACCACCCTCCCGCCGTGGATCACCGCGGACGCCGCGGACGTGGCGCGACGCCTCTACCGGGAGGCCGCCGCGAGCCGACCCCGACCGGAGGCCACCCCACCAGCGCAGCACGAGATGATCCGGATCACCCAGTTCAATGGAGCGGCCGCACGGCGCAGCTCGCGGGTCGCTGAACGCGACAGCGTCACGCTGGAGAACCCGTACCTCGATGACCATGTGCTGAACGCGGCGCTGTCGGTGCGGTTCGCCGATCGCATGGTCAGCGGCCGGTTCAAGCCGGTGCTCGGCGAGGCGATGCGGGGCATCATTCCCGATGGGTTGCTCGACCGGCGGACCAAGGGCGACTACAGCGCCGAACAGTTCGCCGGGCTGCGTCGCCACCGGGGCGACCTGCTCGCGCTCTTCGACGACGCCGAACTGGCCCGGATGGGTCTCATCGACACCGATCGGCTGCGCGCCGACGTCTTCGGCGTCCTGCCGAACTCAAAGCCACTGATCCCGTTCGAACGGACCCTGTCCTGCGAGGCATGGCTTCGCGACGTGGCCCGAGCCGCCTAAAGGAGGAAATTGAGATGAGTCTCGCACTAGCTCCAGAAGTGACCGCCGCCGAAACCAGCAACGGTCTCGTGCTGCTCGACCAGCGGTCAGGCCGCTACTGGCAGCTCAACGGCACCGGAGCGACGACCGTGCGGATGCTGCTCGACGGCCGAACGCCCGACGGCGTCGCGGCCGCCCTCCGCGAGCGGTTCCCCGCCTGCGGGGAACGCGTGGAAGCGGACGTCAACTCGCTGGTGGGCGCGCTGCTCGACGCGAGGCTGGTGGAATCATGCCAGCCGGAGTGATGATCGAGCGTCCCACGACCCCGCCACTGTCGCTCGTGCCGGGCGCTGTCGCCGCAGCCGGTCTGGGCCGGGTGCTGGCGCGGGTCACACCGCACCGGCTGCGGAAAGTGCTGGAGTTCGCCCGCCGGGGCGCCCGCCCGGCGACCGAGGCGGAGGCCGCCCGTGCCCGCAACGCGATCGTCGCGGTCAGCCCCCGCTGCCGGGGCCAGTGGTGCCTGCAACGGGCCATCGCCACCGCGCTGCTGTGCCGGGCGGGAGGCACCTGGCCGCAGTGGTGCACCGGCGTGCGGACCGACCCGTTCCAGGCGCACGCCTGGGTGGCCGTCGACGGCCGGCCGGTCGGAGAGCCCGGCTCCGACATCGACTATTTCCGGGTGATGATGGTGGTGCCGCCGGTCGGGCGGGACGCGTCATGAGGGTCCTGGTGTGCACCTACGGCAGCAGGGGAGACACCGAGCCCTACGTCGCTCTCGCCTGTGCGCTCAACGCCGCCGGCCACGAGGCGGTCCTCGCCGCGCCCTCGACGTACGCGGGTCTCGCCGCCCGGCACGGCGTGGAGTTCGCCGCCCGCGACGCCGGGCTCCTCAACCTCATCCACGACCCCCGGCTGCGCAGGCAGATCGAGGACGGCAGGGCGACCGGTCGCCATCCGGACCTGGCTCTGGAGATCCGCGACCGGCTGTTCCCCGCCCACCTCACCGGCCTCCTAGAGGCCGCAGCGGACGCCGATCTGGTCGTGCACCGGGCCGACTACGGGCACCACGTCGCCGAGAAGATCGGGGTGCCCAGCGTGCTCGGCCTGCTCAACCCGCACGGTGTGGCCTCGGCCTACTACCCGACCATTGAGGCCTTGGGCACCGAGGCCCCCCGACCGCGCGCCGACGGGCCCAGCCGGGAGAACCTGCGCACTCACGTGCGGGCACGGCTTCGGGGCGAGCCCGCTCCGACGAGGAAGTGCGTCGAGCAGTGGCGGGAGCGGGACCTGGGACTGCCGCCCCGGGCGGGCATGCACGACCGGTTCCATCAGGTCGACAACCGCCCGGTCCCGGTCCTGCACGCCTTCAGTCGGCACCTGGTCGAACCGGCACCCGACTGGCCACCCTGGGTCCACACCACCGGATACTGGTTCCTGCCGACCGACCGGGTGGCGCCACCGCCGAGGCTGGTGCGATTCCTGGAGCAGGGTGCGCCGCCGGTCTTCTTCGGCCTGGGCAGCCTGGTGGGCACCGACCCCCGACGGACCGGCCGGATGGTCGTCGAGGCAACTCGCCGCGTGGGAGTGCGTGCGGTGGTCGTCGCCGGTGCCGGCGGCATCGCGATCGACGATCCCGAGACAAGCGACGATGTCCTGGTCGTCGACGACGTTCCCTATGACTGGCTGTTCCCCCGGGTCCGCGCCGCCGTCCACGCCGGTGGTCTCGGCACCACCCACCACGCACTCGCCGCGGGCCTACCGCAGGTCGCGCTGCCGTTCCACGTGGAGCAGATGAGCTGGGCGACGCACCTGCACGCCCGGGGTGTCGCGCCACCGCCGATCTGGCAACGCGACCTGAGCACGACCGTGCTCAGCACCGCCGTGCGGGCCTGCCTCACCGATCCCGCCCGCACCCGCGCCGCCCAGGCGCTGGGCCGGAACCTGCGCTCCGAGGGCGGGGCCACCGCCGCGGTCGAGGTCCTGGAAGCGATCCACGGTCCGCGCCTTCGAAGAACAGGAGAGGCAGCATGAGTACGCTCCGCGAGCCGACAGACCTTCGCGTGCTGATCCGCTTCGCGGCTGCCGGTGACGACGCGGTCGCGGAGGCCATCTCCCGGCTGGGACCGGCCCGTGTCGCGGCGACCCTGGTCGACGAGTTGGTCAGCCGGGCCGACCTCGGCGAGGTCGGCCCGCTGCCAGGACCGGTGACGGTCAGGTTCGATCTGGACTTCGGCGGTCGTACCCTGGCGCACTCGGTGTCCTTCGAGGAGGGGCGGGTCCGCTACGGTCACGCCTGCCCCGAGGGCATCCGGCCGGTGCTGGTCGAACTGGACCTCGTCGCGTTGGCCAGGGCGGTGTTCGGTGGGTCGCTGGCTCCCCACGCGCTGTGCCGACGGATCGACTGGGGTGATGTCGACGACCCGCGGGAGTTCGCGGTCGGCGTCGCCGCCGCTCCCGTGGTGCAACGGTTGCTACGCGGCGCTGCCGGCGAACCCGCGCGACTCGACGAGCTGGCCCTGGCCAACGGCTCCGACAAGTGGGGGCCGCACTTCTACACGCCGATCTACGAACGACACTTCGCGCCGCTACGCGAGCAGGAGCTGACCATCGTCGAGTTGGGCATCGGCGGGTACGCCATTCCGGGCAGCGGCGGTGGTTCGCTGCGGATGTGGAAGCGGCACTTCCCCCGGGCGCTGGTCTACGGCGTCGACATGTTCGACAAGAGCGCCGCCGCCGAACAACGCGTGTTTCCCATCCAGGGCGACCTTTCCGATCCCGACTTCGTCGGCAGCCTGCCGGAAAGGCTCGGTCCGCTCGACATCGTCATCGACGACGGCAGCCACGCCTGCGCCGACGTGATCCTCGCCTTCAACGCGTTGTTTCCCGCCCTTCGCCCCGGTGGCCTCTACGTGATCGAGGACCTGCAGACCTCCTACTGGCCCTCCTACGGCGGCAACGCGACGAACCTGCACGACGCCAGCACGAGCATGGGTTTTCTCAAACAGCTGCTCGACGGCCTCAACCATGAGGAGCACGACGCCGCGGGCAGCTCTCGGCCCACCCGGTTCGACACCACGCTGGTCGGTGCGCACTTCTACCACAACGTGGCCGTGCTGGAGAAGGGCCGCAACGCCGACGGCCCGATGCCCCGCTTCGTCCGGCAGCGTCCGGTGATCCGGGTCGACCGGCGGGAGGTGCCGGCGTGAGCGCCATCGTCGCCGAGTCGCTGCGCAAGGCCTACGGCGGCGTCGCCGCTGTCGACGGCCTCGACCTCACGGTCGCGCCGGGCGAGATGTTCGGCTTCCTCGGCCCCAACGGCGCCGGCAAGTCGACGACGATCGCGATGCTCTGCACCCTGACCCGTCCGGACAGCGGTCACGCCAGCGTCGCCGGGTTCGACGTCGTGCGGTCGTCCACCGAGGTACGCCGGCTCATCGGCCTGGTCCTGCAGGAGAGCACCACGGACGGCGACCTCACCCTCATGGAGAACCTCCGGTTGCACGACCACCTCTACGGCCTGCCCCGCCGCACGTTTCCCGCCCGAGCCCGGCATCTCCTCGACCTCTTCGGTCTGGCCGAACGGCATGACCGGCTCGCCAGGACCCTCTCCGGCGGGATGCGCCGGCGCCTCGAGATCGCCCGGGGCCTGCTGCACGAACCGGCGGTGCTTTTCCTCGACGAACCGACCGCCGGCCTGGACCCGCACAGCCGGGCCGACGTGTGGAACCACATCCACGCGCTTCGCCGCGATCGTCCGCTCACCGTCTTCCTGACCACGCATCACCTGGAGGAGGCCGAACACTGTGACCGAATCCTGGTGCTGGACAGGGGCCGGGCGGTGGTGCGGGGCACACCCGAGGAGCTCAAGGCGACGGTACGCGCCGACGTCGTGCGACTGAACACCGCGGACGACGCCCGAGCGGCGATGCGGATCCGGCGGGACTTCGCGTGCGACGCGACGGTCGACGCGCAGGGCGTCCGGGTGGTCACCGAGAACGGCGCGGCCCTCGTGCCCCGGCTGTGCGCGGCGCTCGACACGCCCATCAACGCGGTGCACGTCTCGCCCCCGACGCTCAACGACGTCTTCCTCCACCACACTGGGCGGGCGGTCACGGAAGGTGAGTACCTCCGATGAGACAGCAGACGGTTCCGACTAGCAGCACGGTCCCGCCGGTCGACGACGCCCTGCCCACTGGTGGCTCGCTCACCCGCGAGCTGCGGGCGGTCTGGGCCCTGTGGCAGCGGGAGATGCTGCGCCTCGTCCGCAGTCGGACGCAGGTGGCGATGACCCTGCTGAGTCCGCTGCTGTTCCTCTTCCTGCTCGGGCCCGGCCTCGACACGATGCTCGACACGCAGGCCCCCGGCGCCGGAGGCGCGGATCGGGGCAGCTACGTGGCGTACCTCTTACCCGGAATCCTGATCATGGCCGTGCAGATGCCGGCGCTGCGTGCCGGCGGTGCCATCGTCCGGGACCGAGAGGCAGGGCTGCTACGCGCGACCCTCGTCGCGCCCGTGCGCCGCGACACCCTGCTCGTCGGCCGGTGCATGGGCGGAGCGAGCGCCGCCGCGCTCCAGGCCGCGCTACTGCTGATCCTCGGACCACTGGCGGGGCTGCCCGCCGACCCCGGCCTGCTCCTGCTGCTCTTCGGCGCGATGTGGCTGATCGCCTTCTCCCTGACGATGCTCGGCGCGCTCGCCGCTGTGCTCGTCCGCCGGGTCGAGACCTTCCAGGCAATGCTCGGCATGGTGACCCTGCCGCTGGTGATGCTCTCCGGCGCGCTGTTCCCGGTCGGTGCCCTGCCGGGGTGGCTGACTCCGGTCATCCTGGCGAACCCGCTCACCTACGCGGTCGACGCGATCCGCCGGATGGCCGCCGTGGAGGGCGTCGGTCCCGTGGGGAGCGGCCCGATCTGGGGTGGCTGGCAACCACCTGTCGCCCTCGAACTCGCCGTCATGGTGCTACTGGGTCTGCTCGCACTCGTGGTCGCCGCCCGTCGCTTCAACCGGATGGACTGACTGTCCAACCATTCCGAACCGGCCGAGACAGATGACCGTCGTGGCCGCCTTGTCGGCTGCGGCCACGACGGTGTTCCTGGCCATGGTCTCGGTGTCAGGGGTCAGGTCGCGCTCCACCAACCGATCATGTCGACCCACTCCTTTGGCAGGCTTACGCCGTTGGTCAGAGCGATGAAGTCGCCAACCTCGGCCAACGCGGGCGGCTCGTAGGGCCTCCTTCTGTTCGGCATGGAACCCATTTTCTCGTCCTTTCCTCGTCGTCGTGACGTGCTTCGATCCGGGTTTCGTGTCGCAGGTTGTTCGTGAAGGCTCTCCCCAACAGCGAAGAACAACCGATCGGGGATCCGTTCAATCGCCGGCTTCTGTCGCGGACAAGCCGTTGCCTGCCAACAGGAATGCTTCGGTAGTCTCGGACACGAGTCCGGACAGGACAGTGTCGTCCCGCCGGGTCATGCGGGGCGCTCACGCCCGCAACGCCTAACGCGGGGGGCGGCAGATGTCGGACGATGACGTCGCAATCGACATGACGGGCGTCGAACAGATACTCCTGCAACTGCGTCGACTCAAGCAGGAGTCCCGGCTGACCTACCGCGAGTTGGAGAGCCGTGCCACCGCAGTCGGCGACGTCCTGCCGCGCAGCACCCTCGCGAGCGCGCTGCGCGGGCCGGGCCTGCCCCGCCGCGAGGTTGTCGCCGCCTTTCTACGCGCCTGCCTCAACCCGACCGACGCCGAACGCTGGCTACGCGGCTTCGACCGCCATGTCGCCGCGAACGGCTACGAGCAGCGCGGCGCGGGTCCCCCGGTCGCGGCAGACGGCGCGGTCGACGCGAGCACGGGTGGACTCCTGGTCCCGTCCGGCCCGCGAACCGCGCCGCTTCCGAGGCAGCTTCCGACGCTGGGGCGACACTTCGTGGGCCGACGGTCGGAGTTGGTGCTGCTCGACAAGGCCCTGCTGACCGAGGACAGCCGCGTCGCCGTCGTGTCGGGAATGGCGGGTGCCGGCAAGACGGTGCTCGCCCTGCGGTGGGCCCATGCCGCCGCCTCGGCGTTCCCGGACGGTCAGATCTTCGTCAACCTGCGGGGGTTCGGGCCGCAGCCCGCGCTGACGGTGACCGCCGCGCTGGGGCACCTGCTGGGCAGCCTCGGCATCCCGGCCGACCATGTGCCGTCCGACGACGAGCAGGCGGCGGCGCTGTTCCGGTCGATGACCGCTGACCTGCGGCTGCTCGTGGTGCTCGACGACGCCCGTGACGCCGACCAGGTGCGGCCAGTGCTGCCGGGCGGCCGACACGCGCGGGTGGTCGTCACCAGCAGGGACCGCCTACTCGGTCTGGTCGTACGCGACGGGGCGGGCTCCGTTGACGTCGGCGTGCTCAACGAGCCCGACGCGGTCGACCTGATCGGTCGGATCGTCGGCCCGGAAGTGCTCGCGGCGGAGCCCGCCGCGGCCCGCGACCTAGCCCGGATCGTGGGCTACCTCCCACTGGCGGTCCGCATCGCCGCCGCCGACCTACCGAGCGGCCTGGCCGACCCGATCGCGACCCGGGCCCGCCAGTTGGCCGCCGGCAACCGCCTGACCCACCTTGAGACGCGCGGCGACCCGGGCAGTGCGCTGGCCACCGCGTTCCGTCACTCCCACAGCCGGCTCGACCCGACGGCCCAGCGGCTGTTCGCGCTGATCGGGCTGTTGCCCATGACCGAGTTCGACCAGTCGGTAGCGGCGGCGCTGCTTGGTGTGCCGACCAGCGCGGCCGAGCCGACCGTGCTGGGTCTGGCCGACGCACACCTGCTCACCGTCGTCGGCTGCCGCGTATTCGTGCACGACCTCGTACACGAGTACGCGGCCGACCTGGTCGTGCGGACGGTTCCCCGGGCCCAGCGCGAGGCGGCGGTGCGCCGCGCATACGGCTACTACCTGCGCCGGCTACTCGCCGCCGGGCGGCTCCTGTCGCCGCAGCTAATCCAGTTGGAGAAACACGGCGGGGAGATGTTCGGCGATTCCGGGGACGCGATCGCCTGGCTCGACCGGGAGTACGAGCACCTACGGTCCGCCGCTCTGCTGGCCAGCGACCGTGGTGTGCCCGATATGGCCTGGCGGCTGGCCGCCGCGCTGCGGGTACGGTTCATGTCCCATCGGGACATGGACGGTTGGTTCGCCGTCACCCGGGCCGGGCTCGCCGCCCTCCGCGCTCACCGCGCCCGGGCCGGCAACGTCCTGCGGGTCCGGGCGATGCTGCGCACGAGTCTCGCCCTGGCCCATCTGTTCCTTGGCGAGCCGGCCGAGGCCATGGCCAACGCACGGTGGGGGGCGCGGTCCAGCCGCCAGGCCGGCTGGCTCCGGTGCGAGACGTCGGCCCGGTCGATCCTCGCCGTCCAGCACTCCCGCATCGGCCACATCCGGGCCGCCGAACGACAACTGATGCACGTACGCAACCGGCAGCGGGCCGCCGGCGACACGTCCGGGGCGGGGATCGCGCTCAACAACCTCGGTACCGTGCGGATGCTGACCGGCCGGCTCGACCTGGCCGCACCCGACCTGGAACGGGCGCTGGCGTTGCAGACCGCCAACAACGCCCGCCGGGGGACCGCCTCGGTGCTGATCAACCTCGGCCATCTCGAACTCGAGCGGGGCCGCCTCGGCTCGGCCGCGGAGCGCCTCACCGAGGCCATCAACCTCTACGAACGGCTCGGCGATTTGGAGGGGCAGGCTTCCGCGTCCGGATACCTGGCGGTCGTACGCCTCTTCCAGGGAAACGCGACAGTCGCCCGCCGGATCGCGGTGAGCGGTCTGCGGGCCCTGCGCGGCCTCACCGATCCGCACGCGCAGGCGTTGCTGCTGTGCGGCCTCGCCACCGTCCGCCGCGTGACGGGGCAGCACCGGCTGTCGATCACCTACCTGCATCGGGCCCTGCGGCTGTCCCTCGTGGCTACCTCCGCCCAGCCCTACGCGGAGGCACTCATCGGTCTCGCCCATGTCCACCTGCGCCGCCGCGAGCTCGATCTGGCCGGCGCTTGGGCGACGCAGGCGCTGGAGTTGGCCCGCGAGGCCGGTTACCGGGGCTTCGAGGGGATGACGCTCGGCGTCCAGGCGGCAATCGCCGCCCGGGCCGGCGACCGGGCGGGCGCAGCGCGGCTGGCCCTGGAATCCGCCGACATCCTGCGCGAGCGCGGGTTCGACCTGGCCCTGGCACACAGCCTGATCGTCCACTGCGAAGCGACTGGGGACGCCAGCAACGGTGAAGAGATCAAGGCCCTCCTGGCCGAGGCCGCGGACAGTTTCCGTTCCAGCGCCGGATGGTGAGGTTCTGGCAGGACGCGACAGGTCTCCTACTCAAAGGGCTGCGTCGGTGTGCGCGGGTCAGGTCCCGCACCGCCATCGGTTCAGCGGTCCCGATGAGAATTTCGCCGGTGAACAGGTTGCCCATGCCGGGCATGCAGCTGACGATTGGGCAAGTGGGTGTTGGTCGAGGTGCTCGGCGATGAGGTCATCGACGCCGGAGATACGGTGCTCGATGGCAAGGATCTCGGTGGCCATTTGCCCGATGGCGACCGCTGCTGCGGGCGATTCCCGATCTGCTCGTGGCATGCGTCTGGGTGGAGTCTGCGCCAGCGTTGCCACCAGGCTTTACCGGGTCGGTCCGTCTGGGCCCACTGTCCCCCACCCTCTGGAGTCACCTACAACCGGGCATGACGACACCATGCACGAGGGCCAGCCCGCGGTAGGAACGGCCACCATCATCGAGGCGTCGAATGCGCGCTGACATCGACAAGTGAGGACACCACCGGCTGACCGAACGACCCACGAACGCTGTCGCCTTCGGATCCGCCGACGAGGTCACCAGCCTGAAAGTGCTGGTCGGCGCGCCGCCCGTGGGATCGGTTTCACAGATGACGGAACCGCAGTGGGCTCCAGCAAGCTGACCCGCAACGCTTTACATCAAATCGCCGCACACCTACAGACATGGCCTCGGCGATACGCCCGATCACCGCATGCACGGCGGGTCTGTCCATCGGGACGCGGGCTGGACCAGACACGGTCCTCAGAACCTTTCCACTCACTCCGGGTCGACGCCGATCCGGTCCAGGCCCTGGCCGCCGCAGGCCTCGCCGGGGGGCTGTCTCGCTAGGCGTTCAACGCGGGTTTCCAGCGCATCGTCCATCGGGTTCTGCCTGCTCCGGTGGGGTCCAGGGACCGGGTTACCAGGTACAGACACTTCGACGCGGCCTGTTCGTTGGGGAAGTGGCCGCGGGCCTTGATCGCCCGCCGGTAGCGGACGTTGAGCGATTCGATCGCGTTGGTGGAGCAGATGACGGTGCGGATCTCCACGTCGTAGTCGAGGAACGGGATGAACTCGGCCCAGGCGTTGTCCCACAGGCGGATCACCGCCGGATACCGCCCGCCCCACTTCTCGGTCAGGTCGTCGAACGCGGCTCGGGCCGCGGTGGCGTTGACGGCGGTGTAGATCGGCTTGATGTCGTGTTTGATCTGGTCCCAGTACTTGCGTGAGGTGAGCCGGAACGTGTTGCGGATCAGGTGGATGATGCAGGTCTGCACGATCGTGGCCGGCCACACGTTCGTGACGACCTCGGGTAGGCCTTTCAGGCCGTCGCAGACGAGGAAGAACACGTCCTTCACACCCCGGTTACGCAGGTCGGTCAGCACGCTCATCCAGAACTTCGCGCCCTCACCACCGGTGCCGGCCCACAACCCGAGGATGTCCTTCTCCCCGTCGAGGGTCACCCCGATCGCGGCGTAGAACGGCCGGTTCGCGACCTGCCCATCCCGCACCTTGACCACGATCGCGTCGATGAACACCGCCGCGTAAATCTCGTCCAACGGGCGGTGCGACCAGTCGGTCATCTCCTCGATCACCTTGTCGGTGATCCGCGAAATGATCTCCTTGCTGACCGAGGCGCCATAGATCTCGGCGAAGTGCGCCGAGATCTCCCCGGTGGTCAAGCCCTTGGCATACAACGACAACACCACCTCGTCGACGCCTGACAACCGGCGCTGCCGCTTCTTGACGATCTGCGGCTCGAACGTGCCCGCCCGGTCCCGCGGCACGTCGATCTGCACCGGCCCAGTGCTATCAGTCAACACCGTCTTCGCCCTGGTGCCGTTACGGATATTGCCCGAGCCGGCGCCGTCGGGTTCGTGTTTGGCATAGCCGAGGTGATCGGCCATCTCCTCGTTCAACGCGGTCTCCAGGACCGTCTTGGTCAACTGCCGAAGCAGCCCATCCGGACCGGTCAACGACAGGCCCTGTTCCTTGGCCGCCCGGACCAACTCGACGGCGGCTTTCGCCTCCGCCGACGGCTCCACCCGCTTCTTCCGTCCAGCCTGATCGTTCTGTGTCGCGGTCATCACGGCACCCTCCTCACCAGGCACAACGCCCGGCGGGGCAGGCCGGAAACACCCTTAGATCCACAGTCCCACAGCAAGTTGAAACACGCTCTGAGTGAGGAACGACGGTCCGGCTTGATCTGTCGTGGGCCCGCCAAACGCATCGATCACCTGCCCTGGTGCCGTCATACTCCTGCTCATGAGCGACGACGCGACCATGACGAGCGGGGCGACATGAAACGCGCGCATGCGGGTCAGTGTGCTACTCGTCGCCGAGCGCTTTTCCCTGGCGACGAGGGGGAGGCTTGGTTGATCGACCTGGGGCTGAGTGGCCGAATTCGGCTGTTCTGGCAGCAGGTCCCGGCCAATCGACGCCGGCGACCGGAAGATTCGTGCTGGTTCGACCGTACCCTGACGGCCGGGTCGTGATGCGGCCCCGGTCCGGGTGGGCCGTCGCCCCCGGCGTCGCGACCGCGCTACTGGCCGCCGCGATCGCTGTTCTGCAGCTTGAGCAACTGCCTTCGTGGCTGGCATGGTGTCCGCCCTGGCTCGCTGCGGCGGCCGCCGCAGGGCTGGGAGTCGGGGTGGTCGCGGTGGACCGGTGGCGGGCACGGCGGCACGCCGAAGCCGACCGGGAGCAGCTGGCCATCGAACGACTCCGCCAGCACACTGGCCGGCAGAAGACCATCTTTCCCCGCATTGGTGAAGCACCCGCCAACGCGCTCTCGCTGCGGATACATCCAGCGGCGGCCGGCCCACCCCTTCCCGCCGCGGCGGGACTGCCGGGGAAACGACGCGGGCTGGCGGCCAGTCGCCCCGCCCAACAGCGGATGAGCACGGTCGATCCCGACCTGCCGTCGTTTGTCGATCGCACCAAAGGACCGCAGATCCGCGAATGGATGCGCCACGCCCGAGCGGACGGCGGGTTCCTGCTCTTGGTCGGCGACTCCTGCGTGGGCAAGACCCGCCTGCTGTATGAAGCCGCCCGACAGGAACTTCCCGATTTCGCCGTTCTGGCCCCCGACTTGGGTGACGGCGACCTGGTCAACACCATCGCCGAAGCCACCTTCGACTTGCCGAAACTGATCGTCTGGCTCGATGAGCTGCAACGCTTCCTGCCCGGCCCTTACCTCAGCGAGGGCTCCACACCTATCACCGCCGCCACCATCCGACGGCTGCTCAATGCTTGCACCCCGGTGATCGTCATGGGTACCCTCTGGCCCACGTACGCGGCGCTATTGCGGGCCGACGACCCGGACCCGAACCACCCGGATGCCCGACTGCCGCGCCACCCAGGCGCCGTCGACATCCTCACCGACCGGCGCATCCACGAAACCCGGATCGACACGTTCACCCAGGACGAATGCGCCGCAGCCGCCCGCATGGCCGCCCACGATCCCCGCCTCGCCACAGCTGTGGCCGACGACGACTACAACGTCACCGAAGCCCTCGCAGGCGCCCGGGAACTCACCGACCGCTACGAACGCGCCACCATCACCCAACGGGCCGTCCTGCACGCCGCAGTCGACGCCCGTAGAGTCGGCATCCAATCCGCGCTTGGAGACGACCTGCTCCGCGAAGCTGCCCGCGGCTACCTCAGCAGGCCCTACCCCGACGACGCATGGTATCCCCCGGCGCTGGACGAGCTGACCAGCCGCGAACGTCCCCAGGACAAGGCCACCGCCCCGCTCCTCGCCGTCTCCAGCTCCGATCAGCGCACAGTCATCGGCTACACCGTCACCGACTACCTGCTGCAACACCTCAGCGATCGACGCCGCACCGAACCCATCCCAACGCTCGCCTGGCAGGCATTCGGTACGCACACCCACACCCGCGACGAGCTCACCAGCCTGGCCGACAACGCCACCAGTCGGCTGCGCTACGACCAGGCCCTACCCCTCTACCAACGCCTCCACGATGCCGGCCACCAGAATGCGGCCTGGAATGTGGCCCATGTGCTGGCTAGACAGGGTCGCGCCGACGAGTTACGCACCTGGGCCAACAGCGGCAATGACGCCGCCGCCGCCGAACTGGCCTTATTGCTGGCCCAGCAGGGCCGCGTCGACGAACTACGGAACTGGGCCGACAGCGGCAACGCCGACGCCGCAGAAAAGCTCGCGAGGCTGCTGGCTTCACAAGGCGTCGTCGACGAGCTGTGGACCCGAGCCGACGCCGGCGACAAATACGCCGCCGAAGAGCTGACGAGGCTGCTGGCCTCGCAGGGCCGCGTCGATGAACTGCGTGAGTGGGCCGACAGTGGCAACGCATCCGCCTCCAAGGAGCTCGCGAGGCTACTGGCCGCACAAGGCCTCGTCGACGAGCTGCGGGCCCGAGCCGACGCCGGCGACAAATACGCGGCCCGTCACTGTGCCTCATTGCTGGCCCAAGAGGACCGCGTCGACGAGCTCCGCGACTGGGCCGACAGCGGCAACGAGCACGCCACCGACGAGCTGACCGAGCTGCTCGTAGAGGAGGGCCGCGTCGACGAGCTGCGTGACTGGGCCGACAGCGGCAATGTGGCCGCCGCCGACGAGTTGGCACGCCTGCTCGTACAGGACGGCCGCGTCGACGAGCTGCG
>NZ_JAKKFF010000330.1 GCF_022229015.1 Micromonospora foliorum
CCCGCCGCCCCTCCCGCACCGCCCCGTTCTACCTCGCGGGTACGACGCCTTCCGCCCACCGGGTCGGGGCGCGCGGGGCGACACCGCCCGCCGGGTCGGGCGCTCGGGGTGACACCGCCCACCCGGTCGGGCGCGCGGTGCGCCCGGGCGGCACGGCCCACCGGGTCGCGCGGACCGGGCCGGACCGGCCGCTGGGTGGGAAGGGCCTGGGTCCTGGCGCCATCGACCGCTAGAGTCGGGTCGTGGCGCTCGGTCTTCCCTCGACACTCCCCAATCCGCAGCCGGCGATCGGGGAGCTCATCCGTGAGCACCAGCCGACCTTCTCGTTCGAGTTCTTCCCGCCCAAGACCGACGCGGGGGAGCAGCTGCTCTGGCAGGCCATCCGCGAGCTGGAGTCCCTGCGCCCGTCGTTCGTGTCGATCACGTACGGCGCCGGCGGCTCGACCCGGGACACCACCGTGGCGTTGACCGAGCGGGTCGCCACCGAAACCACCCTGCTGCCGATGGCCCACCTGACCGCTGTCAACCACTCCGTCGCCGAGCTGCGGCACGTGGTCGGCCGGCTCGCCGGGGTGGGGGTGCGCAACGTGCTGGCGGTTCGTGGTGACCCCCCGGGCAACCCTGGCGGTGAGTGGATCCGCCACCCCGAGGGCGTGGACTACGCCGAGGACCTGGTCCGGCTGGTGCGCGACGCCGGCGACTTCAGCGTCGGCGTGGCGGCCTTCCCGTACAAGCACCCCCGCTCGCCCGACGTGGCCAGCGACACCGCCCAGTTCGTCCGCAAGTGTCGGGCCGGCGCGGAGTTCGCGGTCACCCAGATGTTCTTCGACGCCGACGACTACCTGCGGTTACGGGACCGGGTGGCCGCTGCCGGCTGTGACACCCCGATCCTGGCCGGCGTGATGCCGGTGACCCAGTTCAGCACCATCGAGCGGTCCGTGCAGCTGTCCGGTGCGCCGTTCCCACCGGCGTTGGCGGCCCGCTTCGAACGCATCGCCGACGACCCGGACGCCGTCCGCCGGCTCGGCATCGAGCAGGCCAGCGAGATGTGCCGCCGACTGCTGGACGAGGGCGTGCCCGGAATCCACTTCATCACCCTCAACCGGTCCACCGCGACCCGCGAGGTCTGGCAGAACCTGAAGGCCGGCGCCCGCGTGTGAACGCTGTGCCTGCGACACCTGTTGCCCGGCACGACGGTTGATCCGTGGTGGGCACACAGCTGAACTGGGATCAGTACGCCACGGCGTGGGCGCGGTTGCACGGCGGGTTCGACCCTCGGGTCGCTGCGCCGGTGGTGCGCGCCTGGCTGCGATTCGCGTACCACGTCGGATATGTGCTGGGTCGGCTGCGGGTCAGCCCCACCGCGGTCACCGTGGCCGGGGTGCTGCTCTGCTTCTGCGTACCGCTGCTGGTGGGCCGGCCGGGGACCGGGCCGTTCCTCGGCGCGCTGTTCGTGCTGCTCGCCGCCGTGGCGGACAGCGTGGACGGTGCGGTGGCGGTCGCCACCGGTCGCACCACCCGGCTCGGCTACGTCTACGACTCGGTCGCCGACCGGCTCGGTGAGGTGGCGTGGCTGCTGGCGTTCTGGCTGGTGGGCGCGCCGGGTGCGCTTGTCGTCGCGGGCGGCGCGCTGTCCTGGTTGCACGAGTACGTCCGAGCGCGGGCGGTCGCCGCCGGTATGCGGGAGATCGGCGCGGTGACCGTGGGCGAACGCCCCACCCGGGTCTCGGTGGCGCTGGCCGGCTTGCTGGTCGCCGGGCTGGCCGGGCTGATCGAGCCGGACCTGGCCGCCGGCACCATCACCATGGCGACCGCGGTCTGGGTGCTACTCGCCGGCTTCGGCCTGGGGCAACTGCTCTCCAGCATCCGCCGAGCCCTGCTCGACGCCGGCTGAGCGGCGCAGCCGGAAGCGCCGGAACAGACGCGCCGGAAGCGCCGGAACAGACGCGCCGGCTGACGGGCCTACCAGGCGGGGCCGATCTCGTCGGCGACGATCTGGGCGGAGAGGGTCACCATCGGCAACCCGCCGCCCGGGTGGGTGGAGCCACCCACCAGCCAGAGCCCGTTCGCCGGGCCCCGGTTGGCCGGGCGGAGCAGCCCACCGGCGGTGCCGTAGATCGAGCCACCTGGCGCGCCGGTCGCCACGTCCAGGTCGGCGGGGGTGCGGATCTCGCGGAACAGCAGCCGGTCGCGCACGTCCACGCCGCGTCGGGCGAGCACGTCCAGGATCCGGTCGGCGTACGCGTCGGCCAGCCCCGGGCGTCGCCAGTCGACCGCGCCCGCCGCAGTGCCCTGCCGGGCGGCGTTGACCAGCACGAACCACGCCTCGTGTCCGGCCGGGCGGACCATCGGGTCGTCGGCCACGGTGACGAACACCGCCGGGTCGGCCGCCGGCCGGGCCCGTACGCCGCGCCCGGGGTCACCGAAGACCGCGTCGAACTCGGCGTCGTAGTCGTCCGGGAAGAAGACGTTGTGGTGGGCCAGCCCGGTGCTGCCGGAGACGCCGAGCAGCAGCACGAAGCCGGCGAGGCTGCGGTCGGTCAGCCCGGCCAGCCGACGCGGGTGTGGCAGCAGGTCACGGTAGACGGTGAGCGCGTCCACGTTGGCCACCACCACGTCGGCGGGCACCGGGGCGGTGACACCGGCGAGGCGTACCCCGTGCACCCGGCCGCCGGTGGCGTCGATCCGGGTGACCGTGGCGTCGGTCTGCACGACCACGCCGAGGTCCAGGCAGCGGGTCAGCAGCGCGTCGGCGAGCGTGCCCAGCCCGCCGCGCAGGTACCAGCCGCCGAAGGCCAGCTCGGCGTAGGGGACCGCGACCAGCGCCGCCGGTGCCCGACGTGGGTCGGCGCCGGTGTAGGTGGCGTACCGGTCCAGCAGCATCCGCAACCGCGGGTCGGACAGGTGTCGGCGGCCCAGGCCGCGCAGACTGCGGCCCGGGGCGATGGCGGCCAGGTCGCCGACGCGCCAGGCCAGCGACGCGAGGTCGCGGGGAGAATCGACGGTACGGCGCAGGATGTCCCGCGAGGAGGCCTGCCACACGCGTGTCGCCCGGCGCCACAGCCGCTGCCAGTCGGCTGCCGCCCGGTCACCGAGGGCGGCCCCGATCCGGGAGGTGAACTCCACCGGGTCGGCGCACGAGTCCAGGGTCGGGCCACCGCCCGGAAAGACGTGCCGGACGATCGGGTCCAGCGGGACCAGGTCGAGATATTCGTCGAGCTTCGCCCCGGTCGCCTCGAACAGGTCGTGGAAGACCTCGGGCAGGGTGAGCAGGCTTGGCCCGGTGTCGAAGTGGAACGACCCGGCCGGGGTGTCGTGCGCGTACCGGCCGAGCTTGCCGCCGACCGTGTCGGCCCGCTCGAAGACGGTCACCTGGTGCCCGGTAGCGGCCAGCCGGGCGGCGGTGGCGAGGCCACCCACCCCGGCGCCGACGACCACGATCCGCGCCATGCCGCGTCCTCCCTAGCTGACCGGGCGGCCCCGCCAGGTCAGGCGGCGTCGCTTTCGCAGATGGTACGACCGCAGGGTCAGCCAACCGAGGACCACGACCGACACGGGGTGTGCGAGCGCGTCGGGCCACCACCGGCCACCGGTCGCGCGGGCGGTGAGCACCCGTCCGGCCACCCCGAGCACATACGCGGCGAGCGCCACCATTGACACCCGGGGAGCCGTCGTGGCGACCGTCAGCGCGATCAGCGGTGGGGCGGTGTAGAGCAGCAGCAGTGCCACCACCACGGCCGCCGCCGCGCCCGGGTGCCCGAACGACGCCCAGAGCGACTTCGAGTACCCGTCGCGCAGTTGCGGCCAGTCGTCGTACATCCGGCAGGTGGCCAGCCGGGAGCCGTCGGCCAGGGCGATCCGCCCGCCGGCCCGCTTGACCGCCCGGGCCAGCTCGACGTCCTCCAGGATCTTGTCGGCGACCGCGGCGTGCCCGCCGGCGGTGGTGTAGCCGGCCCGGTCCACCACCAGGAACTGCCCGCCCGCCGCGGCCAGCGACGGCCGCGGCGAGCGCTCCATCGCGCGCAGCGGCAGGAAGGTCAGCCAGAGCCACTGCAACAGCGGCTGCACCAACCGGTCGGCCGCCGTCGCCACCACGATCCGGGGGTACGGCGACAGCAGCGTCACCCCGGCGGCGCGCAACTCGGTGACGGCGGCGGCCACGGCGTGCGGGGCGAGCACCACGTCGGCGTCGACGAAGACCAGCGCGGTGGCGTCCGGGTCGGCCCGGGTGGCCAGCTGCCAGCAGGCGTGCGGCTTGCCCAGCCAGCCCG
>NZ_JAKKFF010000331.1 GCF_022229015.1 Micromonospora foliorum
ATCTACCCTCTTACCCTACTCGACGCGCGACCGCAGCGGCGCCGGCCGAGCCGAGCACCGCGATCGACCGCCCGGCGCCGTCCGAGGCCGGGCCGTCCGATGCCGAGCCGACCGCGAAGGTCACGGCCGCGCCGGACACGAGCGGCGACGGTACGACGAACGTCGACGACGAGCCGACGGTTGTCGACGGTCCGCCGGTGGCCCCGGTGCAGCGCAAGCCCACCACGCCGACGTCGCTCATGCCGCCGGTGAGTCCGGCCGGTCGCGCGTCGGTGCCGCTGTCGGATGGCACGAAGCCGAACAACACCCGACGCAACCTGCTGATCGGGGCCGTGGTCGCCCTGTTGCTGATCGGCCTCGTGGTGGTCGTGCCGATGCTGACCAAGGACGACGACAAGAGCCCGCAGGCCGGCCCGACCAGTGCTGCGGCGACCTCGGGGGCCGCGCCGACCTCCGCTGCCGCGCCACCGCCGCCCACCACCGGCGCGCCGAGCCCATCGGCCTCGGCCACCCCCTCGGTAGACCCGAACGCGCTGCCGGCGGGCTGGAAGCTGCACCGGGACCCGGCCGGCTTCGCCCTGCCGATACCCGACGGTTGGGTGCGTAGCCAGGTCAACGGCGACACGGTCGTCTTCAACGAGTCCAACGGGCCGGGTGAGCTGCTCGTCCAGTGGACCAGCACCCCGGCGAAGGATGCGGTCGCCGACTGGCGGGAGCAGGAGCCGAATCGCGCTAGCCGCGTCAACAACTACCAGTACCTCAGCATCAAGGGCTGTAACTTCTGGAAGACCTGCGGGGACTGGGAGTGGCTGGAGACCCGGGACGGGCAGCGGATCCACGTCCGTAACCGGGGGTTCGTGACGGCCAAGAACCGCGGTTACGCCCTGCGGTGGGAGATCGCGGAGAAGGACTGGCAGGCCAACCTGCCGAACTTCGACCGGATCGCCAAGGGTTTCGTGCCCGACCGTAAGGACTGAAACTCATTCGCATGACCTTCCCTCGTCGTGGGTAATTGACCTTTCGACGACGGAAGGAGGCACGACATGGGTTACCGACGGAGGGACACTCGGCCCCGGCTGGCACTGTGGATGCTCGTGGCGCTCGGCGACGCGATTCTGCTGCTGGTCAGCGCGGGGGTTTCGGTGCTCGTCGCACTGCTCGGCGTCGTGATCGTTGCCGGCTTTGGCATGGCTGCCTGGCGGTTGACCCGAAGGGGCGCGCTGGCTCGTGAGGATGCTGTGGTGCCGGCCCTGAGTCGGCGGCGGGCCTGACCCGTACCCGGTGGTGTGGCGGCAGCCGGACCGATTGTCGACCGTGTGGTGACCGTCGATCCCGCTGCCGCCAACGGCCCGATCAGGTGTTGTTGGCCAACGCGATCAGGCGGCTCCGGTCGCCGTTCCAGTAGTTGCGGTCCACGTTGCCGCTGATCCCGGAGACCGCTCCGGTGCTGGTGTACTGCCAGAAGCTCCACACCGACGCGCCGGCCGGCAGGGCGCCGGGCGTGCTCGACCAGCGGGCCAGCCAGAGCGGGTGGTTCGCCCACGGGCCGGTCCAGCTGCCGGTGCACTGGTTCCACCAGCTCGTGGTGGTGTAGATGACCGCGTACCGGCCGGTGCGGGAGCGGTAGGTGTTCAGGAAGTCCTGCACCCAGTTGCGCATCCCGGTCGTGCTGAGCCCGTAGCAGTAGCCACCGGCGTACGGGTTGCCCTCGATGTCCAGCGCGGCGGGCAGGGTGCGGCTGTCCGCGGACCAGGCGCCGCCGTTGGAGGCCAGGTAGTTGGCCTGGGTCGAGCCGGCGGAGATGTTCGGCCGGGCGAAGTGGTACGCCCCGCGGATCACCCCGGCGTTGTACGCGTTGACGTAGTTGGCGTTGAAGTTCGGGTCCTTGTAGCTGGTGCCCTCGGTCGCCTTGATGAAGGCGAACTCGATGCCCGCGTTGCGGACGCTGGTCCAGTTGATGGTGCCCTGGTAACGGGACACGTCGACACCGGCTGTGGTGGCGGCGGCCGCCGGTCCGGCGGTCGCGACCAGGGCCGCCGCCGCGGTGGCGAGGACGGTGAGGCCGGCCGCGAGTGCGCGGCGCAGCGTTGACGAGGTACGGGCCATGAGTGCCTCCAAGGACGTCGCTCTATCGACGTCCATCTTTGGAGGTAAGTGCCCTAGATCACAAGAGCGGCCGGAAAAAAGCTTCATTGACGGGCTGTGAAGGCCCGATGGTCGGGGCAGGGCGGATCAGCGCAGCGTGGCCGGGTCGAGCTGCCAGCGGAACGGCTCGACGACGGCCAGCGTCTCGCCGGGCTTGGCCACCTGGTCCTCGACGTAGTGCTCACCGTCCAGCCGGAACAGCCGCAATGAGTGTGCGTCCCCGTCCTGCTCGACCAGCAGATACCAGGGGATTCGCGCAATGGCGTAGAGCTGCATCTTGAGCAGGCGGTCGGCGGCTGCATTCCCCGGCGAGACGACCTCACCGACCAGCACCACCTCAGCTGCCTCCACGACCATGCCCTCGTGGTCGGTATCCGCGACAACCACATCCGGGATGGCGATCCGATCCGCCTCGAGCCGCACGTTGACCGCTCCGAAGACGGCGAGGCCGCCGGCCGCGCGCTCGACATGGTCGGCCAGCCGGCGTGACACCAACTGGTGGCGCTTACTCGGGACTGGGCTCAGAAGCAGGCTCCCGTCGAGCAGCTCAATCCGGTCCGGGGTCTCACCCAGGGCGAAGTAGTCGGCTTCGGTCCAGAGCCCGACATGGTGTTCCAACGGCAACAACCTCATGTGCAATCACCTCTGCCTTCGGTGGCCACCCGACCCGTCTCGGGCGATACGAGCCGGTGCCTCGGGAGCGACACGGAACGCCGCCGGTAGGCTCGCGCCCCATGATGTCGATCGAAGGGCTGGGCGACCTGTGGGACACGCTGTTCGGCGCGCAGCCGGACCCGCCCGCGCTGCTGGTGCTGATCACCGGGGCCGTAGCACTGGTGGTGGTCTCCACCCGGTTGCCGTGGCGGATCGCCCGTAACGCCATCACCATCGCGCACGAGGGCGGTCACGCCCTGGTCGCCCTGCTCACCGGCCGCAAGCTGCGCGGCATCCGGCTGCACTCGGACACGTCGGGGCTGACGCTCTCCGCCGGCCGCCCCACCGGGCCGGGCATGATCCTCACGCTGCTCGCCGGATACGTCGCACCGCCGCTGGTCGGGCTGGCCGGCGCCTGGCTGCTCGGCGGAAACCGGATCACCCTGCTGCTGTGGGTGGCCGTGGCCCTGCTGCTCGCCATGCTCGTCATGATCCGCAACGCCTTCGGCGTGGTGTCGTTGCTGGTCACCGGTGCGCTGGTGTTCGCCGTCTCGTGGTACGCGACGCCGCAGGTCCAGGCCGCGTTCGCGTACACCGGGGTGTGGTTTCTGCTGCTCGGTGGGGTGCGGCCGGTGGTCGAGCTGCAACGGCTGCGTTCCCGGGGCCGGATGCCCGCCTCCGACGCCGACCAACTCGCCGGACTCACGCCGTTCCCGCCGCTCTTCTGGGTGAGCGTCTTCGCCCTCGTCAACCTGGCGGCGCTGATCGCCGGCGCGCTCCTGCTCGCCGGCCCGATCCTCACCGACGCCGGCCTGACGCTCTGACCCCGCCTCCATCCGGGTCGATCAAGGAGTTGTGGTGGGCCGCGAAAGCCGCAATACCCCCGCAGCCCGGCACCACAACTCCATGATCGATGGCGGGAGGGGTGGCGGCTCGGACCACGGCGGGACGGCGCGGTCGGGCAGGATGAGGCCATGCGATACGTGATCATCGGGGCGGGTGCGCGGTCGGCGGGACCATCGGCGTACGGCTGGCCCAGGCCGACCGGGACGTGACAGTGGTGGCCCGCGGTGCCCACCTGGACGCGATCCGCGCGCGGGGTCTGACCCTGCGGCAGCCCGACGGTGCGGTCACCGCCCGGCTCGCGGCGGTGGACCGGCCCGGTGACCAGCCGCTGCCAGCGGACACCGTGCTGGTCCTCACCGTGAAGTCGCAGGACACCGTCGGCGCGTTGGCCGCCTGGGTGGACGCGCCGGTAATCGGCGGCGGCACGGCGGGCGAACGTCTGCCGCTGGTGACCGCGCAGAACGGGGTGGCCAACGAGCGGGCCGCGCTGCGGCTCTTCGCCGACGTACACCCTGTCTGCGTCTGGCTGCCGGCCACGCACCTGGACCCGGGCGTGGTGGTCGCCAACGGGTACCCGCATTCCGGGATGCTCCACATCGGGCGGTACCCCGGAGGCGCCGACGACACCGACCGGGCGATCGCCGCCGACCTGACCGCCGCCGGCTTCGTCGCCCCGGTCCGCGCCGACGTGCTGCGCTGGAAGTACGGCAAGCTGCTCAGCAACCTCGGTAACGGCCTCCAGGCGCTGCTCGGCCAGGACATCCCGGACACGCTGGTCGAGCGGGTACGCGCCGAGGGCGTCGCCGCGCTCGCCGCCGCCGGCATCGCGCACACCTCGCCGGAGGAGGAGAAGGCCGAACGCGGCGACCTGGTCGGGCAGCGCCCGGTCGACGGCGAGGCCCGCTCCGGCGGCTCCACCTGGCAGAGCCTGGCCCGGGGCACCGGCTCCACCGAGGTGGACCACCTCAACGGCGAGATCGCGCTGCTGGGCCGGCTGCACGGCGTACCGACGCCGGTCAACGTCGCCGTGCAGCGGGCCGTACGCCGGGCGGTCCGGGAGCGGATCGCGGCCGGCGCGTTCCCGCTCACCGAGTTGGAGAAGATGATCGCCTGACCGGGCAACCGACGACCCCGCCCGGTGCGTGTTCCCAGCGACCGACACGGGGAGGTAGCGGGTGCCGGACGTCGACGGGTTCGACGAGTTCTACCGGGGGAGTCGACAACGGCTCCTCGGGTTCGTCTACGCCCTCACCGGCGATCGGGGCGAGGCGCAGGACGCCGTGCAGGAGGCGTACGTCCGGGCGTGGCAGCGGTGGTCGACGGTCAGCGGGTACGACGACCCGGAGGCGTGGGTGCGGGTGGTGGCCAGCCGGATCGCGGTCAGCCGGTGGCGCAGCCTACGCAGCCGTGCCCGCGCCTACCTGCGACACGGGGCCACCGAGACCGTTCCCGGGCCGGGTACCGACACCGTCGCGGTGGTCGCCGCCCTGCGCCGGCTGCCCGAGGAGCAACGCGTCGCCATCGCCCTCTACTACCTGGTGGGCATGCCGGTCGCCGAGGTCGCGCGGGAGACCGCGGCCCCGGTGGGCACGGTCAAGGCCCGTCTCTCCCGGGGGCGCACTGCGCTCGCCGGCCTGCTCGCCGTCTCTGACCTGGAGGAGGCTACCGATGCGTGACGACCCGACGTTCGTCGAACAGATCCAGCGGGACCTGCAGGACGTGCGCTGGCTCGGCCCGGAGGAGATCCGCTCCCGGGCCCGCCGCCGCAGCCAGCGCAAGATCGTGGTGGCGAGCGTCGTGCTGGCCCTCGCCGGGGTCTCCGCCGTGGCGGTCGCCGCGCCGAGGACGTCCCCGCCACTGGTTCAGCCGGCCGCCGCGCCCTCCGCCTCGCCGACCCGGCACGAGATCACCACCGACGCCCTGTTGCAGCCGGCCGACCTGCCGCAGCCGGTTTACGTGCAGCTCAGCCAGGCAGGGCTGGGCGAGCCGGTCCGGCTGGAGGACACGCTCGGCCACTGCCGGACGAGCCAGGGGCTGTCGGACGGCTGGCAAATGTCCATCCTGTCCCGTTCACAGACCCTCATGCGGAAGCCCACTCAGGGCGTCCTCGTGCCGGGCGACGCACTGGTCATGCAGGATCTCTTCAGGCTGGTACCCGAGACGGCTCGACAGCTCTTCACCAGTCTGGACGACCTGGTCGCGCCGTGCGCCGAGTGGCGAAGCGTCGAGCAGTGGCAGACGGTGGACGGCACCCACACCGTGGAGGTGATCCACCGGTGGGCGGTGGTGCAGCGGGGCTTCGCGGGGGACGACGCTGCCATCCTGCGGGACTCGCTCACGGCCCCTCGGGACGTGCAGACCGGGCAGACGCTCACCAACGCACCGCCGCCGACCCTCCTGGCCGTCGTCCGGGTCGGCGACACCGTCTCGCTGCTCCGCATCGCAGATGACGGCACCGAGGCGAAACTCCGCCAGCTTGCCCTGGCGGCGGCAGCGCGGATGTGCGCCGCCGCCAACCCTGCCTGCTGACCCCCGGGCTCGGGGCCAGCAGGCAGCGGCGAGATCAGAGCGGGATGTTGCCGTGCTTCTTCGGCGGCAGGGTCTCCCGCTTGGTGCGCAGGACGCGCAGCGCCCGGACGATCTGGGTACGCGTCTCGTGCGGCGGGATCACCGAGTCGATGTACCCGCGCTCGGCCGCCACGTACGGGTTGGCCAGGGTGTCCTCGTACTCGGCGATCTTCTCGGCCCGGACCGCCGCCGGGTCCTCGGCGCCGGCCAGTTCGGAGCGGTAGAGGATGTTCACCGCGCCCTGCGCGCCCATCACCGCGATCTGCGCGGTCGGCCAGGCGAAGTTCAGGTCCGCGCCGAGGTGCTTGGAGCCCATCACGTCGTACGCCCCGCCGTACGCCTTGCGGGTGATCACGGTGACCTTGGGGACGGTCGCCTCGGCGTACGCGTAGATGAGCTTGGCGCCCCGGCGGATGATGCCGTCCCACTCCTGGCCGGTGCCCGGGAGGAAGCCGGGCACGTCCACGAAGGTCAGCACCGGGATGTTGAACGCGTCGCAGGTGCGAACGAAGCGGGCGGCCTTCTCCGAGGCGGCGATGTCCAGGGTGCCGGCGAAGTGCATCGGCTGGTTGGCCACCACACCGACCGGTCGCCCCTCGACCCGGCCGTAGCCGACCACGATGTTCTGCGCGTACAGCGGCTGGACCTCCAGGAACTCCCCGTCGTCGAGGACGTGTTCGAGGACCGTGTGCATGTCGTACGGCTGGTTGGCCGAGTCCGGGATCAGGGTGTCCAACTCCCGGTCCTCGTCGCTGATCGCCAGTTCGGCGGGGGCGTCGACCACGACCGGCTCGTCGAGGTTGTTCGACGGCAGGTACGACAGCAGCGCCTTGACGTAGTCGACCGCGTCCTCCTCGTCGCTGGCGAGGTAGTGCGCGTTGCCGCTGCGGGAGTTGTGCGTACGGGCGCCGCCCAGCTCCTCCATGCCGACGTCCTCGCCGGTCACCGTCTTGATCACGTCCGGGCCGGTGATGAACATGTGCGAGGTCTGGTCGACCATCACGGTGAAGTCGGTGACCGCCGGGGAGTAGACCGCGCCGCCGGCGCAGGGGCCCATCACCAGTGAGATCTGCGGGATGACGCCGGAGGCCCGCACGTTGCGGAAGAAGATCTCGCCGTAGAGGCCGAGCGAGACGACGCCCTCCTGGATGCGGGCGCCGCCGGAGTCGTTGATGCCGACCACCGGGCAGCCGATCTTCATGGCCAGGTCCATCACCTTGACGATCTTCTCGCCGAAGACCTCGCCGAGCGAGCCACCGAAGACCGTGAAGTCCTGCGCGAAGACGCACACCTGCCGGCCGTCCACCGTGCCGTAGCCGGTGACCACACCGTCGCCGTACGGGCGGTTCCGCTCCAGCCCGAAGGCCGTGGACCGGTGCCGGGCCAGCTCGTCGAGTTCGACGAAGGAGCCCTCGTCGAGCAGCATCTCGATCCGCTCGCGGGCGGTCTTCTTGCCGCGCGCGTGCTGCTTCTCCACGGCGCGGGCCGACCCGGCGTGCACCGCCTCGTCGACCCGGCGCTCCAGGTCCGCCAGCTTGCCCGCGGTGCTGTGGATGTTGGTCCCGGTCTCGGTAGTCACCCAGGGAATATAACGATGGTTCAGGTGGGTGCCGCTGTGCAGTACGCCTCAGTGTCGACCGGAGCACCGCCGTAGGCTGGCGGAATGTCGGGCTCCCCGTACACCGATCTGGACCGGCCGCCGCTGTCGGCGGCCCGGCTGCGCCGCGCGTTGATCCTGCCGAACGGGCCGTGGGCCCGGCTGGAGCTGCGTGCCGAGACCGGCTCCACCAACGCCGACGTGGCCGAGGCCGCCCGCGCCGACGAGCCCGAGGGCCTGGTCGTGGTCGCCGAGCGGCAGACCGCGGGG
>NZ_JAKKFF010000332.1 GCF_022229015.1 Micromonospora foliorum
CCCGCCGGAGCCGATCCCGGACCTGGCGGCGGCGCGTCTGCTGCGCTCGTGCGCGGACACGACCCGCGCCGCCGGTCGGAGCCTGTCGCCGGGTGCCCCGGCGGTGGCCCCCGCCGACGTGGACGTGGCGGTCGGACGAGCCGAGGCGGCGTACCCGGTGGGAGAGGGCCAGGTCCGCGACGCGCCGGACGTACCCCGGTTGTGCCGGGACGCGACCGCGCTGGCCCTCGCGGACCAGGTCCGGGTCTTTGTCGTCGGTTCCCGGGTGGCCACCGGGGTACGGCTCGACGGCGGCGACGCCTCCTCGGGGCTGTTCGAGTACACCCGGCGCAGCCCGTGGACGCTGTACTGGTGGCAGTTCCGCTCCCACCTGGCGCCGCGCTCGGCCCACCTGCACAGCTCCCTGCGGCTGGCCGTGGCGCTCGCCATCGCCCGGGTGGCCGCCGGGGTGTTGCAGCTGACCCACGGCTTCTGGGTGCTGCTGGCCACCCTCACGGTCCTGCGTACCTCGGCCGCCGACACCCGCACCGCGCTGCGGCCGGCCGTGCTGGGCACGATCGTCGGCGCGGTCGTCAGCGGCGGGGTGATGCTCGTCGTCAACGAGCCGATCGTGTACGCCATCGTCCTGCCGATCACCCTGCTGCTGGCCTTCGGCGTTGGTCGCCTGCTCGGTCCGGTGTGGCAGCAGGCGCTGTTCACCCTGCTGCTGACGGTCGTCTTCGCCCAGCTCAGCCCGGAAGGGTGGCGGCTCGCCGAGGTCCGCCTCGTCGACGTGCTGCTCGGCGCGGTGATCGGCGTGCTCGCCGGGGTGGCGATGTGGCCGCGCGGCGCGGGCCACGACCTGCGGCACAACGCCACCCGCTACCTGGCGGCCAGCGCGGACGCGGTCGAACAGACGGTCCAGTCGGTGCTCGGCGACGCGCCGCCACCCGAAGACGCCCTCCGCCGGGTTCGTCGTCGGATGGTCCTGATCGACTCGTCGTACTGCCAGTACCACTCCGAGCGGCACGATCCACACCGTCAGCAGGCGAACTGGGACGCCATCCTGAGCGCCGGTCACCACGTCGTGCCCGGCGCGGAGTCGCTGCTGCGCCGCAACCCGCCCGGCTGCCTCGCCGGCTGGCCCGAGGCGGCGGCGCTGCTGCGCGAGTCCGCCGGGCGCCTGCGATCGGCGTACGACGCCCTCGCCGACGAGATCGCGCACGGCCGGACACCGGACCGGGCGCCCGTCTCGACCACCTGCGTCGACCAGCTGGACCGGATCCGTCCGCTCCTCGGCGAGGCCGACCTCCAGTCGGTCCGGCACCTGGTGGAGGTCGACCGGTGGCTCGCCGGCCTCGCCGACATACTCACCCGGATCCACCCGCCGCCGGCTGAGGAAGCGATCGGGCGCGGCCGGAAGCCGTGACGCAGGTGCCGCCCGCCTCCGCGCCCGGCGGGGTGCGCTACGGATCTGACAGTCCGCCGGTCGCCGATTGGCCGTGCCGGTCGCGCGCCGCTCGGCCTAGCGTCGACGGCATGGAGATCGAGCAGGCGCAGAAGCTGTGGCAACCGGAGCCGGGCTGGTTGAACACCGCCAGCTACGGGTTGCCGCCGGAACCGGCGTGGGCGGCGTTGCAGGAGGCCCTCGCGGCCTGGCGGGTCGGTCGTACGTCGTGGGAGGGCTGGGGCGAGTCGACGCACCGGGCTCGCGTCGCCTTCGCCGGCCTCGTCGGGGTGCCGGTCGGTGACGTGGCGGTCGGCGCGACCGTGTCCCAGCTCCTCGGGCCGGTCGCGGCGGCGCTGCCGGCCGGTGCCACGGTGCTGGTCCCCGAGGTCGAGTTCACCTCGAATCTCTTCCCCTGGCTGGTGCAGGAGGAGCGCGGCGTCAGGGTCCGCACGGTGCCGCTGGAGTCGCTCGTCGACGCCATCGACGCCGATACCGATCTGGTCGCGTTCAGCCTGGTGCAGTCGGCCAACGGGGCGGTGGCCCCGTACGACGAGATCGTGGCCGCGGCCCGTGCGCACGACGCGCTGGTGGCGGTGGACGCCACCCAGGCGTGCGGCTGGCTGCCGTTCGACGGCGGCCGGGCCGACGTGGTGGCGGTGGGCGGCTACAAGTGGTTGATGAACCCGCGCGGGACCGCGTACGCCTATCTGGCCCCCGAGTTGCGGGAGCGGCTGCGCCCCGACGCGGCCGGCTGGTACGCGGGCCGCGACCCGCACGCCTCCTACTACGGTCCGCCGCTGCGGCTGGCCGACGACGCCCGCCGGTTCGACATCTCGCCGGCCTGGTTCAGCTGGGTCGGTGCGGTGCCCGCCCTGGAGGTGGTCGCCGAGATCGGCGTGTCGGCGATCGGGGCGCACAACGTGGCGCTGGCCAACCGGTTCCTGACCGGGCTGGGCCGGCCACCGGGGGAGAGCGCCATCGTCAGCGTGGACGTGCCCGACGCCGAGCAGCGCCTCGCCGCGGCCGGCATCCGGGCGGCGGTACGCGCCGGGCGGGTCCGGGCCTCGTTCCACATCTACTCCACGGAGGCCGATGTGGACGCCGCGCTGACGGCGTTGACGGGCTGAACCCGACGCCGAGGACGGCCGGGCGCGCGGCGGGCCGTCCTCGGCGGCATCAAACACCCGGTCTCAGGCCAGGTGGCCACCGATCTTCGTGTAGCCGCGCAGCAGGTCCCGCGAGATGATCAGCCGCTGCATCTCGTCGGTGCCCTCGAAGATCCGGTAGAGCCGGACCTGCCGGTACCAGCGTTCGATCGGCAGCTCTCGGGTGTAGCCCATGCCGCCGTGGATCTGGAGCACCCGGTCGACCACCCGGTTGACCATGCCGGCGCCGTAGAGCTTGCCCATCGACGAGGCGTGCCGGGGGTCCAGGCCCGCGTCGACAGTCCACGCCGAGCGCAGCACCAGCCAGCGGGCCGCCTCCAGCTCCGTCTCCGAGTCGGCGATCATCCACTGGATGGCCTGGTTGGTGCCGATCTTCGCGCCGAAGGTCTCCCGGGTGTTGGCGTACTCGATGGCCATCTGCAACACCCGCTCGGCGATGCCGATGGCGTGCGACGGGATGGTGTAGCGCCCCTTGCCGATCCACTCCATGCCGAGCGTGAAGCCCTGGCCGATCTCGCCGAGGATGTTGCGGTGCGGCACGCGTACGCCGTCGAAGATGAGCGACGCGGGCCCACCCTCGCCCATCGTCTGGATGAACTCCGAGCGCCAGCCCATCGACCGGTCCACCAGGAACGCGGTGGCTCCGCCGTTGCGGGCGCCCTTCTCCCGGTCGGTCACCGCGACCACGATGGCGAAGTCGGCGTCGTGACCGCCGGTGATGAAGGTCTTCTCACCGTCGAGGATCCAGTCGTCGCCGTCGCGGCGGGCGGACAGCCGGATGTTGGCCGCGTCGGACCCGGCGCCCGGTTCGGTGATCGCGAAGCAGGAACGTCGCTCGCCCTCGATGGTCGGGATGAGGAACTCCCGCTTCTGCTCCTCGGTGGCGTGGAAGAGGATGTTGTCCGCCTCGCCGCCGAAGCGGAACGGCACGAACGTGCGGCCCAGCTCGGTCCAGATCAACGACTGGAGTACGGCTGGCAGGTTCATCCCGCCGTACTCCTCCGGGGTGGCCAGGCCCCAGAAGCCGAACTTGCGTGCCTTGAGTTGCAGTTCGCGCACCTCGGAGTGGTCGAGGCCCGGCTGGTGCGCCCGTTCCCGGCGAAGCACCTCCGCCTCCAGGGGCATCACCTCGCGGGTGATGAACGCGCGCACGGTGTCTCGGACGGCGCGTTCCTCGTCGGACAGTGCGAAGTCCACGGTTCCCCCTCGGTCGGCGTGGCGGTGCGCCGCTGCGGGCCGCAGCGGTCATCCCCTAAACTAGCGGTGTAAGTTTTCATTCGTCCAGACCCCTCGTGGTGACGCCTGCGCGCAGGCGGTCCCGGATAGGGTGCGTGAACAGGTGGTTCCCACGGGGAGGGACACCGCAGACCGAGGAGCTCTGACGTGCCCCGACCTCGACGACCTCTGCTCACCCGCGACCGGATCGTCGAGACGGCGCTCGCGTTGATCGACGCCGACGGGCTCGGCGCGCTCTCCACCCGCCGACTCGCCGCCGCGCTCGGCGTGCAGGGTCCCTCGCTCTACAACCACTTCGCCACCAAGGACGACATCCTCGACGCGGTCGCCGACACGGTCACCGGCGCCGTCGACACCAGTGGCTTCGCCAGCCGGGACTGGACCGCCGCGCTGCGGGACTGGGCCTGGTCGTACCGGCGGGCGCTCACCGCCCACCCGAACATCGTGCCGTACCTGGCGCAGGGGCCGGGTCGTCGACCGGCCGCCCTCGCCATGGCCGACGCGGTCTACGGCGGGCTGGTCCGGGCCGGTTGGCCGCCGGCCCGCGCCACCCACATCGGCGCGGCGCTGCGCTACTTCGTGGCCGGGTCGGCGCTCGGCTCGTTCGCCCGCGGTTTCGTCGAGGACCCGGAGCTGTACGCGGCGCACTACCCGCACCTGCGCCAGGCGCACCGGCTCGCCGAGCACCAGCAGAGCGTGGACGAGGGCGCCTTCGCCCTCGGCCTGGACGCCCTGCTGCACGGTCTGGCCGCCGAGTACACCCGCACCGTCGGCACGGTGGAGTCCGCCCGGCCCAAGGGGTAGCGTCCAAACTCCCAGCGCTAGTTTCATCGCCCGTCGCGACCCCCATCGCCCACCCCGAAGGGACGACATGGACCTCGCCGCCCCGCCGTCGCAGTTGCCCGACTCGCTGCGTCTCCGGCGCCACCTGCACATCGGTGGGGAGTGGACGTCTCCCGCCGACGCCGATCCGATCGACGTGGAGAACCCGAGCAGCGGGGAGCTGGTCGGGCAGGTTCCGGCCGGCACCCCGGCCGACGTGGATCGCGCCGTGGCCGCTGCCCGCGCCGCCTTCCCCGGCTGGTCGGCCGCCACTCCCGCCGAGCGCTCCACCCACCTCGACCGGCTGCACGCGGCGCTCACCGCCCGCGCCGACGACCTCGCCCGCACCATCGCCGTCGAGCTGGGCTCGCCGCTCAAGCTCGCCACCCGGGTGCAGGTAGGGCTCCCACTGACCGTGCTGCGCGACCACGTCGCGCTCGCCGCCCGCGCGCCGGTCGAGGAGAGCATCGGCAACTCCCTCGTCGTCCGCGAGCCGATCGGCGTGGTCGGCGCGATCACCCCGTGGAACTACCCGCTGCACCAGGTGATGGCGAAACTCGCACCCGCCCTGGCCGCCGGCTGCACGGTGGTGCTCAAGCCCAGCGAGTTGACCCCGTTGACCGCGTACCTGCTCTTCGACGCGGTCACCGAAGCCGGCCTGCCGCCGGGGGTGCTCAACCTGGTCCCCGGCACCGGGCCGGTGGTCGGTGAGGCGCTCGCCGGGCACCCCGACGTCGACCTGGTCTCGTTCACCGGCTCCACCGCCACCGGCGCGCGGATCATGCGGCTCGCCGCCGACCGGATCGCCCGGGTCGCGCTGGAGCTGGGCGGCAAGTCCGCCAACGTGATCCTTCCCGACGCCGACCTGGCCACCGCCGTCAAGGTGGGCGTCGGCAACGCCCTGCTCAACTCCGGGCAGACCTGCACCGCCTGGACCCGGATGCTGGTGCACCGCGACCGGTACGACGAAGCCCTCCACCTGATCGCCACGGCGGTCGCCGGCTACCGCCTCGGCGACCCGTTCGACCCGGCGACCCGGCTCGGCCCGCTGGTCTCCGCCGCCCAGGCCGAGCGGGTACGCGGCCACATCGACCGGGCCCTCGCCGACGGCGCCCGGCTGGTCACCGGCGGGCCCGACGCCCCCGTACCGGCCCGGGGGCACTTCGTCGCCCCGACCGTCTTCGCCGACGTGCACCCCGACAGTGCGCTCGCCCAGGAGGAGGTCTTCGGCCCGGTGCTCGCCGTCATCCCGTTCGACGACACCGACGAGGCGGTCGCCATCGCCAACAACTCGAAGTACGGGCTGGCCGGCGCGGTCTGGTCCGCCGACACCGACGCGGCGCTCGCGGTGGCCCGGCGGCTGCGCACCGGCGCCGTCGACATCAACGGTGCCCCGTTCAATCCGCTCGCCCCTTTCGGCGGCTACAAGCAGTCCGGCCTGGGCCGGGAGCTGGGCGTGCACGGGCTGGCCGAGTTCTGCGAGCTGAAGGCGATCCAGCGATGAGCCACCCCGAGCTGCCCCCGGCTGCGCCAGCAGGCGGCACCGAGCTGTCCGCGGCCCCGTCGGGCGGCGGCACCGAGCCGGCGGCCGCGCCGGTCACCGTTCGCGCGCTCGTCGCGCGCGGGTCCGGCGCCGAGCTGCGGGTCGAGCGGGTACGCCTACCCGCGCCCGGCCCCGGGGAGGTACGGGTGACGCTCAGGGCGGCCGGTGGCTGCGACTCCGACCTGTCCATGGTCAACGGCACCCTCGCGGAGAGGTTCCCACTGGTGCTAGGGCACGAGGCGACCGGCTGGGTGGGCGCATTCGGGCCGGGCAGCCAGCTGACGCGCGGTACCCCGCTCCTGCGACACTTGGCTGCGGGCGGCCGGGCACGCG
>NZ_JAKKFF010000333.1 GCF_022229015.1 Micromonospora foliorum
GGTTGCCCGGCCCCACCCAGCCCCCCACCCTTCCCCCACACGCCGCTCGTCCCATCCCGGCCGGACGGACACTTCGGCAGACCACGAGCGCCTTCCGCGTCAGCCGATCCGGAAGCCGAGCAGTTGCGCGACGACCACGGCCTGCTCGACGTCGATGATGGCGCCGGCCCGCTCGACGACCGTCGGGTCGAGCGCGGTGAGATCGCTGCCCCGCAGGTCGGCGCCGCCGAGCCGGACGTTGTGCAGCTGCGCGCCGGAAAGATCGACACCGGTGACGGTAGCACCGGTCAGGTTGGCCCTGGTGAGGTCCACCTCGCGCATCCGCACCCCCGTCAGTCGAACGCCGCGCAGGTCGGCGCCGGGCAGCGCGGCGAAGGACCAGTCACCGCCGTCCACTGTCAACGGACGCAGGTCGCACTCGCTGAACGTGCTGCCGACCAGCTTGCAGCCGGTGAACTCGGCCTCGAAGAAGTTGCACCGCCGAAAGACGCAACGGGTGAAGGCGGAGTCGACATGTCGGGAGGCGTTGAACGCCACGTTGCCGAACGTGCACCCGGTGAAGACCGCGCCCCTGCTCGACGCCTCGGTCAGGTCCACACCGAAGAACTCGCAACCCACGAAGTGCCGGTCGGTCAGCTCCTCGCCGTACCAGTCCTCGTTGCGGAAGGTCACGTCCTCGGTCAACTCCGGCATCCGGCCAGGCTAGTGGTCGCCGCCGACGGCCGGCGGCCGGCGTGGCCGGTGCCGGGCCCCCTTCCGGTGTCGGCGTACCGGCGAGTAGGTTCGGCGGCGTGAGTGTGGCTCGGAGCAAGGACCCGGATCAGATCGGTTTCGACCCGACGCGGCTGGCACGGATCGACGAGCACTTCGGCCGGTACGTCGACGACGGCCGGCTCGCCGGCTGGCAGGTGGTGGTCACCCGTGGCGGCGAGGTGGCGCACTCCTCGACGTACGGGCTGCGCGATCGGGAGTCGGGCGCACCGGTCGAGCCCGACACGCTCTGGCGGATCTACTCGATGACCAAGCCGGTCACCTCGGTCGCGGCGATGATGCTGTGGGAAGAGGGCCGGTTCGAGCTGACCGACGAGATCAGCCGCTGGCTGCCCGAGTTCGCCGACCTGCGGGTCTACTCGAAGGGGTCGGTGCTCAAGCCGTACACCGTGCCGGCGGTCGAGCCGATCCGGGTCTGGCACCTGCTCACCCACACGGCCGGTCTGACGTACGGCTTCATGCAGACCTCGGTGGTCGACGGGCTCTACCGGGCCGCCGGCTACGACCTGTACCCGCCGACGGACGTCGACCTGGCCGGCGCCTGCGCGGCCTTCGGCGAGCTGCCGCTGCTGTTCCAGCCCGGCTCGGCGTGGGGCTACTCCGTCGCCACCGACGTGCTCGGCCGACTCGTCGAGGTGATCTCCGGGCAGAGCCTCGACGCGTTCTTCGCCGACCGGATCTTCGGCCCACTGGGCATGACCGACACCCGCTGGTGGGTGGAGGGCGACGAGGCCGACCGGCTGGCCGCGCTCTACGTCCCGGAACCGCGCAGCGGCCGGGCCGTTCGCTACGACAGCCTCGGGTCGCTCGCGTTCCGCAAGCCGGCGCTGCTCTCCGGCGGTGGCGGTCTGATCTCCAGCGCCGCCGACTACCACCGATTCACGCAGTTGCTGCTGCGCGGCGGCGAGCTGGACGGCGTCCGGCTGCTCGGGCCACGCACGGTGCGGTTCATGACCCGCAACCACCTGCCCGGTGGTCAGGACCTGGGCACCCTGTCCACCGGCGGCTTCGCCGAGACCACCCTGGACGGGATCGGCTTCGGCCTCGGCTTCGCGGTGGTCGACGACCCGATCCCCAGCCGGGTGCCGAGCAGCGTCGGCGAGTTCTACTGGGGCGGGGTGGCCAGCACCGCGTTCTGGGTCGACCCGGCCGAGGAGATCACCGCGCTGCTGTTCACGCAACTGATGCCGTCGAGCACCTACCCGCTCCGCTCCCAGCTGCGCCAGCTCGTCTACGCCGCCCTGGTCGACTGACCAGATCGTCGTTCCACCGGCGGGCGGCCGGCCCAGTCCCTAGCCTGAGCTGGTGAGCACCATCGTCGTGTTTGGCGCGGGCGGCACCGCCGGTTCGCGGGTCGCTTCCGAGGCGGTCGACCGGGGGCACCGGGTGATCGCCGCCGTCCGCCGCCCGGAGGCCACCTCGTACCTGCCGGCCGGGGTGCGGACGGTCACCGGCGACGCGACCAGCGAGCGGAGTGTCCGGGAGCTGGCGCCGGACGCCGACGCGCTGGTCGTGGCGATCGGCGGCGGCGAGCGCGAGCTGTGGCGGAACGCGGCGGAGAACCTGGTGACCACGCTGCGCGGGATGCCGGCCGCACCGCGGATCATCCACCTGGGCGGCGGGTCCACCCTGCTCACCCCGGGCGGCACCCGCATTCTCGACGAGCCGGACTTCCCGGCGGAGTACCGGGAATCGGCGCTGGGCCAGGCGGACGCGCTGGACTACTACCGCACCGCCGCCGACGGGGTGAGCTGGACGTACGTCTCGCCGCCCCCGCTGGAATTCCACCCCGGCACGCGCACCGGGCACTACCGCACCGGCACCGACCAGCCGGTCACCGACGCCCAAGGCCGCTCGGTGCTCACGTACGAGGACCTGGCAGTGGCGATCATCGACGAGATCGAGCAGCCGCGACACCAGAACGCCCGCTTCACCGCCGCGTACTGACCGGGGCGCGGGCCGGCCGTGGTCAGTCGGCGAGGCGGGCCGGGAAGCCACCGGTGGCGATCGGACCCCAGGCGTCGATGGTGACCCGGATCAGCGACTTGCCCTGGCGCACCATCGCCGCCCGGTAGTCGTCCCAGTCCGGGTGCTCGCCGGAGATGCTGCGGAAGTACTCGACCAGCGGCTCCAGGGCCTCGGGCAGGTCCAGCACCTCGGCGGTGCCGTCGATCTGCACCCAGGGGCCGTTCCAGTCGTCGCTGAGCACGCAGGCCGAAACCCGGGGGTCGCGGCGGAGGTTGCTCACCTTGGCCCGCTCCGGGTAGGTGGAGACGACCAGCCGGCCCTGCCCGTCGACCCCGGCGGAGACCGGGGAGGACTGCGGGCGCCCGTCGGCCCGGGTGGTCATCAGCACGACGTGGTGTCGCGGCCGGAGGAAGTCGAGCAGGCCGTCCCGGTCGACCCGGGTGTTCCTTGCGATGCTGCGTGCCATTCCCCGTTCCTACCAGGGCGCGGTCACCACGGCGGCGGCGGGTCAGCGAGGCCGGGCCGCGGCGCGACGCACCGCCTGGGTGGGCACCCGGGGGTGGCCGGACGGACGCCAGGCCCGCCCGTTGGCGTAGATCACCCGAAAACCGAGGTACGACGCGAGCGGCGCCCAGTGGGCGGAGCCCATCCGCAGCTCGGCGGCATTGTGTCGCTGGCCGTTGGCGAGCACGTCGAGGAGCACGGTCTCGAAGGCCGCCGATTCGACCCAGTCGACTTCCCGGGTGAAACCGCAGATCAGAGCCGCTCCGGTGACCTCCAGGAACTCGCGCAGCACCGCGTCCGAGGCGCGCAGCACCGAGCAGCTGCCGAAATAGAGTCGGCGCCCCTCCGCGCGACCGGCCATCAGCTCGGCCACCTCGTTCAACTCCACCGACTGCCAGTCGGTGAGGCAGAGCCGGCTCGGCTCGCCGTGCATGGCGAAGAAGCCGACCCGGTGGTCGGCGTACTGCTTGAGCAGCCAGCGGTCCAGGAAGTAGAACAACTCGTCGCGGGTGGCCGCGTCCTTGTGGATGAAGCGGATCTTGCCCAGCCGCTCCAGCAGCTCGAGGGTGGGCAGCACGGAGCCCCGCTCGTTGAGGTCACGGTGCCACTGACCCTCGACACAGAAGACGCCACCGCGTGCCACGCGCACCTCCGCCAGTCCACCGTCCGGGGCTGACGTTACCGGCCGCCGTGACCTCGGGAACATCACCCTCGGTGTGGCAGTTTGCGACGTTCGGTGCGCTTGACGGCGGCAGGGCCGATCGGCCGGGAGTGACTGTTTCGCAAATCAGCTGAATTCCCAGGTGATATCCAGGAACAGCGGATTGTGAGCACGATTCTCGTTAACTACCTCCAACAGCACGGATCAGTGCGAGGGTGGAAATCACGGGACTTCTCGGTCGATGTCCTGAAGCCACCCCATTCGCTCTCCTATCGGGAGGACTTCTGTGCGCGTAAACACCTTGAAGCGTGCCGCCGTCGCATTCGCCCTGGCACTGCCCGGGGCCGCAATCGCCACGGTGGTCGCCGCACCGGCGGCGCACGCGGACGGCTGTTACACCTGGAACCGCACCCTGACCCAGGGGCGCTCCGGCGACGACGTCCGCCAGTTGCAGATCCGGGTCGCCGGGTGGGCCGGCTACCGGGACATCGTGGAGAACGACGGCCGCTACGGGCCGAAGACCGCCGCCGCGGTCAAGCGGTTCCAACAGGCGTACGGGCTGCGCGCCGACGGCGTCGCCGGCCCGCAGACCTTCGCCAAGCTGTACCAACTTCAGGACAACGACTGCACGCCCGCGCACTTCACCTACGGCGAGCTGGACGACGGGTGCGGCGGGAGCGGGTGGAGCGGCGGCCCGCTGCCGGCGAACCAGACAAAGCAGAACGCGCTGCGCACCATGTGGAAGCTGGAGGCGCTGCGCAAGAGCCTCGGCGACAAGCCGCTCGACGTGTCCAGCGGTTTCCGCAGTCGCGCCTGCAACAACCAGGTCGGCGGCGCGTCCGACAGCCAGCACCTGTACGGCAACGCGGCCGACGTGACCTCACGAACGTCCTCGCTCTGCCAGGTCGCCCGCAACGCCCGCAACAACGGCTTCAGTGGGATCTACGGGCCGGGCTACCCCGACCACGACGACCACGTGCACGTCGACTCGCGCCGGGAGAACAACAGCGACAGCAGCTCGAACACGACGAGCTGGGCCGCCCCGGACTGCGGCGTCGGCAACTGAACCGCCAGCTCAGAGCGACGTCGGTCCGACGCGGAGGGGGGATTTCCGCGCCGGACCGACGTCCTGTCGCCCCGGGTCGGGTGGGCGGAGGGGGATAACGCGCTCAGCTCGCCCGGGGCCAGCGCGGCGCGGTGACGGGGGGAGTCACCGGCCGGCCAGCAGCGGTGGGCCGTACCCCCTGGGGGACGACCCGCGCGGCCTGTTGCCGCGACGGCCCGGTCGCCGTGAACGGGAAGGGCACGTGCACGAACGGATTACCGTGCCGGATCAACGCCTCGATCTGCCGCTCGTTGAGCCCGTGTGTCTCCAACACGCGTCGCCCCCAGCGGTGCAGCCGGCACGGGTAGGAGGCGCCGTCGTTGCGGCACAGCGGCCCGGTGGGCCACTCCTCGGCGGTGTGCACGACCACCGCCCGGACCGCGAGCCGGACATCCTCCGGGGTCAACGGTGCCGGCATTGGCACCTCACCCAGTACCTGATCGATGGGATCCGTCGACTGCTCACCAACTCGCACGGCAGGCCTCCCGCAGTTCGGCAGCGGTACGGCGGACCCACCGCACCGACATCCTCGGCCATGGGTACGGCGGACACCTGACGAAAGTTCAATTCCGGTACGCGCTAAGCAGATCCTCCGCCGACAGCACCCGGATGCCGTCGACGGCGGTGCCGCTGCGCGACACGGCAACGACCGGCACCGATTCGTCGGCGCCGGGAAGCAGAGACCGGTGCAGGAGTAGCCGGCCCAGGTCATGCGCGTCGAAGGGCCGGCTCTCCTGCCACTTGACCGACCCGACGAAGCTGATGCTCCGAGCGACGGGCGCACGGTCGGCGCCGACTATGTCGATCTCCGGGTCGTTGGTCCGGGTCCAGTAGCCACCGATCGTCGCCGCCTCCGCTGGCAGATGGTCACCGGGCAGCCGGCGCAGCGCCTCCCGGACGACAGGTTCGATGGCCCGTCCCCGCCAGGACGTCCACGACCGGTCGATCCGGTCCAGGGTCAGGTCGCCCCGCCCCCGCTCGATCTCGGAGAGGTGCGGCCCCAGGAACGACAACCAGAAGCGCAGGTACGGATCGGCCACCGCGTACCGGGTGTCCCGCGACGGCTTTGTCGACAGCGGAACGGTGACCTCCACGGCCCGCTTCTGGGTCAGCAGGCGCAGGGCGCGGTTGAGGGACGCCTGCGGAAGGTCCCCTGCCGCGCGGGAGATCAGCGAGAAGGTCCGCTCACCGGAGCCGATGGCCCGCAGCACCAGACCCGCCTGGGACTGGGGCGGGAACTCCGCCGCCAGTGCCCGCTCGCCGCTGACCAGCAGGGCAGAGGTCGGATCCCGTACCGCGTCGGTCAGATACTCGTGGACGGACGCACCGGTCGGCCACTCGTCGAGGATCAGCGGCAGACCGCCGGACACCAGGTAGGCGTCGAACGCGTCGGCGGCGGGCAGACCGAGCATGTCGCTGACGTCGGCGGGGCTCAGCGGCGGAATGACCATCTCCGTGGCGCGCTGGTGGAACGGCCGGCCGTAGTCGTTGAGGGCTTCCATCATGGCCAGGTCCGATCCGACGCAGATCAGGAGGACCGGCCGCCGGGACAACTCGCGATCGAAGACCTTCTGCAGCGTTCCCTCGAAGCCCGGGTCGCCCGCGATGAGGTACGGCATCTCGTCCAGAACGACGACGCTCGGCCGGTCGGACGGCAGCGCGGCGGCGAGCAGGGTCAGCGCCGCGTCCCAGGTCTGTGGTTGCTGCTCCCGAAGGATCTGCGCACCCGGCAGCGTCGAGGCGGCCGCCTCCTCCACGAAGAGGGCGAGTTCGGCTGCGACTGTCGGCTGCGCGGAGGCGGTGAAGAAGAGGTACGGCACCTCGGCCCGCTCCACGAATTCCTCGACCAGTCGGGACTTGCCCACCCGCCGGCGACCGCGCATGAGCAGGGCCCCCCCAGGCCGACCGGCACGGCCACCCCGCCGGACCCGAGAAAGCATGCCGCCCAGGAGGTCGAGTTCGCGGTCCCGTCCGACAAAGCCGTCCACGATCACTCCTGACACTACCAACGATGGAACAACCAAAAATGAGTGTAACCTCATCCATGTTGGAGTGCCCGACCATCTGACCAGGCGAAACCGCGCGTCAGACGAGGCCGGCGTCGTGCACGAGCAGCGCCACCTGGACCCGGTTGTTCAGCTCCAGTCGGGTCAGCAGCCGAGAGACGTACGCCTTCACCGTCGCCACGCTCATGAACAACTCCCCCGCGATCTCCGCGTTGGTGTGGCCCCGCCCCAGCGCGACCGCCACCTGCCGCTCCCGCTCACTGAGCCCGGTGAGCAGCCGCAGCGCCCGTTCCCGGCGCGGGTCCGGGCCGACCGGGCCGGGGGCGGCGGCGGTCACGTGGGCGATCAACGTCCGGGTCACCGTCGGGGAGAGCGTCGCCTCGCCCGCCGCGACCCGGCGGACGGCGCGGACGATCTCCGCCGGTGGGGTGTCCTTGAGCAGGAAACCGGCCGCCCCGGCGCGGAGCGCTCGCAGCACCTGCTCGTCGGCGTCGAAGGTGGTCAGCACCAGCACCTCCGGCGGGTGCGGCTGGGCACGCAGCGCCTCGGTGGCGGTCAGCCCGTCGACCCGGGGCATCCGGATGTCCATCAGCACCACGTCCGGGGCGTACGCGGCGACGGCCGCCGGCACCTCGCCACCGTCGGCCGCCTCGCCGACCACGGTCAGGTCCGGCAGACCGCCGAGGATCATCGAGAGCCCGGCCCGGACCAGCGCGTCGTCGTCCACGATCAGCACGCGTACCGGTCGCCCGGCTGCGTTGGCAGGCCCGGTCACGCTCGGCGGCCCGGCTTCGCCGGCAGGGTTGGTCACGCCGGCCATGGCAGCCAGGCGGCCAGCCGGAAGTCACCGGAGTCGTCCCGACCGTAGGCGAGCCGGCCACCGGCGAGGGTGACCCGTTCGCTGATGCCGACCAGGCCGGTGCCGGCTCCCGGAAGCGTGCCGCCGGTCGGTGCGCCGACCGGCCAGCGGTTGCCGATCGCCACGGTCAGCCCGGTGCCCGGCCCGCCGGCCACGTCCACGGTGACGGCCGCGCCGGCCGCGTGCTTGCGGGCGTTGGTCAGCCCCTCCTGCACGATCCGGTACGCGGCCCGGCCCAGCGCCGCCGGCACCTCCCCCGGGCTGGCGACGCTGTCGCTGACGTTGACCCGCACCCCGGCCGCCCGCGACTCGGCGATCAGCGCCGGCAGGTCGGCCC
>NZ_JAKKFF010000334.1 GCF_022229015.1 Micromonospora foliorum
GCGACCGCCGGTTGCAGGTGCAGGGGCAGGTCCTCGCCGTGCACCACGGTGGGTACGCCGGCAGCGTGCAGCGCCCGTCGCAGGGTGGGCAGCTGCAACGCGGTGGACCGCACCAGCACCGCCATCCGTGACCAGGGCACACCGTCGATCAGGTGGGCCGAGCGCAGCGCGTGGGCCAGCCAGGCGGCCTCGCTGGTCGCCGAGCGGAACGTGTGCACCTCGACCACGCCGGGCGGCGCGTCCGGCAGCGGGTGCAGCCGACGGTGCGCGGCCGGACCCCGCAGCCGGCGACCCAGCCGGGCGATCGCCGCGAGCAGGCCCGGCCCGGCCCGGTACGACGTGGTCAGCAGCACCTGTGCGGCCGGCGCGCCGGAAGCCGTCCGGAAGCGGTGCGGGAACGTCGCCACCCCGGCCGGGTCGGCGCCCCGGAAGGCGTACGTGGACGAATCCGGGTCGGCGAACGCGACAAGCGACTTGCCGCCGCCGGCGATGACCGAGAGCAACTCCTGTTGGGCGGGGTCGGTGTCGGCCAGCTCGTCGAGGTAGACGTGGGCGAGTCGACGGCGCTCGGCGGCCAGCAGCTCCTCGTCGTCGCGCAGCAGCCCGGTGGCCGCCCGGACCAGCTCCGCCGGGTCGTACGCGATGGAGCCCCGGTTGCTGACGTCGCGCAGCGCGAGCACGGCGACGTACTCCCGGAGGAAGCGGGCGGCGGCCGGCCAGTCGGCGCGGCCGAGCTTCTCACCCAGCCGGGCCAGGTCGATCGGGCCCACGCCGCGCTCGGCGGCGCGCATGAGCAGGTCGCGCAGCTGGCCGGCGAACGCCCGGGTCCGCAGGGCGGGGCGCAGGTCGGTCGGCCAGCCGACCGGGTCGTCCTCGGGCTCCTCGCCCACCACGTCCAGCAGCTCACGGATGATCAGATCCTGCTCGGGGCCGGTGAGCAGCCGGGGCGACGGTTCGCCCCGCTCGGCGGCGGCGCGGCGGAGCAACCCGAAGGCGTACGCCGGGAAGGTGCGCACCAGCGGCTCGCGCAGCACGCGGTGGCCGTCCTGCGCGATCCGGGCCTCGATGCGCTGCCGCAGTGCGGTGGCGCCTCGGCGGCCGAAGGTCAGCACGAGGATCCGTTCGGGGTCGACCCCCTCGGCCACCCGGGCGGCGACCGCCTCGACCAGCGTGCTGGTCTTGCCGGTGCCCGGGCCGCCGAGGACGAGCATCGGCCCGTCGGTGTGCCCGACCACCTCGGCCTGCACCGGATCGGCCCGCCAGCCACCGTCACCGACGGCCAGCTCAGGCCTGGCCACGCCATCGGGCCCACCCGACGCGCCGACACCGCTCCCGGATGTGCCGCCGCCGGCGGGCAGGGAAGCGCTGTCAGGCGTCGCCCCGTCCCCCCGCGCCGGCCCTCCGGGCCGCCGCACCAACCGGTACGCCTGCATCAGCTCATCCCATCAGACCCATACGACACCCACCCACCCAAACCCGCCCCCCAAACCCCAACCCCCTAACCCAACCCCCACCAACCCCCGTTGATCATGAAGTTAACGGCGCGACACGCCGACAGCGACGTCGCTAACTTCATGATCGACGCAGGCGAGGCGGGGCGAGGGCGGAGGGGCCGGGGGGCGGGGGGAGCCGGGGGTGGGGTCAGGTTAGGTGGGATTCCAGGATGTTCAGGGCCTCGGGGACGGTGGTGGTCACCGTCAGGAGGTCGCGGCCGGCGGGCTTGAGGAAGGTCTGGTCGGCCAGGCCGTCCAGCCAGTCCAGCAGGGGGCGGTAGAAGCCGTCGGTGTCGATCAGCACCATCGGCTTCGTGTGCAGGGCGAGGGTGGCGGTGGTCCAGACCTCGAACAACTCGTCCAGGGTGCCCAGCCCGCCGGGCAGGGTGAGGAAAGCGTCCGACTTGTCGATCATCAGGGTCTTGCGGCTGGCCATCGAGTCGGTCACCAGCAGCTCGTCCGAGGCCAGGTCGGCGACCTCCAGATCGACAAGCGACTGCGGGATCACGCCGACGGTGCGTCCACCGGCGGATCGGGCGCCGTCCGCCAACGCGCCCATCATGCCGACGCAGCCACCACCGCTGACCAGCGTGTGCCCGCGCCGGGCCAGCTCCGCGCCGGTCTCGGCGGCCAGGTCCAACCAGCGCTGATCGAGGGTACGGGAGGAGGCGCAGAAGACGCAGATCGCCGCCATCAGTCCTGGTCCCGAGCCTGTTCGGCGGCGACCTGCTGGTCTGCCCCGGTACGGGCGACGGCCTCCTCGCGGACCGCCTCCTGCTCGGCGGAGAGCGCGGCCTCCGACTCGACGATGTAGCGGACCGCCTCGTTGACGTCGTCGGTGAGACAGATCAGGTCCAGGTCGACCGGCCCGATCTTGCCGGTGGCGGCCATCGTGTCGCGCAGCCAGTCGAGCAGGCCCTGCCAGTAGGCGACCCCCATGAGCACCACCGGGAACCGGGTGACCTTGCCGGTCTGCACCAGGGTGAGCGCCTCGAACAACTCGTCCATGGTGCCGAACCCGCCGGGCAGCACGACGAACGCCTGGGCGTACTTGACGAACATCGTCTTGCGGGCGAAGAAGTAGCGGAAGTCGATGGCAAGGTCGACCCAGTCGTTGATGCCCTGCTCGAACGGAAGCTCGATGCCGAGCCCCACGGAGAGACCACCGGCCTCGCTGGCGCCGCGGTTGGCGGCCTCCATCACTCCGGGCCCACCTCCGGTGATCACCGCGTAGCCGGCTCGGGCCAGTGCGCCACCCAACCGCTCGGCCAACTGGCACTCGGCGCTGTCCGGCGCGCTGCGCGCGGAGCCGAAGACGCTGACCGCCGACGGCACGTCGGCGAGGGTGTCGAAACCCTCGACGAACTCGGCGAGGATACGCAGCGCGCGCCAGGCGTCCTTGGTCTTCCAGTCGCCCCGCCCCCGTGAATCCAGCAACCGCTGGTCGGCGGTACTGCTCGGGATCGCCCCTCTGCGCAGGGTGACCGCACCGCGATGCCGCTCCTGTCCCGGACCGCGACCGGCCTCCCGCCCGTTGTTCTGGCTCATGGAGCAACCGTAGTGGAGCAGCACGGGCCGGGTGCGCGGGGCGGGGACGCCGAGAAATTGTTCGGGATCATGGGCAACTATTCGGCTCTCCCGTACGTCTTACTATTCACATACCGGGTATGCCCCGGCGCGCGCCTTCGGGGGAGGAGACAGCGTGATCAGCAACAGCGAGATGATCCGGATCCGTCGCCAGATGCAGCGACGGATCCAAGACGTGGTGGCCGAGCGCCGCCGCACCCGCCAGCAGGACCCAACCCCCACCTCCCCCACCCCATCCGGAACCGATCAAGAGGTTTGCGTCGCCGACAACGGGCCCGGCTGACGCAAACCTCTTGATCACCGGCGGTCAGTGGTCAGGCCGGGGCTAGCCAGCGGTGCAGGGTTGCCGCGCCGTCGCGGATCTTGCTGATCTCGACGTGCTCGTCGGGGTGGTGGGCGAGGTTCGGGTCGCCCGGGCCGAAGTTCAGCGCGGGGATGCCCATCGCCGCGAACCGGGCCACATCCGTCCAGCCCAGCTTGCCGATCGGCGCGGCGCCGACCGCCGCCAGGAACTCCTTCGCCGGGGCCGCCTCCAGCCCGGGCGCGGCGCCGGCAGCCGTGTCGGTGACGGTCACCTCGAAGCCGGCGAACACCTCACGCAGGTGCGCCTCCGCCTCGGCCGGGGTGCGATCCGGGGCGAACCGGTAGTTGACCTCGACCTCACAGAGATCGGGGACCACGTTGCCGGCCACCCCGCCGTTGATCCGCACCGCGTTCATGCCCTCGCGGTAGTCGCAGCCGTCGATGGTGACCCGGCGCGCCTCGTACGTCTGGAGGCGGCGCAGCACCTCACCGGCGGCGTGGATGGCGTTCACGCCGTGCCAGGATCGCGCCGAGTGGGCGCGTACGCCGGTCGTGGTGACCACCGAACGCATGGTGCCCTGGCAGCCCGCCTCGACGATGCCGTACGTCGGCTCCAGCAGCACCGCGAAGTCCGCCTGCAACCACTCCGGGAAGGCCTGGGCGACGAGGTTGAGCCCGTTGTACCGGGACTCGATCTCCTCGGCCTCGTAGAAGAAGTACGTCACGTCGTAGCGCGGTTCGGGCAGGGTCACCGCCAGGTGCAGCGCGTACGCGGTGCCGGACTTCATGTCGGACGTGCCGCAGCCGTACATCAGGTCGCCGCGCATGGTCGACGGAAAGTTGTTGTTCAACGGCACCGTGTCGAGGTGCCCGGCCAGCACGACACGCTGGGACCGACCGAGGTCGGTACGGGCCATCACCGTGTTGCCGTGCCGGTGGGTGGTCAGGTGCGGTACGCCCCGCAGCACCTCTTCGACACAGTCGGCGATCGCCTTCTCATTGAGGGACACGGACTCTATGTCGACCAGAGCGCGGGTCAGCTGCACCGGATCGGCGAGGACCTCGGGGGTAAGCGGGTTCTCCATGGTTCGCACGGTACCTTCAGGTCTGTCAGCGCGAGGAGCGAGCCGAGGTCAGCCCGGCCGTGACCGAGAGGTGTAACAGTGACGTCCGCAGATTCCGCCTGGGGCATCGGCCTGGCTACGATCACCGCCGACGAGCAGGTGCTCGATACCTGGTACCCGACCGGCAAGCTGGGCCTGGGCGAGCTGCCGCTGGTCGCCGGCGAGGACGAGGCGGACGTGCTCGACCTGCCGCCGGCCGCGCTCGGTGACCGGCCCCTGCCCGGTCTGCGTACCGTGCAGGTGGTCACCGTGATCGGCTCGCTGGACGACCCGATCAAGGACGAGTCCGACGCGTACCTGCGGTTGCACCTGCTCTCCCACCGCCTGGTGCGACCCAACCAGCTCAACCTGGACGGCATCTTCGGCAAGCTGGCGAACGTGGCCTGGACGTCCGCCGGGCCGTGCCCACCGGAGCGGGTGGACGAGCTGCGGGTGATCGAGCGGGCCGCCGGCCGGCACCTGGCGGTGTACGGGGTCGACAAGTTCCCCCGGATGACCGACTACGTGGTGCCCTCCGGGGTGCGGATCGCCGACGCCGACCGGGTCCGCCTCGGCGCTCACCTGGCCGCCGGCACCACAGTGATGCACGAGGGCTTCGTGAACTTCAACGCCGGCACCGTCGGCACCTCGATGGTCGAGGGACGGATCGTGCAGGGCGTGCTGGTCGGCGACGGCTCCGACATCGGCGGCGGGGCCTCCATCATGGGCACCCTCTCCGGCGGCGGCACCGACAAGATCAGCATTGGCGAGCGGAGCCTGGTCGGCGCGAACGCCGGCGTCGGCATCTCGCTCGGCGACGACTGTGTGGTCGAGGCCGGCTGCTACATCACCGCAGCGTCGAAGATCACGCTTCCCGACGGCCGGGTGGTCAAGGCCCGCGAGCTGTCCGGCGTCGACGGCCTGCTGTTCTGGCGCAACTCGGTCACCGGCGGGCTGGAGGCCCGGCCGCGCACCGGCCGGGGCATCGAGCTGAACGCCGCCCTGCACGCCAACGACTGACGGACCCGCCGGGTCCGCGGCGCTCGGCCGCGGACCCGGACGGGGTACGCCTCAGCGCAACCGGTACGCCTGGATGATCCGTTGGGTCACCGTGTTACCGGCGGTGTCCCGGGCGGTGGCCCGCAGCGACACGTGGCCGGTGCCGGCCGGATGCCGCAACAGGGCCGACCAGCCGTCGGCCGAGGTGCGGACAAGCCTCGCCTTGCCCCAGGTCTTCCCGCCGTCGTACGAGACGTCGACGGTGAGCTTCTCCACCCGGGCGGCCGGTGCGCCGGGCTGCCGTTGCACCCGCACCGGGACGACGAAGCCCTGCCCGGCCGGGGCGCTGTTGTCGGCCCGCAGCGGCGGCGTGAAGCGCACCGCCGACAGGGGCAGTCGGGCCGGCGTCTCACCGGCGACGTGCCTCGACCGGAAGGTCCAGCTGGACTCCACCTCGGTGCTCAGGTCGGTGAAGCTTCGCTTCGACGACGTGACGAGCCGGTAGTCCGCCGCACCCGGTGGCACGGTGAACTGTGCGTAGCCGGCGTACTCGCTCTCGCCGACCAGCTTGCCGTCGCGCCAGAGCTTGGTGTGCTCGCTGTCGCTCAGCGAGAAGCCCGGGTGCCCGGCCGCGTCACTGAACAGCGGCACGTCGACCGAGATGGTGTCGCCGACCCGGGTGACGCTCTGTTCCGGCCAGCGCGGATTCGGGAAGGACGGCGCGTACGGGGCCTGGTTCCAGATCTCCTGGACCGTCCGCCCGGCCCGGTACGCGGTGGCGGTGGAGAAGAGCGCCGCCTGCGGGTTCAACCACCCTTCCTCGTCCACCGTTCCGAAGTAGACCTCGGATTGCCACTTCACATTCTTGGTGTTGTAGTACTCGACCCGTTGGCCGGGCACGACGGTGGGCAGGACCAGCGAGGAACTGCCGACGTTGTACTCGAGCGCGGGGAACACGAGCCGCTCGGCCACCATGCCCGGGTAGCCACCGCGGAACTGGTGCACGACGGTGGCCAGGTCCCGTCGGGCGTAGTCGCGGACGAACCCGGTGGGCATCCGGCCCGGGATCGCTTCGGCCAACGCGTACAGGTACGGGCTGTTGGCCGGGTCCGGCTTGGTCCAGTTGCTGCTGACGGTGGCGACGAACTTGTCGGCGGAGACCGGCTTGCCGAGCTGACCGCTGGTCAGGCCGGTGAACGTCTCCGCCCAGAGCCCGACGCCGTACCCGCTGCCGTCGTCGGCGGTGAAGTTGGCGCTGAGGTCGATCAGTTGCGGGACGGCGGTCCGGTCCGGCACAGTCGTCCGTACCGGCTTGGCCCGGCGAGCGTCCACGACGATCCGAGTGTCCTGCTCGACAGTCAGTTCGGGCTGCGCCAGCAGGGACATCCCACGCTGCTCATCCTCCGGCCCGGGCTCGAAGACGAGGCCGGTCAGGCCGTACTGGCCCTTGGGAAGCCGAACGGTGGCCACCCCGTCGGAGCTGACGACGTCCCAGAAACCAAAGGTGTCCAGCCCGACGAGGGTGGTCCAGTGGTCCGCGGTGCGCGCGCCGGCGCGGTTCAGGTGCTCCACTGTCAGCGTGTAGCTCTCCACCTCCCGGTGCACGGCCAGCGGAGTGACAGCGACCGCCACACCGGACCGCGCCACGATCCGCCCGGTCCAGTAACCGTCGGCGTCGCCGAGCCGGGTGTCCGTGGTGACGGTAGTGGCCGCCGTGCCGCCCGCCGGCACGGTGAGTTGGCTGGCGCCCAGAACGAACAGGCCGGCCGGTAGCGCCCGACCGCCGGGGCCGGCGCCCTCGATGCTCAGGTCCACGGTGACCGTGGCCGGACCGTCGTTGCGCCAGGTCACCGTGCGGGTGATCGGGGCGTCGTCAGTGTGCGGCCAGAGCGTACGTCCGAACGAGACGCTCACCGGGTCGGTGGTGATCTGCTGGGTGATGGCGTGGGCGACGTCGACCCGCCCGGCACCCTGCTGGTAGGCGGTCTGGTCCGGGTGCGGTTTGGCGGCGGCCATCAGGGTGGCCTTGAGCCGGTCGGCCCGCCATCCCGGGTGCTGCTGGGCCAGCAGCGCGGCCGACCCGGCCACGTGCGGGGTGGCCATCGAGGTGCCGGAGAGCGTGACGTAGCGGTCCCCCACCGGATCGCCGATCACACCGTTGGCGGACCGCGCGGCGACGATGTCGACGCCGGGCGCGGTGATGTCCGGCTTCAGCGCGTCGTCGCCGACCCGCGGGCCCCGGCTGGAGAACTCGGCCAGTTCGTCGTCGCGGTCCACCGCGCCCACGGCGAGCCCGGCGTCGGCACTGGCCGGGGAGCCGACCGAGCCGTCCGAGCCGTCGTTGCCGGCGGCGAGGACGAACAGCGTGCCGGTCTGGGCGGTCAGGGTCTGCACGGCCTCCTCGACCGGGTCGACCTCCGGGGTGTCCCAGCCGCTGAGGCTCATGTTGACCACGGCGGCCTTCTTCTCCACCGCGGCCCACTGCATGCCGGCGAGGATCGCCGAGTCGGTGCAGCCCGTGTCCTCACAGACCTTGCCGTCGAGCAGCGTCGCGTCCGGTGCCACGCCCCGGTACTTGCCGCCGGAGGCCGCGCCGGTGCCCGCGATGGTCGAGGCCACGTGGGTGCCGTGGCCGATCGTGTCCCGAGCGTCGGCGACCTCGGTGAAGTTGCGCGCCTCGGCCACCTTGCCGGCGAGGTCCGGGTGGGTCGCGTCGACGCCGGTGTCGAGCACCGCGACGGACACTCCCGCGCCGGTGAACCCGGCCGCCCAGGCGGTGGGCGCGCCGATCTGCGGCACGCTGTGGTCCAGGGTCACCCGTCGACGGCCGTCCAGCCAGATCCGCTCGACGCCCCCCGCCGCGTCGAGCCGAGCCGCAGCGGGACCGGTGGTGACCGTCTTCCAGACCGCGCCGAGGGAAGACTTGTCGCTGTTCAGGGCGGCACCGCGAATCATCGGCAGGTCGCGGGTCAGCCGCGTGCCGGGCAGAGCGGCCTGGGCACGCCGGGCGGTACCCGTCGAGCCGTACGCCACCAGCAGTGGCAGGGTGTTGCGGTGGGCGTCGTCGTAACCCGCCTCGACCAGCCCGGTGACGTCGAAGAGTCGCCGGTCCACCTTGCCGGCGCGCAGCAACGGCACCGCGTCCGTCGGCGTCACGGTGAGGCGCCCGCGCTCGCGCTGGACCAGGAACTGCACGCCCTCGCGGCCGGCGCCGGGACGGACCGAGGCGCCGGAGGCGCTGACGGTGACCCGGTCACCGGTGATCAGCGTGACGGTGGTCGAACGGTTGGCGGTGGGTCCACCCGGAGTGGACTGTTGGCCGGCGCCGCCCGGTGGGGCGGGCGCGGCGGTTGCGGCTGAGACCGGAGCCGGCGCGGAGAGCGCCAGCACGACCACGAGGCCGAGAGCGGCCAATCTTCTTCCCTGGTGCAACGGATCCTCCTCGACAAGCGTCTTGATGGATGGGTCACATTGACAACCCAGAATTACATACTCGGTATGCAAAATGAAGGCCGAAAAATGACGGACCCGCCACAAGCCGACGAACCGGGCCGGCATGATCGGGCGGTGACCTCCATGAAGGACAAGATGCTCGCCGGTGAGCCATACATCGCCGACGATCCCGAGATCATCGCCGACCTGGATCGGGCCGCCCGGCTGATGGAGCTCTTCAACACCAGTCCGGCGGCCGACCCGCAGGCCCGGATCGCGGCGCTGCGGGAACTCCTCGGCGAACTGGGCGAGGACACCTGGATCCGCCCACCGTTCTACTGCGACTACGGCTGGCAGATCCGCATCGGCCCGCGCAGCTTCGTCAACTACAACGCGGTCTTCCTCGACGTCGCTCGGATCACCCTCGGCGCGGACGTCCAGGTCGGCCCGAACGTGCAGCTGCTCACCCCGACGCATCCGGTCGAAGCCGGCCCGCGACGGGACAAGTGGGAGGCGGCCAAGCCGATCACCATTGGCGACAACGTGTGGCTCGGCGGTGGCGCGATCGTGCTGGCCGGCGTGACGATCGGCGCGAACACCGTCGTCGGCGCGGGGGCGGTGGTCACCAGGGACCTGCCCGCCAACGTGGTGGCGGTCGGCAACCCGGCCCGGCCGGTCCGTCAACTCGACTAGGGTGCGCCATCAGGACCAAGTTCGAGCGGGAACACGGAGGACAGCATGGGCACCATCCACATCGACCTCTTCGCGACACTCGACCTGGTCGCCCAGGCGCCGGGTGGTCCCGAGGAGGACCCCGAAGGCTTCCCGTACGGAGGGTGGCAGGCGCCCCTGTTCGACGAGACGGGCGGCCGACAGGTCATGGACGGCATGCGGGGCATGGACGCACTGCTCCTGGGCCGCCGGACCTACGACATCTTCGCCGCGTACTGGCCGCACCAGACCGACGGCGTCGACGGCGGGATCGCCACCCTGTTCAACAGCATCCCGAAGTACGTCGCCTCGCGTGGCAACCCGGATCTGGACTGGACGGGCTCAACCCACCTCGGACCCGACCTGGCCAGCGCCGTCCGCGCGGTGCGGGACAAGCACGAGAAGGTCCACGTGATCGGAAGCCTGAACCTGGTGCAGACCCTCCTGCACGAGCGCCTCTTCGACCAGCTCAACCTGTGGATCTTCCCCATCGTGCTGGGCGTCGGCAAGAAGGTGTTCGACGGGGGCGAGGTGCCCACCAACCTGACACTCCTCGAACCACCCACCACCTCCGGCACGGGCGCGGTGCTCCTGCGGTACGGCCTCGCCGCCGGAACGCCCGGCACCGGCGACATGAGCCGCCCGAACCGTGGCGTAGCGGAGTAGCGTCCCGGCGGGCCGCGGTCAGGCCGCCGTGGCGTAGCGGAGTAGCGGAGGGCGTCCCGGCGGGCCGCGGTCAGGCCGCCGGGGGCTCCGACAGGCGGACCACCAGGTCAGCCCGGTCGGCGGTGGGCGTGATCAGGGCCGCGTTGGACTCGTCGCTGCCCAGCGCCCACGCCCGAGCCTGCTCCGGAGACCGACCGAACGCCTCGTGCCGGGCGGTCAGCCGGCGGTGCCGCACCTCGGCGTCCAGGTCGAGAAACCACGCCTCGTGCAGCAGCGGCCGGATCTCCTGCCAGGGGAAATCCTGCAACAGCAGGTAGTTGCCCTCGGTCACCACCAGCCGGACCGACGGCGGCACCTCGATCGCTCCGGCCACCGGCTCCTCCAGCTCCCGGCGGAACTCCGGCGCGTAGACCGACGTCGGCTCCAACCGGTGCAGCCGGCGCAGCAGTGAGACGTACCCGTTGGCGTCGAAGGTGTCCACCGCGCCCTTGCGGTCGGCGCGGCCCAGTCGGACCAGCTGCGACTGCGCCAGGTGGAAGCCGTCCATCGGCACCAGGCGGGCGGCCGACCCGACCTCGGCGACGATCCGCTCGGCCAGGGTGGACTTCCCGGCGCCCGGCGCGCCGGCGATGCCGAGCAGTTGTCGCGGGCCGGCCTCGGCAAGCACCAACGCCCGCGCCACCAACTCGTCGGCGGACAGCACCCGGGCCGGTGGCATCAGCCCAGAACCGGGTCGCTGATGGTGAACCGTGCCTGCACCGCCGCCTGGACCGTCTGCGGCTGCGGGTCCAGCTCAAGCTCCGGCGGGCCGCCACCCGCGCCGCCGCCCCCGGCGAAGGCCGCACGGGCGAACATCGGCCGGTCGGCGGGGCCCGCGTCGGCCAGCTCGATCAACGAGGTCACCCGGGCGCCCAGCGCCTCGGCGTACTCCCGGGCCCGCAACAGCGCGTCGCTGATCGCGGCGTGCCGGGCCGCACGATGGGCGGGGCTGTCCGGACGAAGCTCCCACCACGGGCCGGCCACCTCGACCTGGTCCTGGTCGGCGAGCCGGAGCATCAGCTCACCCAGCGCCGTGAAGTCGGTGACGGTGACTGTGGTGGTGACACTGCCGTGCCAGGCGACCACCCGCTCACCCGAACGCCGGGTCTCCGGCCGCACCCGCAGGTCGCCGGTCTCCCGCCGCGCCACCGCCGGCCCGGAGCCGTCCAGCAGCACCCGGACCGCAGCGGCCCGCTCGGCCAACCGGGTCAGCGTCGCCTCCCGGTCCCGATCGCGGGCCGTCGCGGTGACCGCGAACCGGGCCAGCTCGGGCGGCACCTCCCGGTACGCCTCGCCGCGCACCTGCACCACCGGACTGTCCACCGCCATGCCCCTCAGCCTAGTCAGCCACGGGAAGCCACGCGGCGTAGGAAACGGCGTCCGGGTCGACCTGACACCCGGTCAGGTGCCCACCGGCGCCGCCCAACTCGCGCAGCCAGGTCACCTCGGCGTCCTGGTCGCCGTCGGCCGCGAACCGCCGGGACTCACCGGTGAACCGCCGGTCCAGCAGCGCCGACCGAGCCGCCCTGGCCTCGGAGTAGCGGGCGACGAGCGCCGGCGCGTCGTCGGCCCGCAGGGCGGCGGCCAGCCCGTCCAGGAACGCGCTGACCTCGGCCAACTCGTGCAGTACCCGGTCCCGGTTGCCGAGCAGCATGTTCGCGGTCCGTTCCGCCGGAGTGCCGGCGACCCGCGTACCGTCGGAGAAGCTTCCCGCGGCCAGCGCCAGCACCGCGTCCCGCAGCGGCGCCCGCTGCGTCGCCCCGGCCAGCGCACCCGCCAGCAGGTGCGGCACGTGCGAGGCGAGCGCGGCCACCGAGTCGTGTGCCGGCGCGGCCATCGGCACGACCCGGGCGCCGAACAACTCCACCAGCAGCCCGGTCAACCAGCGGAAGGCAACCATCGCGGCACCGGGAGCCGGGCAGAGCACCCAGGCCGCACCGGCCAGCAGGGTCGGCGAGGCGGCGGTCAGGCCGGCGGACTCCGCGCCGGCCATCGGATGCCCGGGGACGAACCGGTGGGTGAGCCTGAGCCGATCGGCCGTCTCGGTCACCTCAACCTTGGTGCTGCCGACATCGGTGAGCACGCAGTCGGGCCCGGTCAGCTCGGCGACGCGGGCCAGCGTGTGCGGCAGGGTGGGCAGCGGACCGCAGAGGAAGACCACGTCCCGGTCGGCCACGGCCTGCTCGATCGTGGCCGGCGCGACCACACCCCGGAGCTGGGCGCGCTCCCGGGTCGCCGGGTCCGGATCCCATCCGACGACGTCCAGGCCGGCGTCGGCCAGGCGCAGCAGCAGCGAGCCGCCGATCAGCCCGGTGCCGATCACGGCCGCGCGCACCCTGGCGTACCGCCCGGTCGTGCCGTCGGTCATCGCCGGGCCGCCCGGGGTCAGGCCCGGAGTCGGCCGGCGACCGCCGCGACGTGCTCGTCGGACTCGGTCAACGCGACCCGGACATACTGCCCGGCGGTCGGGCCGTAGAAGACGCCGGCGGCGACCAGGATGCCGCGACGGGCCAGCCAGTCGACCGTCTGCCAGCAGTCCTCACCCCTGGTCAGCCAGAGGTAGAGCCCCGCCTCGGAGTGCTCGACGGTGAACCCGGCACCGGTGAACGCCGCGGTGAGCACCTCCCGCCGGGCGCGGTAACGCTCCCGCTGCTCCTCGGCGTGTCGCTCGTCCTCCAGCGCGGCCACCATGGCCGCCTGCACCGGCGCGGGCACGATCATGCCGGCGTGCTTGCGGACCTTGAGCAGCTCGGCGACGAGCGCCGGGTCGCCGGCGACGAAGCCGGCCCGGTAACCGGCGAGGTTGGACCGCTTGGAGAGCGAGTGCACGGCCAGCACCCCGGCATAACTCCCCCCGCTGACCTGCGGAGACAGCACCGAAACCGGCTCGGCCGACCAGCCCAGCGGCAGGTAGCACTCGTCGCTCGCGACCACCGCGCCACGTTCGCGGGCCCAGTCGACCACCTTGCGCAGGTGCGCCGCGGGCAGCACCCGGCCGGTCGGGTTGCCGGGCGAGTTGACCCAGACCAACCGGACCCGCGAGGTCGGCCCGACCGACGTGAGCGAGTCGGTACGGACGACGGTGGCGCCGGCCAGCCGGGCGCCGTCCTCGTAGGTGGGGTACGCGACCGACGGCACCACCACCACGTCACCCGGGCCGATGCCGAGCAGCGTGGGCAGCCAGGCCACCAGCTCCTTCGAGCCGATGGTCGGCAGCACACCGAGACCGTCGACGCCGGCGCCACAGGCACGGGACACCCACGCCGCGATCGCGGCCCGCAACGCCGGCGTGCCGGCGGTCAGCGGGTAACCGGGAGCATCGGACGCGTCAGCCAACGCCCGCCGGATCACCTCGGGCACCGGGTCGACCGGCGTACCCATGGAGAGGTTGATCAGACCCTCCGGATGCGCCGCGGCCAACGTGGCCGCGGCGTCCAGGGTGTCCCAGGTGAACTCGGGCAGCCGCGACGAGACCGGCGCGGGCCGGTTCAGTGGCCCTCGCCGCGCGGCGGCTGCGCGGCGACGAAGGTGGCGTCCTTCTCCACCTTGCCGACCTTCGAGGCGCCACCGGGCGAGCCCAGGTCCTCGAAGAACTCGTAGTTCGCGCCGGTGTAGTCCTTCCACTGCTCCGGGACGTCGTCCTCGTAGAAGATCGCCTCCACGGGGCAGACGGGCTCACAGGCACCACAGTCGACGCACTCGTCGGGGTGGATGTAGAGCATCCGATTGCCCTCGTAAATGCAGTCGACCGGGCACTCCTCGATGCATGCCTTGTCGAGCACATCTACGCACGGCTCGGCGATGATGTAGGTCACCGGTCTTCTCCTCCGCAAGACTCGCCGCGATCTCCCGCGACGGTAAGAGCCTAGTATCTCGCCGGGGAGGGGGTCGATCGTGCTCCGACAGCAGGATGTGGGACACCGAATCGTGGTCCGCCGGATTGTGGGGATTCGCGAAGGCCGCCCACTATTCTCCGATGCCCTCGGCGAGCTGGTCGAGCTGAGCGAGACTCATCTCACGTTGGCCACCGCGCAGGGGCCGCTACGGGTACCGGTGGCGCAGGTCCACCGCGCCAAGCGCGTACCGCCGACCCGTCGGCCGACCGCCGCCGCGGTCGTGGCGCTGGAGCGGGCCGCCGACGAGGCCTGGCCGGCACCGACCCGGGGCCGGCTCGGTGACTGGCTGCTCCGATCGGCCGAGGGCTGGACCGGTCGCGCCAACTCGGCGCTGCCCATCGGCGACCCGGACCGACCACTGGCCGCCGCGGTGGACGCGGTGGAACGCTGGTACGCCGAGCTGGGCCAACCCGCGTTGATCAACACGCCGCTGCCCCTCGCCGCACCGGTCGGCGCCGAACTGGACGCCCGCGGCTGGACCGCCCGCCCGCCGACGCTGGTGCAGACCGCGCCGCTCGCCCTGCTGGCGTCGACGCAGGCCAACGACCAGGCCGACGGGTCGGGCAGTGCGGTCGTCGAGCTGGCCACCGCGCCCAGCGACGAGTGGCTCGCCATCGCCGCCGGCCGCAAGGGCGGCCTGCCGGACTCCGCCCGGCACATCCTCACCGCCGTGGACCAGGTCCGCTTCGCCCACGTGTACGCCGACGACGCCCTGGTGGCGGTCGGCCGCGGCACGGTGACCGGCCAGGGTCGCTGGCTGGGCCTCAGCCTGATCGAGGTGGTACCGGCGGCCCGCCGACAGGGGTTGGCCCGCCGCGTGATCCACGAACTGGTCGCCTGGGGCGCGTCCTGCGGCGCGACGCACGCGTTCCTCCAGGTCGAGCAGCGCAACGCGGCGGCGGTCGCGCTCTACCAGCGGCTCGGCCTCGTCACCCACCACACCTACCTGACCCGAGTCGCCCCAAGCTGACCCCGCCCGCCGTCAGGCGGCCCGGTGCGGCGTGCGGCCCGGCGAGGCCGCCTGGCGA
>NZ_JAKKFF010000335.1 GCF_022229015.1 Micromonospora foliorum
ACCAACTTCCGTGGCGGCCAGGCTCACCGTGCGGCCACGGAAGTTGGTGCGCTCCAACGCGGGCCCGGCCGGCGAGGTACGCGCCTCACGTAGCGCGTACCGGGCCGCCGCGGCACCCGCGCCGGCGATCAACAGCCGGCCCAGCGCGCTCACGCCGGCACCTCGCTGGCTCGGTCACGCGCCGTCTGGTCGGATCCGGACACGGGGGTACGTCGTTCGCTCACTGGGGCAGTCTAGGCAGCAGCGACGGGGCGTTGTCGCCGACGCCGTACTGTCCGGCCTTCTTCTCGGTGAGTTGCTGCACCAGGGCGAGGGTGGTGACCACCTGGCCCTGCACGGTGTTGGCGTTGTCGACGGTGGAGATGGTCTGGGCGAGCACCGGGTCGCCGCGCACCACGCCGACCAGGTTGCCGCCCACGGATCCGTTGCCACCCACCACGATCGCCCCGGTCCGGTCGAACTGCTCGGCGATCTTGACAACCGACTCGTCCCGCTTGTCGGAGTCCTTGTCGACGTACGGCTGGCCGCTGACCACGACGACCGCCTCCGCCGAGGCGGTGACCTTGTTGCTGTCGGTGGTCAGGTAGCCGGCGTTGTTGTAGGCGGCGAGCACCGCCCGCCGGTCGGCGTCGCTGACCGGCGCGACGCCCTGGGCCCGGTCCAGCAGGACGCTGGCCAGCAGCGCGCTGGAGGTCTCCACACCGTGCCCGTTGCCCGGCAGGCCGGTGGTCTGCGCGGTCGGGCGGGCCGCGGTGACGGCCAACTCCAGCAGGTTGGAGTTGTTGTCCGGATTGATGAACTTGTCCTGCAGGTCGACCTGGCCGGTGATGGTGGCCCCGGCCTGCTGGAGCTTCTTGAGCACGCCCTCGGTGTGGTCGCGCCCGTTGGGCAGGCTGAGCACCACGACCCGACGCCCGGTGAGGGTGCCGGGCAGGACGACCTGGGAGATCTCCTCGGCGAACTCCTCTTCCAGCGCGAGTTGCTTCTCCATGTTGCTGACCGTCTGACGCCACTGCTGGTTGTCCTTGCGTAGCCCGGTGACCTGCTCCTTGAGCGAGTCGGCGACCGGGCCGTTGAGGGCGGCTGTGCCGACCACCAGGCCGATCGCCAGAGCCAGGAAGACCGCGGTGAGGGACACCACGTGGTAGCGGAAGTTGATCACGCTTGCAGCCTCTTGATCGGTCGGGAACTAGAAGAGCCGGTACAGCTGGAACACGAAATTGTCCCACCACTCGGCGACCACGCCCAGGTACGCCTTCCCGACGGTCGACACGGCCACCGCGGACGCCATCGCCGCGATCGCCGACAGCACCAGCAGCAGCAGCGACGAGCCGGAGATGCTCTGCCGGTAGAGCCGGCTCACCCCCTTGGCGTCGACCAGCTTGCCGCCGACCTTCAGCCGGGTCAGGAACGTCGAGGCCATCCCGCCGCGACCCTTGTCGAGGAACTCGACGAGGGTCGCGTGGGTGCCGACCGCGACCAGCAGCGAGGCGCCCTTCTCGTCGGCGAGCAGCATGGCCAGGTCCTCGCTGGTCGCCGCGGCCGGGAAGGTGATCGCCGGCACACCGAGGCCGTTGACCCGGGGCAGGCCCGGCGCACGCCCGTCCGGGTACGCGTGCACGATCACCTCGGCGCCGCAGCGCAGCACGTCGTCGGTGACCGAATCCATGTCCCCAATGATCACGTCGGGGGTGTAGCCGGCCTCGACCAGGGCGTCCGCGCCGCCGTCGACGCCGATGAGCACCGGCTTGAACTCCCGGATGTACGGGCGCAGCACGTCCAGGTCGGCCTTGTAGTCGTAGCCGCGCACCACGATCAGGCAGTGCCGACCCTGCATCTGGGTCTCGATGTCCGGCACCCCGACGCCGTCGAGCAGCAGGTCGCGTTCCTGGCGCAGGTAGTCCATCGTGTTGGCGGCGAACGCCTCCAACTGCACCGACAGACCCTCCCGGGCGTCCGCCATCGCCTTGCCGACCGACTCGGCGTCCTGCAGGCTGCCGTGGGCCACCGGCTCGTCACCGGCGAAGACCGTGTTGCCCTCGATGCGCACCTGGTCGCCCTCGCGGATCCGCTCGAAGACGCCCTCACCGAGGTCGTCGAGGAGCGGAATGCCGGCGGCGATCAACACCTCCGGGCCGAGGTTCGGGTAACGGCCGGAGACCGAGGGCTTGGCGTTGAGCACCGCCGCGACCCCGACGGCGACGAGTGAGTCGGCCGCCACCCGGTCCAGGTCGACGTGGTCGATGACCGCGATGTCACCGGGGCGCAGCCGACCGACCAGACGTTTCGTCCGGCGATCAAGGCGTGCGGTGCCGAGGACTCTGCCCGGTTCGGAGTTCCGGTTCCGGCGCAACGTGGGTAGACGCATCGTGACCATCCTGGCATGTGAGGCAGACTTTTCTGTCGCGACATGCCTGAGCAGGGCCGCCTACCCAGGGAAGCACACACCGGCACAAGCCGGTGTGCTTGCGCTCACAATACGCGGCGTCACAACCGCCTTTCCTTGGCGGCCACTGCCAGAAGCTCCTCGGCGTGGGCGATACCCAGATCTGAATCGGGCAAACCCGCCAGCATGCGCGCCAACTCCCGGGCCCGCTCGGTGTCCTCCACCACGCGCACCCCGCTGGTCGTCACCGCGCCACCGGTGTCCTTCGCCACCACCAGGTGCCGGTCGGCGAACGCGGCCACCTGCGGCAGGTGCGTGACCACCAGCACCTGGTGGCTGCGGGCCAGCCGGGCCAGCCGGCGGCCGATCTCCACCGCCGCCTGACCGCCGACCCCCGCGTCGACCTCGTCGAAGACCAACGTGGGCGGGCCGCCCGAGCCGGCGAACACCACCTCGATGGCGAGCATCACCCGGGACAGCTCACCGCCGGAGGCGCCGCGCTGCAACGGCAGCGACGGCGCGCCCGGGTGGGCCAGCAACCGCAGCTCCACCTCGTCACCGCCGTCCGGGGTGACCCCCACCTCGACGCCGTTGACCGAGAGCGTCGGCTCGGCGCGCCCGGCCGGACGGGGCAGCACCGCCACCTCGATCCGCGCGTGCGGCATGGCCAGACCGGCCAGCTCGACGGTGACCTGGTCGGCGAAGCGGACCGCCGCCTCCTGCCGGGAGGTGGACACCCGCCCGGCGAGGTCGGCCACCTCGACGGCGAGGCGCTGGCCCTCCCGTTCCAACTCGTCGAGCAGGTCGTCGGACATGTCCAGGTCGGACAGTCGGGTGCGGGCCCGATCGGCCCAGGCGATCACCCCGTCGACGTCGTCGGCGTACTTGCGGGTCAGCGCGCGCAGCGCGGCCCGCCGCTCGTAGACGTGCTGCAACCGGGCCGGGTCCGCGTCCAGCGTCGCCAGGTACGCCGACAGCTCCGCGGACACGTCGGTGACCAGCGTGGCCGCCTCCTCCAGGCGGGCCGCCAGCTCACCGAGCGCCGGATCGGTGCCGGACTGCGCCTCCAGGGTCCGCCGGGCGGTGCCGAGCAACGCCGCCGCGTCCGGGGTCTCCTCGGCGGCCTCCGCGCCACCGGCCACGCACTGCTGGGCGATCTGCGCGGCCGTCCGCAGGCCCTCGGCGTGCTCCAGCCGCTGCGCCTCGGTCTTCAGCTCGTCGTCCTCACCGGGCTGCGGATCGACCCGGGTGATCTCGTCGAGGCCCAGCCGCAGCAGGTCGGCCTCCTGGTTGCGCTCGCGGGCGTTACGCCGCCGGTCGGCCAGGTCGTCGACGACCCGACGCCATCCCGTGTACGCCTCGCGCAGCGCGTCGAGCAGCTTCTCGTGCGCGGGGCCGGCGAACCGGTCCAGTGCGGCCCGCTGCTCGGCCGGGCGCAGCAACCGCAGCTGGTCGGACTGGCCGTGCACGGCGACCGCCTGCTCGCCGACCTCACCGAGCATCGACACCGGCATGCTCCGGCCCCCGACGTGGGCGCGCGAACGCCCCTCCACGGTCACGGTGCGGCTCAGCAGCACCGAGCCGTCCTCGTCGGGTTCGCCACCGGCCTCGGTGATCCGCGCGTGCACGGCGTCGGCGACCCGCCCGTGCAGCCGCAGCCGCCCCTCCACCACCGCCCGGCCGGGTTGGGCGCGGACCCGCCCGGCGTCGGCCCGGCCGCCGAAGAGCAGGCCGAGGCCGGTGACCACCATCGTCTTGCCCGCACCGGTCTCGCCGGTGATGACGTTCATGCCGCCGGTCAACGGCAGCGTGGTGTCTTCGATGACGCCCAGTCCGGTGATGCGCAGCTCTTCCAGCACAGCCACCGACAGTAGACGCGCGGCCCGACAATTGACCAGCCGACGGGCCCGGGTACGGCCGGTACCCGGCCGACGTACAGTTCTGCCCCGTGTTGGACGTGATCGGCCTGACCTCGGCTGAGGAGGAGCTCTACCGCTGCCTGCTCCAGCTCACCACGGCCCGCATCGACGAGTTGGCCGGTCGCCTGCACCGGCCCCGTGAGCAGGTCGTCGCCCAGGTCGAGGCGTTGCGCGGCAAGGGGCTTGTGCAGCCCACCGACAACGACCCGGACGCCCCGCTGCGCCCGACGGCCCCGGACGTCGCCCTCGGCGGGACGCTGCTGCGCCGCCAGGAGGATCTGGAGGCGGCCCGCCGGCTGGTCACCCAACTGGCCGAGGAGTACCGCTCCGGGCTGCGCCGACACCACGTCGACCACCTGGTGGAGGTGATCACCGGCACCCGGGCTCTGCGGGACCGGTTGCGCGATTTGCAGAATTCGGCGCGTACCGAGGTGCTCTGGTTCTGCCGGGCCAATCCCCTCGCCATGGCCGGCCCGGAGAATGTCGAGGAGTTCGACGCGCTGGCCCGTGGGGTGAGCTACCGGGCCATCTACGAGCGTGACCTGCTGCTGGAGCCGGGCGCGTTGGCCGACCTGTCCAAGGGGGTCGCCGCCGGGGAGCAGGCCCGCGTCCTGGACCGGCTGCCGGTCCGACTGGCCATCGTGGACGCCCGCACGGCCGTCTGCCCGTTGGTGCCGGACCGCGACGGCGGCGAACCGAGCGCCGCCGTGATCGGCCGCAGTCAACTGCTCGACGCGCTGCTCGCCCTCTTCGAGAGCCACTGGCGGGTGGCCACCCGGCTGCGCCTCGACGACCCCCTGGCCGTCGCGGCCCCCGAGGCTCGACGGCCGGAGCCGGCGGACCAGCCGGGCGACGGTTACCAGCCCGACGCCGACGAGGCCCGGCTGCTGTCGCTGTTCGTGGCGGGCGTACCGGACAAGTCCATCGCCTCCCAGCTCGGGGTGAGCCGGCGGACCGTGCAACGGCGGATCGCCGACCTGATGGCCGCCGCCGGCGTGGACACCCGGCCCGGGTTGGCGTTCCAGGTGGCCCGACGCGGCTGGCTCTGACGCGAAAGGGTCCGCCGTCGACCGACGGCGGACCCCATCCGGCGGGGCGGGACGGCCCAGGCCGCCCCGCCCTGCCCGATCAGCGCATCCCGTACGCCTGGAGCACCGTCTGGTCGACGGTGTTCCCGGCCCGGTCGGCGGCGTGCACCCGCAGCGACACCGTTCCGCGCCCCGCCGGCACGGTCGCGGTGTACCGGGTGCCCGACCCCGTGGTCGGCGCGTTGCGCCAGGTGACGCCCCCGTCGAAGGAGACCTGCACCCGGACGCTGGTGCCGGTCGGCGTCGGCACCCCGGCCGGCTGCCGCAGGGTCAGCCCCAACCGGTGCGGCCGGTTGCCGGGTACCGTGCCGAGCAGGTCGGCCGGCACCCGGTAGTCCACCTGGAGCAGCGACAACGGCGTGGCGGCGTCGCCCGCCGGTCGGCCCGAGGTGAACTCCCAGGCCGTGTCGGTCCGCGTGCCGTAGCGCCACTCGACCGAGGACCGCTGGGTGGTCACGTCCAGGCGGTAGCGGGCCGCCCCGGCGGTCGTGGGCACCGGCGCCCAACCGGCGGAGAGGTCCGCGATCTGCTGCCCGTTGCGGCTGACCCGCGCCGTGACGGTGTCCGACTCCTCACTCTCGCCGGCCAGGCTGTAGTGCCCCTCGGCGTCGACGAACTCGGGCACCCGCAGCTCCAGGTTGTCACCGGTGCGGGTGGGCACCGGCGCCCCACTGGCCGGGACGGCCGGGCGGATCACCGGCGCGTGCCAGGTCTCGGTCACCCGGTCGTCGGCGGCGTAGCGCCTCGGCTGCTGGGTCAGACCACCGATCAGCTGCCCCCACTGCATGAACATGAGCTTGTGCAGCACCCGTTGCTGCCACCAGTTGTCACCGGCGCTGACGAACTCCTGCCGGGTGGTGCCGGCACGGACCAGCCGCTGGTTGTCGTTCCAGGCGGTGTCCTGCCACGGACGCCACCCGAACCGCTGCTCGCTGGCCCATTCCCCGCCGACGTTCCCGTAGTGGTTGGTGACCTCGGCGGTGTTCCCCTCGGTGACCCTGTGGACGATCCGCTCGGGGACCCGACCCTTCGAGACCTGCCACACGTCGTACAGGTACGGGCTCTCCACGGTCAACGTCAGGTCCAGCGTCGTGTGGCGCTTCCGGACCGCCGCGATGATCTTCTGCCCGTCGTCGTACGCCACCGCCATCGCCGGGATCGGCAGCCGGTCGCCCAACGGGGTCCAGGACGTCCACGCGCTCTGGTCGGCGGGTCGGACGACGAGCGCCACCTTCGCCCCGGCGGCGGCCGCTGCCGCGATCTGCTCCTCCTCCGAGGCGTCCGGGCTGGTGGTGAGCAGCGCCGCGGCGCCGCGTACCCGGGTCAGCTCGGCGGGGGTGCCGGTGCCGGCCCAGACCAGCGGCAGCCTGCGCCGGTCGGTCGTTGCCGGCGAGTAGCCCATCAGGTTGATGTCCAGCGGACCGGACACCCCGCTGATCGTCGCGTCCACCATCGGCGCGACCAACTGCCAGCGCGACGCGAACTCGAACTCGCCCTGGCGCACCGCGGGGGTCGGGGTGACGTTTACCTGCTGGATGGTGCTGAAGGTCATCACCCCGTGGTCCACCTGCCGGCCGTTGCCGAAGACCCGGTGCTCGTAGAAGCTGATCGTCGACCGCTGCTCGGAGGGCTTCGGCGTCTCGATCCGCACCGGGGTGCCCTTGCGCGGGTCGAGCACCACGGTGAGGTCCCGGTCGACCAGCAGCTCCGGGTCGGTGACCAGGGTGATCTGCTCGTCCAGCGGGGCACCGTGCTCGATCAGCGCCTCGACCAGGTAGGGGCCCTCCTCGACCTGGATTCGCACCTCGCCGCCGACCCAGCCGAGCCAGTCGGATTCGGGCTGCTCACCGAAGAGGGTGAGCACCGACGCGAGACCCGGCTGACCCTGCATGTCCAGCGCCCGCACGGTCACGATGTGCAGCGGACCACTGAGGGTGAACGCGACGGCGGTGCGCACCGCGACGCCGTCCGCGCCGATGGCCACCAGCCACCCGCTGTGCAGACCCCGGTCCAGCTTCGCCGGGTCGGCCCGCAACGGCACGGCGACGCTGCCGCCGGCCGGCACGGTCACCTCGGCGCCGCCGACCGCGACCCCGTCGGTCTCGGCCGCACGGGTGTCCAGGTTGCGCAGCTCCAGGGCCAACCGCAGGGTCTGCGGGGCCGTGCCGCCGTTGGTGTACGTGACGGTCCGCTCGACCGTCGCGCCACCGGTGCTGAGCCGGCCGAAGTCGACGGTGCCGGACGCGTACACCCGCTGGCCGAGCGCGCGGGCCACGTCGACCCGGCCGGCGCCCTGCTCGAAGACGGTCAGCGCCGGGTTCGCCTTCGTGGTGCTGACCAGCGCGTCCTTGAGCTTCGCGGCGGGCCAGTCCGGGTGTTCCTGGGCCAGGATCGCCGCCGCGCCGGCCACGTGCGGGGTGGCCATCGAGGTGCCGGACGCGGTCGTGTAGGCGTCGTCCACCGGCGTACCCATGGCGGTGCCGGCGGCCCGGGCGGCGATGATGCCGACGCCCGGCGCGGTGATCTCGGGCTTGAGGCCGTTGTCGCCGAGACGCGGGCCCCGGCTGGAGAACTCCGCGAGGTTGTCGTCGCGGTCGACCGCGCCGACGGTGAGCGCCGCCGCGGCCGCGCCGGGCGCCCCGACGGTACGCGCGGCGCCGGAGTTGCCGGCGGCGACCACGAAGAGCGCGCCGGTCTCGGCGGTCAGGTCGTTCACCGCCTGGCTCATCGGGTCGGTGCCGTCGGTCGGGTCGCCACCGAGGCTCATGCTGACCACCTTCGCGCCGGAGTGGGCGGCCCACTCCATGCCCGCGATGATGGACGAGCTGTAGCCGGAGCCACCGTCGTCGAGCACCTTGCCGACCAGCAGTCGCGCCCCCGGGGCGACGCCCTTGCGTCTCCCGTCGGACGCGGCCCCGCTGCCGGCGATGGTGGCGGCCACGTGGGTGCCGTGGCCGTGCCCGTCGCGGGCGCTGCCGCTGCCGGAGAAGTCCTGTGCCTCGGCGATCCGGCCGGCCAGGTCGGGGTGGGTGGCGTCGACGCCGGTGTCGAGCACCGCCACCTTCACGCCGGCACCGTCCCGGCCGGCGGCCCAGGCGATCGGGACGCCGATCTGCGGCACGCTGTGCTCCAGCGTCGGGTGGACCTTCCCGTCCAGCCAGATCCGGTCGACACCGGCGCCGAGCCGGGCCGGCGAACCGGCGGTGACCCGCTGCCCGGGCGCGCCGCGCAGCGACGTCCACAGACCACCGAGGTCGCCCTTGCCGACCCGCAGCGCGGCGCCGTTGATGCTCTCCAGGGGACGCGCGTCGGTGGCGCCGGCCAGCGGCCTGACCCGTCCGGCGGCCGGCTCCTGATAGCGGACGATCAGCGGCAACGCGCCCTGCGCGGCGTCGCCGTAGCCGTCGGCGGCCAACTCCTGCACGTCGAACAGGTCGGGGTCGAGCACCCCCGTGGAGAGGTACGGCATGACGTCGCTGGGCAGCACGCGCAACCCGCCGTCCGCCTCGACGGTCTGGAAGGTGATCCGGTTGCGCCCCGGGCCGGGGTGGACGGTGGCGGCCACCCGACCGGGTGCCGCCTGCACCAGGTCGACCTGGTCGCCGGTGATCAGAGTGATGCGGACGGGTGCGTGCTGGGCGGGCGTGTCCGACGTCGGGCCGGTGGGCCGGGCGGGCGGGTCGGCGGACGCCGGTGCGGCGACGCCGACCACCAACGCGCCGACCGCGCCGACGGCGAGCCAGCGGGGGGACCAGTGCATGCGATGGGCTCCTCTACTCCTCCAGGCCCGCCATCCGTGGATGAGGGCCGATCGGAGTCTGCGTCGGAGCCTGTCACCAGGTCACTAGTCGCCCGCCGCCGCAGCGGCGACATGTCGTCAGGTGGACAACTGACATCCACCCACGGTGTGCGTCACGGTCACCGGCGGCTGCCGCGCCAACCGTGCACGGGGAGGCCGAACTTGGCCACCAGCCGGTCGGTGAACGGGCGGGGGCGCAGCCGCACGATGCGTACCGGCAGGCCGCCCCGGCGCACCGTCACCCGCGCGCCGGGCGGCAGGTCGTAGACCCGCCGGCCGTCGCAGGAGAGCACGGCGAGGGTGGTGAACGGGTCGACGGTGATCACGAAGGTGGACGTCGGGGCGGTGACCAGCGGGCGGCTGAACAACGCGTGCGCGCTGATCGGCACCAGCAGCAGCGCCTCCACCTCCGGCCAGACCACCGGGCCGCCACCGGAGAACGCGTACGCGGTGGAGCCGGTGGGGGTGGCGCAGACGACACCGTCGCAGCCGTAGCGCGACAGCGGCCGGCCGTCCACGTCGACGAGCAGTTCGAGCATCTGGGCCCGCTCGCCCTTCTCGATGCTGATCTCGTTGAGTGCCCAGGACTCGATGGTCGGCCCACCGTCGAACTCGGCGGTGACGTCCAGGGTCAGCCGCTCGTCGACCGTGTAGTTGCGGCCGACGACGTCCCGGACCGCCGTGTCCAGGTCGTCGATCTCCGCCTCCGCCAGGAAGCCCACCTTGCCGAGGTTGATGCCGAGCAGCGGCGCCTTCGCCGGCCGGGCCAGCTCGGCGGCGCGCAGGAAGGTGCCGTCCCCACCGAGCGCGAAGACGATCTCGGCGCCCTCGGCGGCCTGGGGGCCGGCGACCGGCACCACGCCGGGCAGGTCGAGGTCGTCGGCCTCGTCGGCCACCACCCGTACCTCGAAACCCGCGGCGATCAGGTCGGCGGCGACCGACCGGGCATGCTCGGTGCTGCGCCGACGGCCGGTGTGCGTCACCAGCAGCGCGGTCCGGCTCATCGGGCGACCCGCCCA
>NZ_JAKKFF010000336.1 GCF_022229015.1 Micromonospora foliorum
CGGGCCACCGCCCTGCGGGCCGCCGCCGTCCGGGCCATGGTCGTCCGGGCCGGCGTCGTCCGGATCGTCGGGGTGGGCGTCCTGGGCGCGTTGCAACGCCTCGTCGAGGCGCTTCTCGTCCAGCCCCGGGGTGTCGAACGGATCGCGGCGGCGGCGGTGCGGCAGGGCCAGCCGGGCGGCCACCCGGACGTCGTCGATGGTGACCCGGTCCCGGCCGCGCCAGGCGGCGTGGGCGAGGGCGGTACGGGCGGTGACGATGTCGGCCCGCATCCCGTCCACGTCGAACGCGGCGCACACCTCGGCGATCTGCCGCAACGCGGCGTCCGGCAGTCGTACCCCGGGAAGTCGGCGGCGGGCGGCGGCCACCTGGCCGGCGATCTCCGCGTCGGCGTCGGCCCAGCGGGCGGCGAAGCCCACCGGGTCCGCGTCGGCGGCCAGCCGGCGGCGGACCACCTCGACCCGGATCTCCGGATCCCGGCTGGCGCCCACCTCCACAGTGAGCCCGAACCGGTCGAGCAACTGCGGGCGCAGCTCCCCCTCCTCCGGGTTCATCGTGCCGACCAGCAGGAACCGGGCCGCGTGGCTGACCGAGACGCCCTCCCGCTCGACGTGGCTGCGGCCCATCGCCGCCGCGTCGAGCAGCAGGTCGACGAGGTGGTCGTGCAGCAGGTTGACCTCGTCGACGTAAAGCACACCCCGGTGCGCGGCGGCGAGCAGACCCGGCTCGAAGGCGCGAACCCCCTCGCCGATCGCCTTCTCCAGGTCCAGCGCGCCGACCACCCGGTCCTCGGCGGCGCCGACCGGCAGCTCGACGAGACGGGCCGGACGGGTCTCGGCGGCGGCGTCGGCCGGGTGCGGGCCGTCCGGGCAGGCCGGGTCCGGTTCGGCCGGGTCGCAGGCGAACCGGCAACCGGCCACCCGGCGCACCGGGGGCAGCAGCGCGGCGAGCGCCCGTACGGCGGTGGACTTGGCGGTGCCCTTCTCGCCCCGGACCAGCACCCCACCGATCGCCGGGGAAACCGCGTTGAGCAGCAACGCCAGTCGCATGTCGGCCATGCCGAGCACCGCACTGAACGGGTAAGTCGTGGTCGCGGTCATGCCCGGTCCTCCAGGTCGCCCTCGCTGGCCAGGTACGTGTCGCGCAGCCGGTCGAGGGTGGCCGGCTCCGGCTTGGCCCACAGCCCCCGGTCGGCGGCCTCCAACAGCCGCTCGGTGATGCCGCGCAGCGCCCACGGGTTGGACTGCTCCAGGAACTCCCGGGTGGTCTCGTCGAAGAGGTACGCGGCGGCCAGGTGCTCGTACATCCAGTCGTCCACCACGCCGGCGGTGGCGTCGTAGCCGAACAGGTAGTCCACGGTGGCCGCCAGCTCGAACGCGCCCTTGTAGCCGTGCCGGCGCATCGCGGCGATCCACTTCGGGTTGACCACCCGGGCGCGGAACACCCGCCGGGTCTCCTCACCCAGGGTGCGGGTGCGCACGTCGTGTGGCATCGCCGAGTCACCCACGTACGCCTGCGGTGACGTGCCGGTGAGGTGGCGGACCATCGCCACCATCCCGCCGTGGTACTGGAAGTAGTCGTCGGAGTCGACGATGTCGTGCTCGCGGGTGTCCTGGTTCTTCACCGCCACCGCGATCCGGGCGAACGAGCGCTCCATGTCGGCGCGCGCCTCCCGCCCGTCCAGGCCCCGGCCGTACGCGTAGCCGCCCCACACCGCGTACACCTCGGCCAGGTCGGCGTCGCTGCGCCAGGTCCGGGCGTCGATCAGGGGCAGCAGCCCCGCGCCGTACGCGCCGGGCTTGGAGCCGAAGATCCGGGCGGTGGCCCGCCGCTCGTCGCCGTGCTCGGCGAGGTCGGCGGCGACGTGCGCCCGCAGGTAGTTCTCCTCGTCCGGCTCGTCCAGCGCGGCGACCCGCCGGACGGCGTCGTCGAGCAGCGCCACCACGTGCGGGAACGCGTCGCGGAAGAAGCCGGAGATGCGCACGGTGACGTCGACGCGGGGCCGGCCCAACTCGGCGGTCGGCACCACCTCGACGCCGGTGACCCGCCGGGACCGGTCGTCCCAGACCGGCCGGCAGCCCAGCAGCGCGAGCACCTCGGCGATGTCGTCGCCCTGGGTCCGCATGGCGCTGGTGCCCCAGACGGTCAAGCCCACCGAGCGGGGGTACGCGCCGGTGTCGGCGAGGTGCCGGGCCAGCAGCGAGTCGGCGAGGGCCACCCCGACGTCCCAGGCGTTGCGGCTGGGGATGGCCTTCGGGTCGACGGAGTAGAAGTTGCGGCCGGTGGGCAGCACGTTGACCAGACCCCGGGTGGGTGAGCCGGACGGGCCCGGCGGCACGAACCTCCCGTCCAGCGCCCCGAGGGTGTGGGTCAGCTCGTCGGTGGTCCGGTCCAGTCGGGGCACCAGCTCGGTGGCGGCGAAGTGCAGCACCGCGGCGACGTCCGGGATCGACTGACCGGTCACCTCGGTCACCACGGCGTCGACCGCGTCCACGGCCCAGTCCAGGGTCTCCATGCCGACGACCAACCGCCGCGCGAGGGCCTCGATGAGGTCGATCGCGTCGGCGGCGGTGCCGGCCGGCCCGTCCACCACCTCGGTCAGCGCCGCAGGCAGCGCCAGTCGTTGTCCCGGCGCCGCGAGAAGCTCCTGCTCGTCGAGGGAGTACGCGACGGCGAGGGCCTGCCGCAGGCCGGGCAGGGCCCGGGCGCCGCCCCAGATCTGCGGGGCGCGCAGCACCGCGAGGACGAGGTTGACCCGTGGCTCGCCGGTGGGCGCGTCGGCGAGGATGTGCAGCCCGTCGCGGATCTGCACGTCCTTGACCTCGCACAGGTACCCGTCGAGGTGCAACACGAAGTCGTCGAAGTCGTCCGCGTCGGGCATCGCCTCGGCGTGCAGGTCGTGGTGCAGCTCGGCGGCGCGCACCAGATCCCAGATCTGGGCCCGCACGGTGGGCACCTTGGCCGGGTCGAGGGCCTGCACGGTCGCGTACTCGTCGAGCAGTTGCTCCAGTTTGGCCAGGTCGCCGTAGGTCTCGGCACGGGCCATCGGCGGGACCAGGTGGTCGACGACCACGGCGTGCGCCCGCCGCTTGGCCTGGGTGCCCTCGCCCGGGTCGTTGACGATGAACGGGTAGACCAGCGGCAGGTCGCCGAGGACGGCGTCGGGCGCGCAGTCGGCGGCCAGGCCGAGACCCTTGCCGGGCAGCCACTCCAGGGTGCCGTGCTTGCCCAGGTGCACCACGGCGTCCGCGCCGAAGCCGCCGTCCGCGACGGGCGCGGTCAACCAGCGGTACGCGGCCAGGTAGTGGTGGCTGGGCGGCAGGTCCGGGTCGTGGTAGATGGCGATCGGGTTCTCCCCGAAGCCGCGGGGCGGCTGGATCAGCAGCACCACGTTGCCGAAGCGCAGCCCGGCGAGCACGATGTCGCCGCCCTCGGTGTACAGCTCGCCCGGCGGCTCACCCCAGTGCTCCCGCATCCGCTCGCGCAGCTCGGCCGGGACCTGGTCGAACCAGCGCCGGTACGTCTGCCCCGGTATCCGGGCCTCGGCGGCGGCCAACTGCTCCGGGGTGAGCCACTCCACGTCGTGGCCACCGGCGGCGATCAGCGCGTGGATCAGCGCGTTGCCGTCGTCGGGCGGTGGCGCGTCACCCAGGTCGTAGCCGGCCTCGGCCAGCGCGGCGAACAGCCGGACCGCCGAGGCCGGGGTGTCCAACCCGACGGCGTTGCCGACCCGGGAGTGCTTGGTGGGGTACGAGCTGAGCACCACGGCGACCCGTTTGTCGGCGTGCGGCACGTACCGCAGCCGGGCGTGACGCACGGCGATCCCGGCGACCCGGGCGGCCCGCTCGGCGTCGGCGGCGTAGATCGAGAGCCCGTCGGCGTCGATCTGCTTGAACGAGAACGGCACGGTGACGATCCGGCCGTCGAACTCGGGGATGGCCACCTGCATGGCGGCGTCCAACGGGGACAGCCCGGCGTCGCTGCCGGCCCACTGCCCGCGGGTGCTGGTGAGGCAGAGCGCCTGGATGACCGGCACGTCCAGGGCGGCCAGGGCCCCGACGTCCCAGGCGTCCTCGTCGCCGCCACCGGAGGCGTCCGCGGCGACCGCGCCGCCGGCCGCGAGCACCGTGACCAGCAGCGCGTCACAGCGGGCGAAGAGCCCGAGCGGGCCGGCGCCCGCGGTCAACCCGCGCAGCGAGCCGCAGAAGATCGGCAGCGGGTTGCCGCCGGCTTTGTGGACCGCGTCCGCGAGCACGTCGACGAAGCCGGTGTTGCCGGCGAGGGCGTGCGCCCGGTAGAAGACGATTCCCACGGTGGGCCGGTCCGGGTCGGCGGGGTACTCCCCGTGCACGCCGTACGCCGGGGTGGGCGCGGGCGGGGCGAACCCCTCGCCGGTAAGCAGCACCGTGTCGGAGAGGAACCGGGCCAACTGCCCGAGGTTGTCCGGCCCGCCCTCGACCAGGTACGCCAGCGCCTGGGTGACGACCCCGGACGGCACGGTGGAGATGGCCATCAGCTCCGCGTCAGGGAGCGCCTCGCCGCCGAGGACGACCGTCGGCACGCCGGTGGCGAGCACCGCGGCGAGGCCGTCCGGCCACGCCTGCCGACCGCCGAGGAGGCGTACGACGACGAGGGCGACCCCGTCGAGCAGGGCGGGCACCTCCTCGACGGCGACCCTGGCGGGGTTGGCCAACCGGTAGTCGGCGCCGCTGGCGCGGGCGGCCAGCAGGTCGGTGTCGGCGGTGGACAGCAGCAGGATGCGCACGGTTGGCTCCGGAAAGTGACGCCCTGGCCCCCAACGGGGCGACCGGGACGATGCGGGTGGGTACGGCGTCAGCCGGTACGACGGCCCGGGTGAACGACGCACCGACGCGGACGTCGGGGCCGGTCAGCGGCGGGCGCTCGGCTCAGCGGTTACCGGAAGCCAGCGACCTGGCGCACGCCGCAGCGGCCGGCCCGAGGCGTGCGGGCGCGGCCGGTTCCGGGCGCGGCGCGGCGCCCGGTGCGCAGGTTATGACGATGATCGTCGATGAATGAGACGCCGTGCGTCATCGGGTCCTCCTCGGGTGTCCACGCCCTGGGGTACGTCCCGACGGCCGAAGTATCCTGGCTTCCGGATCGACGCTCTCCCCCGGCCTTCCAACCGCAGACACACGGCCGTGACTCACGAGGGGGGATCGCTCCCCGGTGACAGTGGCGGGACCGCGTCGGAATCGCACCGACTTCCTTCACTGCCGTCAGGCCGCGAATGCTGCCACACCCTTCCGCCGCGGGTCAACGCCGGTCCAGCCCCGCGAGACGGGCGTGATTCATCGAGATTCAGCGATTGCCACGACTGCGGGTCGGCACGCGCAATGCCCCAGATCAATGCCCGACGTCCTTTGCTCTGCTGACCTATACGCGCCACTGACGCTCCGTGCCCGGTGCATATAGGTCAGCAGAGCAAAGGACGTCCGCACCTGCTTTGGCCTGCGCCGATCGTTCGGCGGGACGGTGCTGGGCGGCCCTCCCACCTCGGATCGGCGGGCGTCACGCCAGTGTCCGTGATCAATCTTGGAGTTCGGTCACCATGGTCGCCCCGCATTTCCACCACCTGGCCGGTCGTGTCGGGCTTTATCCGGGTGATCCTGACGCGCGCGCGGTCCAGGCCGGCGTCGCCGTCGTGGCCGACGAGCACAGTGTGACGATCGACGCCGGGCAGAGCCCCGCGCACGCCCGCGAGATCCAGGCCGCACTCGCCGCAGCGGAGCTACCGCAGCCGCGCTGACTCGTCTACACCCACCACCACTGGGACCATTTCAGCGGGCGTGGCGCTCCGGGTGGGCCCGGCTCCAGGTCCGCATCCGCTCCGGGTAGCCGGTGCGTGCCGCCTCGTAGAGCGGCACCGCGTGCTTGCGGGCGATGGTCCCGGCCGCGCGGGGTGTCCCGGTACGGCGACGGATCCACTCGCCGTCGTGGGCGATCGCCACCACGGTGGTGTCCGTCGCGGTCGTCTCCGGCTCCAGGTAGAACTCCACCCCCCGCCGGGTGGCCACGAACGCCTCCAACGCCGCGAGGTCGTCGCGGGTCGCCTCCCGATCCAGCTTCGTCGGGGTCGCCCCGGCACCCCGCGAACGACGATTGAACCAGCTCATGCCCCCGCCCCTCTCCTCGACGCCCCTCCAGTGCAGCACCGATTCCTGGCAATACGCTGCACGCCGGATGGGAGAGAGCTGACCTGCGCCGGAAGAGCCGGGTGGAACCCGCGGCGGGTGGGCGGTGTCATGGGTGTGATCCGAACGGAGGCTCCCCTGGACGACGAGGCGCTCGTCACCCGCGCTCGGGCAGGTGACCTGGAGGCGTACAACCTCCTGGTCGCCCGGCACACCGCGTCCGCGTACCGGACGGCGGTGCTGCTCGGCGCCGGCTCGGACTCCGAGGACGTCATCCAGGAGGCGTTCGTGAAGGCGTACCGGAAGCTGTCCCGTTTTCGCGGTGACGCGTCCTTCCGGTCGTGGCTGCTCGCGATCGTCGCCAACGAGACCCGCAACCTGCACCGCTCCCGGGGCCGGCGCGACGGGCTCGTCCTGCGGGCGGCGGCAACGGACCCGGCGTCCGAAATCGCCGAGGACGACGCGGTCGGCGCGGTCCTCGCCGGGGAGCGCCGGGCATCGCTGGTGCAGGCCCTGCGGCAACTGCCGGTACGGGACCGCGAGGTGATCGTCTGCCGGTACTTCCTCGATCTCACCGAGGAGGAGACGGTGTCGGCTCTGGGCTGGCCCCGGGGCACGGTGAAGTCGCGCACGTCCAGGGCGTTGGCGAAACTTCGCAGCCTGCTCGACCGTGAGGAGGTCCGGCATGGGTGACCTCGAACGGGAGCTGCGTGACCTGTCCGCCTGGCTGGACACCCCCGATCCGCCCGACGTGACCGCCCGGGTCCGCGTACGACTCGACACGCCCGCGCCCCGGCGGCGCCGGTGGCGGTCGCTCGCCGCGGTGGCGGTCGTCACCCTGCTGGTGGCGCTGTTGCCGCCGACGCGGGCCGCCATCGCCGACGCCGTCACGGGGCTGCTGCGCTTCGCCGGGGTCAGCATCGCCACCTCGCCCGCCCCGACGCCGCCCGGCGGCGCCGCGTCGCCGTTGCCCGGGCAGCGGGCCGTCGCCCTGGACGAGGCGCAACGGGCGGTGCGGTTTCCGATCCGCCTGCCGGCGAAGCTGGGCCCGCCCGAGCAGGTGCTGGTCGCCGACCCGGACGCCACCGGCCGGTACCGGGTGGCGACGCTGCTCTACGACGGGGGCGCGCTGCGCGTCGACGCGTTCGACGGTCACCTCGACCTGGCCTTCCACAAGGAGGTCACCCCACCAGGCGCGAACTGGGTCCAGGTCAACGGCGACTTCGCCGTCTGGGTCGACGGCCCACACGCGGTGTCCTACGTGGACCGGGCGGGCGAGATCCGCAGGGAAACCGCCCGGTTGGCCGGCTCGACCCTGATCTGGCAGGACGACGACGTGAGCTACCGGCTTGAGGGCACCCTCACCAAGGCCGAGGCGATCGAGATCGCGCGTTCAGTGCGCTAGGAACCTCGCGGGCCGGGGCGGTGTCGGAAAGGTGCGACGGGTCGTCGCCGCGTAGCGGAAGGGGCGAGATGGTTTCCTGGGGCAGGTTGGTGTTGGCATCCTCGGTGATCTTGCTGGCGGGCTGTACGACCACGACCAGCGGCGCGGCGCCGACGGCGGGTGCGGCCACCACGGCCAGCACGCCGACCGCCTGCGCGGCGCGCGTCGAGACGGGGTCGCTGCCCGACTGGGCGGACGCCGGATTCAGCGGGGACGCGCGAGTCCCGCACGTCTTCGGTGCCAAGGGTGACATCGTGGCGGTGCTGTTCGCCCACCCGTTGCGGCAGGTCCGGACGGACGGGTCGAACAACAAGATCCTCTGGGTGGCCCGCGCCGCCACGACCTCACCCGACCCGACCGCACCGGCAACCCTGGTGATCACCGCGAGGCTGGACGGCACCGACACCCGGGTGATCCGGGAGGTCGCCGGCGGCCCTGGCCCGTCGATCATCGACCTGCCCGAGGCCGGTTGCTGGCGCCTCGACCTGCGCTGGTCCGGGCACACCGACACGATGGACCTCGTCTACGCCCCGTGAGCCAGAGCCCCGCCGCCGAGGCTGCACACCCCTCCCCACTGTTGATCATGAAGTTGGCGGCGCGACACGCCGATATCGATGCCGCTAACTTCATGATCAACGCGGGCTAGGCGGGGCGGGAGAGGTGGATCAGGTCTTCCGGGGTCAGGGTCAGGGCTGCGGCGGCGATGTTCTGCTCCAGGTGGGTAGGGTCTGCGGTGCCGGGGATGGCCAGCACGTGGGGGCCCTGGTGCAGGGTCCAGGCGAGGCGTACCTGCTGCGGGGTGACGCCGTGCGCGCGGGCGACCGCCTCCACGGCCTCGCCCTGCGCGGCGCTCGCGCCCGCCTCCCGCCCGGTGCCGGCCAGCGCGAAGAACGGCACGTAGGCGATGCCCCGCTCACCGCAGAGCCGCACGAACGCGTCCTGCTCCCGGTAGGCGTCCACCCCGTAGTTGTTCTGCACACAGACCACCGGCGCGATGCCCGCCACCTCGTCCAGTTGCTCCGGCCGGACGTTGGAGAGCCCGAGGTGCCGGATCAGCCCGGCGGCCCGCAACTCGGCGAGCGCGCCGAACCGATCGGCCAGCGGCACCGGGCCCGGCCCCCGGCCGAGGCGCAGGTTCACCACGTCGAGCTGGTCGCGGCCGAGCCGGCGGAGGTTCTCCTCCACCTGGGCCCGCAACTGCCCGGGGGTGTACGCCTCGGTGAAGCCCTTCTCCGGGTCGTACCCGAAACCGACCTTGGTGGCGATCACCAGGTCCTCCGGGTACGGGGTGAGCGCCGCGCGGATCAGCTCGGTGGCGTAGCGGGCCGGGCCGGTGCCGACGCGCAGGGTGCCGCCGGGCGAGACGTAGAACGCGGCCGTGTCGATGTGGTTGACGCCCAGCTCCACGGCGCGGCGCAGCAGGGCGACGGCCTGGTCGGGGTCGGGGTTCGCGGTGATCCGCATGGAGCCGAAGCCCATCCGGTGCACGGTGCGGTCGCCCAGGGTCCAGGTGCCCGCCGCGGCGGCGGTGATCTCGTCGGTTGGCATCGGGCGACCGTAACCAGCACGGGTGCGCGGCGCAGTCGGCCACGCACCCGATACCGCCCGGCGGCGAAGTGGGTTAGTTTTTAGCTACCGACGAAGCCGTTCCCGCGGGGTGTGGCGGGCGCAGCACCGGCACCAGCAGCAGGGTCGGCAACAGCAGCAGCGGCACCGCCAGCAGCGCGCGTAGGGTGCCGACCTCGTCGCCGATCAGCCCCAGCAACGGCGGGCCGCCGAGGAACGCGGTGTAGCCGATCACCGCGACCACGCTCACCCGCACCGCCGCGTGCGCCTCGTCGTCGGCCGCCGCGCTCATCCCGACCGGGAAGCCCAGCGACGCACCGAGGCCCCACAGCGCGACACCGATGATGGCCACCGGCCCGGAGCCCGCCAGCACGGCCAGGCCGGCGCCGACCACGGCGAGCCCGATGGTGCCGCTGAGCACCGGCACCCGACCCCACCGGTCCAGCGCGATGGTGCCGGCGGTGCGGCCGACGGTCATGCCCACCACGAAGACCGCGAAGACCGCCGCCCCGGCGGCCTCGCTCAGGTCCCGTCCGTCGATGAACGCAACGGCCAGCCAGTCGTTGGCGGCACCCTCGGTGAACGCCGCCACCAGCACGAACAGCCCGACCAGCAGGGTGCGCGGCTCCCGCCAGGCGGCGAGTTGCGCCCGGCGACGGGCGGCCGGGGTGGCATCCGCCGGGTCGCCGGTGTGATCGCTGCCCACGGGCAGGAACGTGCGGGCGGCGAGTGCGGTGCCGGTCAACACGACCACCGCCACCGCGACGAGATGCGCGCCGACCGACACGTCGAACCGGGCCGCCCCGGCGCCGAGCGCCGCTCCGGCCACCGAACCGAGGCTCCACCCGGCGTGGAAACGAGGCATGATCGTACGACCCAGCCGCCGTTCCACCGCCGCGCCCTCGACGTTCATCGCCACGTCGCAGGCGCCGGAGCCGTAGCCGAGGGCGACCAGTCCCAGGGCGACGACGGCGAACGACCCGGTCATCGTGGCGCCCACTCCCGCGACGGTCAGGCCGACCGCGACCAGCACGGTGGCCATGGTGACGGTGCGGGCCGCGCCGAACCGCTGGGCGAGCAGGCCGGAGGTGGGCATGGCGAGCAGCGCGCCGACGCTCATCGCCAGCAGCAGCAACCCGAGTCGGCCGGCGGAGAGGTCCAACGCCTCACGGACCGCCGGGACGCGGGAGAACCAACTGCCGACGGCCAGCCCGTTGAGGGTGAAGGTGACAGCGACGCCGTTGCGGGCGAGCCGCACACTCCGCAGGGTCGGCGGTGCGAGATCCGGGGCTACGGGTCGACTGGTGGGGGCGCTCACGAGGGTAGGTCCTCTTTCTCGGGGTGATCTCCTGGCACGATCGCACACCTGAGAGCGCTACCACCACAACCGGGAACCGCCCCTTACCGCTGCCGGCCCGGCCGGGGCATGATGTGAGCAGGCGTTGGTCCGACCCGACGGGCCGCCGCAGGAGGCGACGATGACGACAGCGGCACACCGAGCGGCCACCCTCGAGGACGTGGCCCGGGTCGCCGGGGTGTCCCGGTCCACGGCGTCGCGGGTGATCGCCGGCACCGGGTTCGCCTCGCCGGCCGCCCGGAAACAGGTCACGGCAGCCGTCGACCAACTCGGCTACGTGCCCAATCCGGCCGCCCGGGCGCTGGTCCGCGGCGGCGGCGGCGTACGCCTGGTCGTGGCCGTTCTGGGCACCAGCGCCGCGGTGCTGGACGACCCGTACGTGCACCAGGTGGTCGGCGCGGCAGCCCGGGTGTGCACGCCCGCCGGTGTCGGGGTGGCGCTGTACTGGCTGCCGTTCGGCGACCCCCGCAGCCTCGACCAACTCGACGGGGACCGCAGCGTGTGCGGGGTGATCCTGGTCAACACCACCGAGGAGCTGCTGGCGGCGGTGCCCCGGTCGCTCCGCGGTCGGGTGGTCTCGATCGGCGTCGGCTCGCCTACCGTGCCGTCGTTCGACGTCGACAACGCCGCCGGCTCCGAAGCGGTGCTGCGCCACCTGTACGCCTCGGGTCGCCGCCGGATCGCCATGGTGACCGGCCCCCGGTGGCTGCCCTGCGCGCAACGCCCGGTGCAGACGTACCGCCGGCTCATGGCCGAGGCCGGCCTACCGGAGCGGATACTGCCCGGGGACTTCAGGGCGGCGCGCGGCCGGACGGCGGCCGGCGAGGCGCTGGGCCGCTGGCCGGACATCGACGCGATCTACGCGATCAGCGACGACACCGCTCTCGGGGTGATCGCGGGGCTGCGGGACGCCGGTGCGCGGGTGCCCGGCGACGTCGCGGTGGCCGGCTTCGACGACATTCCGCTGGCCGGGATGACGGCCCCGGCGCTGACCACGGCGAGTCATCCGGTGGGGCGGATCGCCGGCGCCGCGGCCACCGCTCTGCTGGACGGACGCCCGGCGGCTCCGGTGACCCTCTTCCCGTCCGCCCTGGTGGCGCGGGCCAGCGCCTGAGTCGACGCTTGGCTGAGCACGCTGACGGTTAACCCCGCACGGGCCGGGTAACCGGGTCGGACCTTTCGTCCACCGCGAGGAGCGCCGACCCGTGTCCGACTCCGCGCCGTCGCACTGGGACTCGCCGCCGAACCCTCGGGACGGCCGGTTGACCGCCCGCCGCCACCCGCCGGTGGCGCCGGGCCGCACCGGGCTCGTGCCGATGGCCGGCCCCGACGGTGACCGGCTGGCCCTGGGGTACGCCCCGGAGCCGGCGGCCGACGGCTCGGCGTACCGGTTGGTGCTGCTCCTGCACGGTGCGGGCGGCTCGGCGCGGCAGGGCCTGGACCTGCTGTTGCCGGTCGCGGACGCGCAGCACCTGCTGCTTGTCGCCCCGGACTCGTCGGCGGCCAGTTGGGACCTGATCGCCGGCGGCTTCGGGGCGGACGTGGGACGCATCGACGGGCTGTTGGCGACCGTCTTCGACACCTACCCGGTGTCCGACGTGACGGTCGGCGGCTTCTCCGACGGCGCCTCGTACGCGCTGTCGCTGGGCCTGGCGAACGGGGATCTGATCGACGCGGTGCTGGCCTTCTCCCCCGGTTTCGCCGCGCCACCGGTCACCCACGGCCGGCCCCGGATCTTCATCTCGCACGGCGTCGACGACCGGGTGTTGCCCATCGACATGTGCAGCCGCCGCCTCGTCCCCCGCCTGCACGACCTCGGCTACGACGTGACCTACGAGGAGTTTCCCGGCGGCCACGACGTCCCCACCCCGATCCGCGATTCCGCCACCACCTGGCTCACCACCTGGCTCACCACCTAACCCGGCCCGGCCCGGCCGGCCCCGCCCCGCCCCGCCCGGCCCCGCCCCGCCCGGCC
>NZ_JAKKFF010000337.1 GCF_022229015.1 Micromonospora foliorum
TGGGCGCGGCCGGCGCGGCGACGACCACGGTGCCGGCCCGGCCCCGACCGGCGAGGTGCCCCTCCTCGGTCAGGCGCTGGTACGCCTCGGTGACCACCCCCCGGGAGACGCCGAGGTCGGCGGCGAGCACCCGGGTCGGGGGCAGTCGGTCACCGACCGGCACCCGACCCTCGGCGATGGCCTGCCGCAGCCGGTCGGTCAGCCAGTCGGCACGCCCGCCCGGGGCCGCGTCGGTGATGGTCAGGTGCAGGAAGTCGGAGCCGGCTGATATGGACCCCTCGGACGCCGTCGGTTTGGCTCTGCCCATCGGGCCATTGTGGCAGCAGAGTGAGCAGGAGCCAGACCTGCCAATCGCGCCGGAGGACGATCGTGACCATCCCGTTCCTGCTCACCACGCTGGTCGTGGTGGTCACCCCCGGCACCGGGGTCATCTTCACGCTCTCCGCCGGCTTGTCGCGGGGTGCGCGGGCCGGCGTGCTGGCCGCGTTCGCCTGCACGCTGGGCACGTTGCCGCACCTGCTGGCCGCGATGACCGGGCTGGCCGCGCTGATGCAGACCAGCGCCGCGGCGTTCGAGACCGTCCGCTACCTCGGCGTCGGCTACCTGCTCTACCTGGCCTGGTCCATGGCGCGGGACCGCGACGCCTTCGCGGTGACCACCGACGCCCCACCCCGCTCGGCGATCCGGGTGATCGTGTCCGGGGTGCTGGTCAACCTGCTCAACCCGAAGCCGACGATGTTCTTCGTCGCGTTCCTGCCGCAGTTCGTGGACACCACGGCACCGGGCTCGACCCGGGCGATGCTCGGCTGCGGCGCGGTGTTCATGCTGCTCACCTTCGTGGTGTTTAGCGGCTACGGCATCTTCGCGGCCCGGGTACGCGACCGGGTGCTGACCCGACCCCGGGTCAGCGACTGGCTGCGCCGATCCGCCGCCGGCACGTTCGTCGCGCTCGGCGTGACCCTCGCCCTCACCGAACGATAGGACCACAGTGCAGTTCGAACACTCTCCGCAGCTTCACGACGCGTACCCCGACCTGGTCGCCGGTGTAGTGCAGGCCGCCGGGATCACCGCCACCGCCGACGTGACGGCCCGCACGGCCGATCATCTCGCCGACGCGCGGCGGCGGTTGGCCGGCGGGGCCGAGAGCGGGTTCCCGGAGATCCAGGCGTGGCGGCGGGCGTACGCGGCGATGGGGCTGCGGCCCACCAAGTACCGGTGCGCCGCCGAGGCGCTGCTGCGCCGGCTGCGCCTGGACGGCGAACTGCCCCGGGTGCACCCGCTCGTCGATCTCTGCAACGCCGTCTCGGCCGCGTACGCCATCCCGGTAGCGGTGCTCGACCTGGACCGGGTCGACGGCGACCTGGTGGTCCGGCCGGCACACGGCGACGAGGCGTACCTGAGTTTCGCGGGCGACACCGAGCATCCCGAGCCGGGCGAGGTGACCTTCGTCGACTCCGCCGGGCGGGCGCACGCGCGACGGTGGACGAACCGGCAGAGCGGCTGGTCGGCCGTGCGGGCGGGCACCTCGTCGGTGCTGATCGTCGCCGAGGCGCTGCACCCGGGTGGCGAGCCGGCCGTGACCCGGCTGGTCGCCGACCTCGTGGCGGAGCTGACCGACGGGTGGTCCGCCCCGACGGCCGCCGCGGTGCTCACCGCCGCCGCGCCCCGTTTCCGCACCCCGACGGCCGGTGACGACAGGGGTCAGGCGGTCTCGCCGGGCATCAGGTGACGGTAGCCGGGGACGGTACGCCGTCGACAGACCAGTCGTCGTCCCGGTGGCGATTGGGCCGGCCCTGCCGGGGTAGTGCGGCAGCATGCCACAGCGATACGAGAGCTACCCCCGGATCGCCGTCGTCACCGGCGCGGACTCCGGCATCGGCAAGGCCTGCGCGGTGGCGCTGGCCACGGCCGGCTTCGAGATCGGCATCACCTGGTACGGCGACCCCGACGGCGCCGAGCGGACGGCCACCGAGGTCCGCGCGACGGGTCGGCGCTGCGAGGTCGTCGAGGTGGACCTGACCCGACTGCCGGACGCGGCGGCGGTGGTGGACGAGTTGGCCGACCGGCTGGGCGGCATCGGGGTGCTTGTCAACAACGCCGGCACCGGGGGCTCGACGCCGTTCGTCGACACCGGGTGGGAGCAGTGGCGCGAGGTGCTCGCCGTCGACCTGGACGCGCCCTTCCTGTGCGCCCAGCGGGCCGCGCGACGGATGCGGGCCACCGGCGCCGGCGGGCGGATCATCAACATCACCAGCGTGCACGAGCACGCGCCCCGGGTGGGCTCCGCCGCGTACTGCGCCGCGAAGGGCGGGCTCGGGCTGCTGACCCGGGTGATGGCCCAGGAGTTGGCCGCCGACGGGATCACCGTCAACGCCGTCGCCCCGGGCGAGATCGCCACGCCGATGACCGGTCAGGAGGATGTCGACCCGTTCACCCAGGAACGGCCCGGCGTGCCGCTGGGGCGGCCCGGCGACGCCCGGGAGGTGGCCGCCGTGGTCGCGTTGCTCGCCTCCCCCGCCGCCAGCTACGTCACCGGCGCGTCCTGGCCGGTCGACGGAGGCATGTTGCTGATGGGGCCCCAGGCCGCGGCGTTGACGAACGACGACTGGCGTTCGGTCTGACCAGCACCGGCGGGCGTCATCAGCGCATCGGCGCGGCCGACGCCCGGACGATGTACGCGAACTGCACACCGAACGCCACCACCGCGACCAGCACGCCGACCAGGACCGTCACCTCGCCCCCGCCCCCGACGGTCGTGACCACCAGAGCGATGCCGAGCCCGCCCAGTACCGCGTTGACCGCGCCCACGAGCGCGGCCGTGGTCAGCAGGAACTCCCACCGCCCCGGCCGCGTGCCGACCAGGTTCCAGGCCGTTGTCATGGCGTCCTCGGCCACCACCGCGTCGGCGAAGAAGTCGTGCTCGCCGGCGAGCTGGTGTTGGTAGTAGGCCCGGATGCGCTGGATCCGCCGCAGGTCCAACGAGTTCTCCACGGTGGTCTCCACCAGCCGCAGAAACGTCAGCACCCCGATGATGACAAGCGTCGGCAGCACCGCGGCCAGGTACGGCCGGACCAGCTTGTCGTTGCTGGCGACGAAGCCGAGGCCGATCAGCGCCGCCGACAGCACGGACAGGAAGATGGTGGCGCGGCCGGTGGCCTCGGCGATGGTGCCGGCGCGGGACGTCTGCAACGCGTAGTGCTCGGTGGTCAGGACGGTGAGAAGCGCCTGCTCGCGTTCGCTCTCGTCCACCCCGCCACCCTCTGTGGTCGCACGACTCCGTTACCGTCACCCTATGAGCGGTGCGGCAGGTCCGAGAGGCGAACCAGCCGCTCGGAGAAGGGACAGCGCCCAGCAAAGCGGGCACGTATCCTCCGAACTCCGGTGATCAGCAAGCGGCGGTGGGGCCGACCGACGGCGGAAGGGGACCGGATGCCCGGGTGGGCTGGTCGGGGCGGGCGGCAACGACGCGCCTTCATCGTCGGTGGGGCACTGTTCGCGGTCGCCGTCGTCATGCTGCTGGCCGCCTGGCGCAGCACCGGCTTCCTCAGCGACCTCCTGCTCAACCTCGGGGCCAGCGTCGTCCTCGCGGCCATCTCGTACGTCATCTTCGACCCGATGTTCGAGGAGGCCCGCAAGGCGCGGGTGCAGGAGCACCTCAGCTTCGACCAGCAGGCGTTCGTGACGCGGCTGCACCGCTCCGGTCGGCGGGTGCGCATCCTCGACACCTGGACGATCCTGCTGGAGCAACGGCACCGCGAGGAGACCCTGAGCGCGGTGCGAGCGGCGCTCGCCAACGGCGCCCAGGTGCAGTTGCTCCTGCTCGACCCCGACTGCACCGCCGCCCAGCAACGCTCCGAGGAGCTGGAACGGCAACGGGTGGACGTGCCCCGGCAGATCCGCACCAACCTGCGCCACCTGGCCGCGTTCACCGACGCGCTCGACTCGCGGCTGCGGCACCGCCTGCAGGTGCGGCTCTACGACGCGTCCCCGTCGATCCAGCTCTACCAGTGGGACGGGCGGGCGCTGATCTCGTTCTTCCCGATCGGGAAGTTGTCGTTCAACGTGCCGCAGCTCGAGGTGGACATGGACAGCCCGTGGGGCGGGTTCGTGCACGCCCGGTTCGAGGAGCTGTGGGAGCACGAGCAGGCCACCCTCGACCTGGAGCGGTACTGGTCGGTCACGGTCACGCTGCGCCACGACGAGTCGGACGTGGTCGAGGTACGCGTGCCGTACGTGACGGTGGACGGGCAGCACTACGTCGACTGCCGCGACTTCCGGGTGACCGGGGCGGTGACGGTGCGGGCCGTGCTGCCGCCCCGCGCGCACGGGGCACCCCCTGCGGTGTTCGCGCTGGCCGAGCCCGCCGACGGGGACCGCACCCCGGTCGCCACGGTGAAACGGCACTTCGACCAGAAGTACGGGCATGGCGACGGAGAGCGGGAGCTCTACCGACTGGTTCCGCCGCCGGGTGATGCTCGTACCCCGGCGCCCCGCCCCGCGACGGCCGGTGACACGCACGCACGGTGACCCCCGACCGGACCGGTCGGGTCGGCACCGGAAACAATGGTGTCCGTCCTGATCGACGGGAGGGCCGTAGGCGTGTCGCACCGCACCACACCGCCGTCCGGGGCGGCGCAGCTGCGCGCCGACTGCGGACGCTGCTTCGGGCTGTGCTGCGTGGTGCCCGCCTTCGCCGCGTCGGCGGACTTCGCCATCGACAAGCCGGCCGGCTCGCCCTGCCCCAACCTGCGCCCCGACCACCGCTGCGGCATCCACACCGAGCTGCGGCAGCGCGGGTTTCCCTGCTGCACGGTGTTCGACTGCTTCGGTGCCGGGCAGCAGGTCGCCCAGGTGACCTTCGGCGGGCGGGACTGGCGGGACGCGCCCGAGACGTTGCCGGCGATGGCGGAGGCGTTCGCGGTGCTACGACCGCTGCACGAACTGCTCTGGTACCTGACCGAGGCGGTGGCGCTGCGCCCGCCGGCCGACCTGCGCGCCGAGCTGGAACGCGCCCGCGCCGAGACGTTGACGCTCACCGAGGGTGACCCGGCGCAGCTTCGCGCGGTGGACGTCGCCGGCCAGCGGGACCGGGTCAACCCGCTGCTGTCCCGGGCCAGCGACGCGGCCCGCGCCCCCGGCGGCGCCGAC
>NZ_JAKKFF010000338.1 GCF_022229015.1 Micromonospora foliorum
GGCCCGTCGGCCGCCGCGGAGCGCGTCTCCGCCGCGTCGGCCACCGTTGTCGACACCGCCACCCGACCGCCGCGCACCACCCACGGCCCGTGCGCGTACACCGAGACCCCGGACGAACCCGCGGCCCGGCCGGTGCCGCTGCCGCCCGACCCGCGACGCACCCCGGCCCGGGGCAGCGTCCGGGTGACCCTGGCGACGAACCACGGGCCGATCGGGTTGACCCTGGACCGGGCCGCCGCGCCGTGCACGGTGCAGAGCTTCCTGCACCTGGTGAGCAAGCGTTTCTACGACCGCACCCCGTGCCACCGGCTCACCGCGTACCCGACGCTGAGCGTGCTGCAGTGCGGTGACCCGTCCGGCACCGGTGAGGGCGGCCCGGGCTACCGGTACCGCGACGAGTTGCCGACCGACCTGCCGCCCGCGCCCACCGACCCGACCGGGGAGCGCCGGGTGTACGCCCGGGGCGTGCTGGCCATGGCCAACGCCGGGCCGGACACCAACGGCAGCCAGTTCTTCCTGGTCTACGCCAACTCCGCGCTGCGCCCCAACTACACGATTTTTGGCGAGGTCGACGGGGCCGGCCTGGCCACCCTGGACCGGATCGCCGCCGGGGGAGTGGCGCCGACCGCCGAGGACCCGGCACCGGTCGACGGCGCGCCCGCACTGCCGGTGACCATCCGCAAGGCCGTCCCCTGGCACCACCACCACTGACCGTGCGGCGCGGTGGGTGACCGCCGGTCGCTCACCGCGCCCGCCGTGGGTGACCCTCGGTCGCCCGGGCCGGAACTTTCGGGAACGGACCGGAACCGGTCCAACCGGTTTCCGGCGCAGTGCCGGCCGTCACGCCGACGCGGGCGACCCGGTCGGCGGGGCGGCGGTGCTGTCCCGAACGACCAACTCGGTGGCGAGTTCCACCCGGGGTGAGTCGATGCCCTCGCCCTGGGCCAGGCGCAGCACGGTCCGGGCCGCCAACCGTCCCATCTCGACCAACGGTTGGCGCACGGTGGTCAGCGGCGGTGAGGCCCAGCGGGCTTCCGGCAGGTCGTCGAAACCCACCACGCTCACGTCGTCCGGGACGCGCAGCCCGCGGCGCCGGATGGCCTCGTAGACACCGAAGGCCATCTGGTCGCTGGCGGCGAAGATGCCGGTCGGCGGGTCGGCGAGGTCGAGCAGCGCCGTCCCGCCGGAGAACCCGGAGGCGTGGTAGAAGTCGCCCGGGTAGACCAGCTTGTCGTCCACCGGCACCCCGGCGGCCTCCAGCCCGGCCCGGTAACCGTCGAGCCGCGCACGGCTGCACAGCAGGTGCGTCGGCCCGGCCACGAAACCGATGCGTCGGTGCCCGATCGCGAGCAGGTGTTCGGTCGCGGCGAGCCCGCCGGCCCAGTTGGTGGCGCCGATCGTCGGCACGTCCATGGCCGGTACCCCGGCCGGGTCGACGACCACCACCGGCACGTTGAGGCGACGCAGTTGCGCGTGCAGCGGCGGGCTCAGGTGCGAGGTCACGAAGATGACGCCGTCGGTGGCCCGGGTGCGCAGGTTCTGCAACCACTGCCGGGCCGCGGTGGGCTGCCGGTGGATCGCGGAGACCACGGTGCCGACGCCCGCGCCGTGCCCGACATCCTCCACGCCCCGGATGATCTCCACGGCCCAGGGGCTGTCCAGGTCGTTGAAGACCAGGTCGACGAGGCCGGCACGGCGAACGCTACGGCTGGTACGACGCCGGTAGCCGTGGTGGCGCAACAACTCCTCGACCCGCTCCCGGGTGTCCGGGGCCACATCGGAGCGACCGTTGAGCACCCGTGACACGGTCGGCACCGACACCCCGGCCTCCCGTGCGATCGCGGTGATGGTCACCCTGCGTCCGTCGTCCGCGCCCACCCGCGTCTCCTTCACCGAGCCGGAGGAACGACCACAAGTCGGTCGCCCGCCGTGTGTCCCGAAACGGCGTGCCCGTTCCACGCGTCATCTTGCCTCACGGACGGGGGTTGACGACATGCCAGGCCGACCGAAGCTTCGCTGCGTTTGCGGAAAAGTTCCGGAGTTTTTTCGGTCACTTTCGGCTGGCGTACCACATGGATCCGGGGATGGCGGCCCCGGCCGGGCTGATAGACAGGAGCCGTGCGCTACCGCCTGGCCGTCGTGTTCGCGCTCGCCGGGCTGCTCGGCGGCTGCTCGCGGCCGCAGCCCCGGCCCACTCCCACCGCGTCGCCGCCGACGTCGGCGAGCCCCACACCCGCGCCGACCCCGTCCGCCTCCGTCGCGGCGCCGCTGCCGGGGTTCGTGGTGCTGACCGACCTCGACCCGCGCATCCACGCCGACATCCGCTACGCCACGCCGCACAACTTCGTCGGCCGGCCGATCGCCGGCTACCACGAGCCGCTGTGCCTGCTCACCAGGAAGGCGGCCGAGGCGTTGCGCCGGGTGCAGGACGCCGCGCTGGCCGGTGGGCACAGCCTCAAGGTGTACGACTGCTACCGCCCGCAGCCGGCGGTGGACGACTTCGTCGCCTGGTCGAAGCGCCCCGGCGAGCAGCAGACCAAGGCCGAGTTCTATCCGGACCTGGCCAAGAGTCGACTCTTCGCCGACGGTTACATCGGCGCGCCCACCGCCCACAGCCGCGGCAGCACCCTGGACCTGACCCTGGTCGACGAGCCCGCCGCCAGCCAACCTCCGTACCGGGTCGGGCAACCGCTGGTCGCCTGCACCGCGCCGCGCCAGCAACGGTTCCCGGACAACAGCATCGACATGGGTACGGGCTTCGACTGTTTCGACTCGCGGGCGCACACCGCCGACCCCCGCGTCACGGGGGCGGCGCGGGACAACCGCCGGTTGTTGCAGCGGCTGATGGCCGACGCCGGGTTCGTCAACTACGACCGTGAGTGGTGGCACTACAGCCTGCGCGACGAGCCGTACCCGGACACGTTCTTCGCCGCCCCGGTCGCCCGCTCCTCGGTCGGCTGACCGTCAGGTCCAGTAGAGGATTCGGCAGGCTGGCACGCGAGCGGTCAGCTCGGTGGTGAACCAGTCGCGCAGCTCGGCCATCTGCTCACGGGGGTAGACGTACTTCACCGCGCCGAACCTGCCGTGCTTGCGGGTGCGGGACTCCTCGTCCATCTCCAGCCGGGTACGCGGATACCAGCCGAGCAGCACCTCCTTGCTGCCCGGCGTGAACCGGTGGGTGATCAGCTCGGCGGTCAGGTCCAGGTCCGGCACCCCGTCGACCGCCGCGCGGACCTGGTCGAGCAGTTCGCCGTAGCGGTCCCGCCAGTCCGGCAGCGCGATGATCGGCGCGATGGTCAGCCCGACCGGGTAGCCGTCGAGGGCGAGCCGGCGCAGCGCGGCCAGCCGGTCCGGCACCCGGGCGGTGCCGCCCTCGAACCGTTCGCTCACCGGGGCGCAGTTGACGCTGAGGCGGACCCGGGTCCGGCCGGCGTGCGGCAGCCCGACGAAGGTGTCCACATCGGCGTACTTGGTGGTCCAGCGCAACTGCACGGGGGCGTCCCAGTCGGCGAAGTGCTGCACCGCGCGCCGCCAACTGCCGGTCAGGTGCTCCAGGGCGAGCGGGTCGGTGTAGCAGGACGCCTCGAAGGTGGTGCCCTCGTCGGCGCGCCGCGCGTTGCGGCTGGTCACCGTCCCGCGCCCGGCGTACGCGGCCAGCCCGGCGAGGATGTCGTCGAGGTCCGCGTACACCCGGGTCACCGGTGGGCCGGACAGGGAGCCGGCGAGGTAGCAGTACTGGCAGTGCGCCGGGCAGCCCTCGGCCAGGTCGACCCGCCAGTCGGCGCTGGGCGCGATGGGTTGCAGGACGCGCCGCGAGGGTGGGCTCACCACGATCGCCATGGTCGACTTGGCCCGGGAGTACGTCTCCCGGTCGGTCTGCCCGCGTACCCCGGTGAGCCGGTTGGCGCGCAGGTGTTCCACCTCGATGCCCAGTGCCCGCACCCGCTCGACGATCCGTTGGCCGTGCGGGTGGTCGAGCGCGGCGGGGGTGGCCACCACCCGGCTCGGGGTCCAGCGGCGCGCCGACCGGGCCGCCGGCGCGAGGTCGGCCAGGTCGCGGGTGGGCACCCGCTCGCCGCTGGCGTCGTGCGGCGCGGCGGGCACGTCCACGGCGAGCGGCTGGTCGACGTCGACGGCGTCTGGGCTGGTCATCCGGCCGGGGTACCCGTTGCCGCAGGAATCCCACCCGATCGGTCGCCCCGCGATTGACGCCGCCCAACCGGAGCGCATAATCTTTCATCTATCTGTAAACCTTGTGAACAGATTCACATCGACGCGGCGGCGCGCGTCCCGACCGAAGGGACGATCAGGTGATCGCAGAACTCTCCTCCCGTACCAGACGGATCCTGTCGTTGTTCGTCGCCCTGGTCGTCGCGTTGACCGCCGGTCTCGCGGTCAACGCCTCGCGTAGCGCGCAGGCCGCGCCGACGTTCAAGGTCCTGGCCTTCTACAACGGCACCTGGGACGCCGCGCACATCGACTTCGTCAGGGACGCCCGGGCCTGGTTCCCGCAGGCTGCCGCCCAGTACGGTTTCTCCTGGGAGGCCACCAACAACTGGGGTCTGCTGAACACCGCCAACCTGGCCCAGTACAAGGTCGTCATGTTCCTGGACGACGCGCCGCCCACCGCGCAACGGGCCGCGTTCCAGCAGTACATGCAGAACGGCGGGGCGTGGCTGGGCTTCCACGTCAGCGCGTGGACCGACAACCCGTCGAGCTGGAGTTGGTACTACAACACCTTCCTCGGCACCGGCTCGTTCCAGACGAACACCTGGGGACCCACCCGGGTCACGATGCGCGCCGACAACCGCACCCACGCCGCCACCCGCAACCTCCCGGCGACCTTCCCGTCGTCGATCAGCGAGTGGTACTCCTGGAGCAACGACCTGCGGCAGAACCCCAACATCGACATCCTCGCCTCGGTCGACCCGTCCAGCTTCCCGGTCGGCACGGACCCCAACCAGTCCTGGTACGGCGGCTACTACCCGCTCGTCTGGAGCAACCGGCAGTACAAGATGCTCTACGCCAACTTCGGCCACAACGCGATGAACTACAGCACCAACACCGGGCTGTCCTCCACCTTCGACAGCGCCCAGCAGAACCAGCTGCTGATCGACGGGCTGCACTGGCTCGCCGGTGTCGGCACCGTCCCCCCGACCACGCCCCCGCCGTCCGACGGCACGATCTCGCCGACCGTCTGGCACACCGCTGTCAACCGGGGCAACGGCAAGTGCGTGGACGCGCGGGCCGCGGCCAGCGCGAACGGCACGGCCATCCAGCAGTACGCGTGCAACAGCAGCTTCGCCCAGCAGTACCAGTTCGTGCCGACCAGCGGCGGGTACCTGCGGGTCAACAACCGCAACAACAGCGCCCAGGTGCTCGACGTGACGAACCGGTCGACCGCCGACTCGGCGCCCATCCAGCTCTGGTCCTACAGCGGCGGCAACAACCAGCAGTGGCGGGCCGAGCCCGAGGGCGGCGGCTACTACCGCCTGGTCAACCGCTCCAGCGGCAAGTGCCTCGACGTGCCGGGCGGGTCCACGGCGGACAGCGTCCAGCTCGTCCAGTACACCTGCAACGGCACCGCGGCGCAGTCCTTCCGGCTGGTGCCGCAGTCATAGCTCCACCGCCACGTCCGCGCCGGGGTGCTCCGCGACCCACCCCGGCGCGGGGCCGGCGGCGCGGGCGAACCGGGCGGCGACGTCCCGGATGACGGCGCGCAGCTCCGGTGGGTCGAGCACGTCGAAGTCGACAGCCAGGGTGCCGAGGAAGGCGGCCAGATTGCCCAGCGACTCGCCGCCGGTGTGCAGCAGGCAGGCCCGCTCGTCGATCGCCTCCAGCAGGCCCGCCGTGGTGGGGATCCGCTGCGCCATCGTCTCGGCCGAGGCGTGCAGACGTACCCGGGCGGGGTGTGGCCAGGCCGTGGAGCCGACGCCGCGCAGCACGTGCGCGACCGCGTCGCCACCGGGCGGTTCCCGCGGCGCGAAGCGCGGGCCGGTCGGCACCCGCGGCCGGAGCCGGTCGGCGCGGAAGGTCCGCCAGTCGGCCCGGTCGGTGTCCCACCCCAGCAGGTACCACCGCCGACCGGTGTAGACCAGACGGTACGGCTCGACGTCGCGCACGCTGACCGCGCCGTCATGCCCGGCGTAGTCGAACCGCAGCCGCTCCCGGCGGTGCACGGCCGTGGAGACGGCGGTGAGCGTGTCGGCGTCCACGGTCGGGCCACCGCCGGCGGCGGAGACGGTGGCCGAGCGAAGGGCGTCCACCCGGTGCCGCAGCCGGGACGGCAACGACTGCTCCAACTTGGCCAGCGCCCGCAGCGAGGTCTCCTCGATGCCGGTCACCGAGCCACCCGCCGCGGCCCGCAGCCCGACGGCCACCGCCACGGCCTCGTCGTCGTCGAGCAGCAGCGGTGGCAGCGCCGACCCGGCGCCGAGCCGGTAGCCACCGGCGACCCCCGGGTGTGACTCGATCTGGTAGCCCAGCACCCGCAGCCGCTCCACATCCGTGCGTACCGTGCGGGTGGTGACCGCGAGCCGGTCGGCCAACTCGGCGCCGGACCACTCCCGGCGCACCTGCAGGAGGGTCAGCAGCCGCAGCAGGCGCACGGAGGTCTCCACCATGTCCGCGAGTCTGCCCTACGGCCGGGGGGATACCGGCCCGCGCGGGGATATCCATTGCGGACGCGGCGCAGCGCTCCTACTCTCGTCGGTGCACCGTCAACCGATCAAACCAGGAGGGAGCACGCCATGTCGCGACGCGTCCGCACCGATGCCCGCCGGTGCCTGCTCCCCGCCGGCACCCCTCTGCAGACCACCGCCAAAAACCGTGCCTACCGCCCATTGCGGCGCAACGAGCCGGGGTGGCGCGACTGACGCCGACGCTGACGCGTCCGCCGGCCGCCCATCCCACCGGGATCGGGCGGCCCTTTCGTATCCGCGCACTGCCGCTGGCCGGTCAAGTCTGATCATTATCGGTCACCGCACGACATAAGGAGTCCATCATGGGATTCACCCCTCTCGCCGGTACCCGGGCACCCGTCCGGGTCTGGACCGACCCGTACGCCATCGAGCCGCAGGCGGCCAAGCAGCTGCGCAACATCGGCGCGCTGCCCTGGGTGCAGGGTGTCGCCGTCATGCCCGACGTGCACTTCGGCAAGGGCGCCACGGTCGGCTCGGTGATCGCGATGCGGCAGGCCGTCTCGCCGGCCGCGGTCGGCGTCGACATCGGCTGCGGGATGTCGGCGGTGCGTACCTCGCTGACCGCCGCCGACCTGCCGGACGACCTGGCCGGGCTGCGCTCCGCGATCGAGGCCACCATCCCGGTCGGTTTCGCCCAGCGCAAGGACTCGGTCGACACCCGTCGGATCCGGGGCCTGGAGCAGGCAGGCTGGGACGACTTCTGGGGCCGGTTCGCCGGCCTGGACCGGCGGGTGGCGCAGCTGGAGACGCGGGCGCAGCGGCAGATCGGCACCCTCGGCGGGGGCAACCACTTCATCGAGGTCTGCCTGGAGCAGGGCGGCGCCGACGAGGGGCGGGTCTGGCTGATGCTGCACTCCGGGTCCCGCAACATCGGCAAGGAGCTGGCCGAGCGGCACATCGGGGTGGCCCGGGGGCTGCCGCACAACGCCGACCTTCCGGACCGGGACCTGGCCGTGTTCCTCGCCGGAACGCCGGAGATGGACGCGTACCGGCGGGACCTGTGGTGGGCGCAGGAGTACGCGCGGCGCAACCGGGCGGTCATGCTGGCCCTGCTCTGCGGCGTGGTGCGTGAGCACTTCCCGCAGGTCTCCTACGACGAGTCGATCAGCTGCCACCACAACTACGTCTCCGAGGAGAGCTACGACGGGGTGGAGGTGCTGGTGACCCGCAAGGGCGCCATCCGGGCCGGTCGGGGTGACCTGGGCATCATCCCCGGGTCGATGGGCACCGGGTCGTACGTCGTGCGGGGGCGGGGAAACCCGGACGCGTACTGCTCGGCGTCGCACGGGGCGGGTCGTCGGATGTCCCGGGCGCAGGCCAAGCGGACGTTCAGCACGGAGGATCTGGCCGCACAGACCGCCGGGGTGGAGTGCCGCAAGGACGCCGGGGTGGTCGACGAGATCCCCGGCGCGTACAAGGACATCACCGAGGTGATGGCCCAGCAGGAGGATCTGGTCGAGGTGGTCGCGCACCTCAAGCAGGTGGTCTGCGTGAAGGGCTGACCCGGTCGCCGCGAACCGGCCGGCCCGCGTGGGAACGCGGGCCGGCCGGCGGTCTCACGCGGCGGCGTCGAACCTGAAGAGCACCTTGCCGGTACGCTCCGGCGACGCGTTGCGGGCGAACGCCTCCGCATAGCGGTGCAGCGGGTACGTCGAGTCGACCGGCACCGCCAGCTCACCTCGCGCGACGAGGTCGACGAGATCGCCGATCACCTTCTCGATCTCCGCCCGGGGTGCGGTGTGGAACCAGTTCACCACCCACAGGCCGCGCAGGCTCAACTCGCCGTAGACGAGGTTGCCGAGGGGGATCGCGGGCGGTTCGCCGGTCGCCGACGAGTAGCTGACGACGGTGCCGCCGGGCTCCAACCCGGTCGCGAGCGCCCCGGCGGTGCTGCCGCCCGCGCCGTCGAGCACCAGGCGCAACCGCTGGCCCGCCAGTGCCTGGGCGGTTCGCTCGGCGAGGTCGTCGCCGTCGACCAGGACGATCTCCCCGCCCGCGGCCCGAGCTTCCTCGGCGGCCTTCTCGCTGCGGACGACGCTGATCGTCCGGATGCCGGCGATCCGGGCGAGGGTGATCACGGACCGGGCCACGGCCGAGTTGCCGAGAGTCTGGGCGATCCAGTCTCCCGGCTTGAGGTCCACGTACCGGGTGAGCATCAGGTGGGCGGTGATCGGGTTGATGGTGAGCATCGACAGTTGGGCGGCGTCGATCCCCTCGGGGACGGCGACGACGTTGCGGGCGGGGACGACGACCTGGTCCGCCCATGCGCCCTGCTCGTAGCTGCCCAGGATCACCACGCGCCGCCCGGCGAGGGCCGGCTCGGTGGCGGCGCCGGTTTCCCGTACCCGGCCCACGCCTTCGCTACCGATGAAGCTGGGGAGTTGCGGCTGGACCGCGTACCAGCCGTTGGAGAAGAGGCCGTCGACCGGGTTGATCGGTGCCGCCTCCATCTGGAGGAGCACGTCGTCGGGGCCGACGGTCAGGTCCGGCTGCTGTTCCAGGCGGACGTTCTGGGCGTAGTCGCCGACACCGGTGAGGATGAGCTGGCTCATGGGACGAACTCCTAGCGAGGGTCGATCAGGCGTAATTGGCTTAACGCCTTTGACGCTTACGAAGCTAGCAGTAGACGTCCGGGGATGTAATGGGCATGGGATCTTGACCACTTAGAGATAGGCTGGCGGCATGGCAACCAGCACCGCACGTACCAACGACGAAGGGGTCGTTCCGCCTCCGGCGGCGGCAATCGTGGACCTGCTCAACTCGCGCGCGTACGCCGGCCGGCCGGACAAGCTCGACACCCCGGCGTCAGCCGAGGCGGTGCTCCGTCCCTTCGGTCAGGAGGGTGCGCCGACGCCGCAGCGGCTCGATCTGGTCCGCGCCCTGCGCGCCGACCTGCTGGCGGTGACGGGTTCGTCCGACCCCGCCGACAGCGCGGGCAACTGGGCGGCCTTCTCGGGACGTGCCTCGTCCGTCACGTTCCAACAGGACTTCGCCAGCCCAGGTCAGGTGCGACTGCGGCAGATCACCGGCGATCCGGTGGTCGGCGGCATCACCCAGCACGTCGCCACGATCATCGCCGAGGGCAACTGGTCACGCCTACGGTTGTGTGCCAACGAGGTCTGCCGCGCCGCGTTCTACGACACCACGCGCAATCGCAGCCGCCGCTGGCACTCCTACGGCTACTGCGGCAACCGCACCAACGTCGCCGCCCACCGGGCCCGCTCCGCCGCGAGCGACGACACTGTCGCCGCCAAGGGCTGAGCGGGGCCCGGAGGAGGGATCAGAAGCCGACGAAGACCCGGCGCAGGTCGTCGAGGGTCACCGAGCCCGTCACCTGCACCCCGTCGGGGGTGTGCTGGGCGCCCAGCCGTCCGGTCGCCAGCCGCAGCCACGCCTCGGCCGGGGCCACCAACTCGCCGTCGGGACGCTCCGGCGCGTCGACGATCTCGACCTTCTCGCCCAGCCGCAGCCCGAACGTCCGCTCGGGCGCGTGCAGCCGGACCAGCAGGGTGGCCTCCCGCCCGGCCAGCTCCTGCGGTCGGCTGGTCCAGGCCAGCATGCCGCCGATCTGGTCGAGCAGCAGCCCCACCGCCCCCGGCGTCACCGCCGCGAACGGGTTGAACGCCACCTCGGTGTCCCACTGGTGCAGGGCGAACTCGCTGAGCCGGAACCGGGCCGCGGTGGCCACGTCGACCGGCTCCGGCAGGAAGCCGAGGTCGATCCGCATCGAGGCCCGGGTCTCGGCGTCCAGCGCCTCGTACGCCTCGACCAGCCGCTCGTTGGCGGCGAGGAACCCGGCGGCGTGCTCGGCCGGCGGCATCGCGTCCCAGCGTGCCCAGACGCCACGGTTGAAGTCCCCGTCCGGGCCGGGCGCGCCGGTGCGGGCGGCGTCCAGCGTCGCCAGGTTGATCTCGGCGCCGCTGCCCAGGTGGCTCAGCACCTGGGAGACCTGCCACTCGCTGGCCCCCGACGGCCGGAGCAGGTCGTCTTCCTTGAGGTCCCGGACGAGCGCGGCGAGCTCCTCGTGGCCCGCGCGCAGAGCTGTGATGATCTGGTCAGCAGGGGTCGACATGGGTCTCCTCAAACGGATTTTCGACGATGGTCGGGACGTTACCGGACGTGGCCGCCGGCCGGCCCGCCCCAGGGTCGGGGCGCTCCGGCCGGCGGCCACGTCGGTCGGCTGGCTCAGCCCATGTGCACGGTGTTGCCGGTCGGGATGTCCTCCTTGCGGACCTTCACCAGGACCAGGGTGGCCAGGCCGGCGAGCACGATCAGCGCCGCGCCCCAGGCGAAGGCCACCCGGTAGCCGTGCACCAGCGCCTCGACCTGGTTGACCGGGTTCGGCGCCCGACCGACCAGATAGGCGGCGACGGCGCTGGTGTAGAAGGTGTTCAGCAGCGCGGTGCCGAGCGAGCCACCGATCTGCTGGGTGGCGTTGAGCGTCGCGCTGGCCGCGCCGGCGTCGTGCTCCGGCACCCCGACCAGGGCGAGGCTGGACAGCGGGACGAAGGTGAAGCCCAGCCCCAGGCCCAGGATGACCTGCGCGGGCAGCAGGTGGGTGAGGAACGGGGTGTCCACGTCGATCTGGGTCAGCACCAGCATGCCCAGGGCGGCGAGCACCGCACCGGCCACCATCAGCGGCTTGGCACCCAACCGGGGCATCAGCTGGCTGGCGCCACCCGCGGCGATCAGCACACCGGCGGTGACCGGCAGGGACGCGAGACCGGCTTCGAGGGGCTTGTACTGCAGCACCACCTGGAAGTAGAAGGTCAGGAAGAGGAACGCCCCGAACAGGCCGGCGCCGATAAGCGTCGAGGTGAGGAACGCCCCACCCCGGTTGCGGTCCAGGATGATCCGCAGCGGCAGCAGCGGGTGGCTGGAGCGCAGCTCGATCACCACGAAGGCGGCGAGCAGCACCAGGCCCGCGGCGATGAAACCGAGCGTCGCGGTGGCGTCCCAGCCGTCCTCGGCGGCCTTGGTGAAGCCGTAGACCAGCGAGACCAGGCCGGCGGTCACCACGATCGCACCGGGTACGTCGTAGCGGGTGTTGCCGTGGGCCCGGCTCTCCGGCACCAGCGGGAGCGCGAAGGCGATGGCGATGGCGGCGACCGGAATGTTGACCAGCAGGCACCAGCGCCAGTCGGCGTACTCGGTGAGCACCCCGCCGAGCAGCAGGCCGACGGCCGATCCACCGCCGGCGATCGCGCCGTACACCGCGAAGGCCTTGGCCCGCTCGGTGGCCTCGGTGAAGAGAACGGTGAGCAGAGCCAGCGCGGCCGGGGCGAGCAGCGCGCCGAAGGCGCCCTGCAACGCGCGGGCGGCGAAGAGCATCTCACCGGTGGTGGCCAGACCGCCGAGGGCGGAGGCGAGCGCGAAACCGGTCATGCCGACCAGGAAGGTGCGCTTGCGCCCCCAGTAGTCGGCGATGCGACCGCCGAGCAGCAGCAGACCACCGAAGGCCAGCGTGTAGGCGGTGATCACCCACTGCCGGTTCGCGTCGGTGATCCCCAGGTCGGCCTGGGCCTGCGGCAGCGCGATGTTCACGATGGTGGCGTCCAGGACGACCATCAGCTGTGAGACCGCGATGACCGCCAGCGCGATCCATCGCCGCGGGTGCGGTGCGCCTGTCGACGTCCCGGCGTTGGGCGCGCCGGGCGCGGTCGAGGTGGTTCCGGGCATGGTGAAGCCTTCCGTGTTGCGAATATCGGTGAGTCAGGCCGGAGTCGGACGGTCGTGCTGATAGCGGAGCACCGGGATCAGCACCTGGTCGACAACCTGGGTGAGGAACGCGTCATCGGCGGGTAGGCCGTGCGCGACGATGCGGGACATGGTGAGCGCGGGAGCCAGGTCGTGGAACAACTCCCGCTCGCCGGCCTCCGGCGGGATCTCCCCGCGGGCGGCGGCCCGGACCAGGATGGCGGTGCTGGCCACCCGCCCGGCCGGCAGCACCTGGTGACGTACCAGGCGTTCCAGCTCGGGGTTGGTCCGCATGGCGAAGGTCAACGCCTGCATCAGGTCGCAGTCGGCAGTGCAGATCGCGGCCGTGGCCCGCAGCAACTCGATGAGGTCTCCGCGCAGCGAACCCGTGTCAGGCGGGTTGTGCACACCCACGTGGCGGTCTCGCAGGGCGGCGACGACCAACTCGGCCTTGCCGTCCCAGCGCCGGTAGATGGTGGCCTTGCTGACGTGGGCGCGGGCGGCGACGGCGTCGATCGTCATCCGGTCGAAGCCGACCTCGCGCAGGGTGTCGATGACGACGGTGAACAGGTGGCTGTCGGTGCAGCGCGGACCCCGGGCTGCCGGTACCCCGGCACCCGCGCCCACCTGCTGACCACCCAGCATCCCGACCCCCCGTGAAACGATGTCGTACTGACCCTAGTTCGCGGTTGGCTGATCGTGCAGGTTTTCGTGACTTGCCTCGCACCGAGTCGACGAAACGATTGCGTTTCCACCGGGAGTCCGGCGGGTGAACGGGTGGTCAGCCGCCGGGGGCGAGGAACACCGGCACGGCCATCGTGTTGACCCGCGCGCCGTTGTCGGCGGACACCTCGTACACCTCGACCGTGCCCTGCTGTTCGCGGGCCGTGCGCCAGCCGACCACCACCCGGTAGCCACCCCGGCAGCCGCTGCCGCAACTGGCGGTGCCGAAACCGGTGGCCACCTCCCGGCCGGCGGCGTCCAGCACCCGGACGCTCACCGTGGCCTCGAACACGGTGGCGGTGCCGGTGACGACGAGCGGGGCGAAGACGCGTTCGCCGGGAATCGGGCCGGTGACCACGATCGGCGCCAGCAGGTCCGCGTAGTCCGCCCGGTCGACCGGGGCCGCGTCGTCGAGGCGGACCTGACGCACGGTGGGGAACTGGGTGAGCGTCCACACCACCTGCGCCTCGCGCAGCCGCCGGGTGGCCGGGTCGCCGACAGACGGCACCCGCAGCGTCGCCACACCGTCGGCGATGCGGGTGACCTCGACGCTGGCCGGAAGCAGGGTGGTCATTCCGGTGACGGCCTCGGCCGGGTTCGGCCCGGCGGCCAGTTCGGTCAGCGCCAGCCGGGACGTCGCGACCGTGGCCGGTCGGGTGCGCCGGGTCGGCACGAGCTGCCCGGCGCGGACGTACCACAGCTCGATGGTCACCGGCTCCGGCCGGCGCGTGCCGGCGG
>NZ_JAKKFF010000339.1 GCF_022229015.1 Micromonospora foliorum
TGGTGCACGGCGAACTCGATCTCCGCCCGGGCGGCCGGGTCGCCGGTCGCGCGGACCCGGGGACGCCACTGGCCGCCCCGCCGTCGGACCCGCACCCGGGCGCGAAGGACGCCCGGCACCGCGCTGGCGGCGTCCGCGAGCCGCCGCTCCACACAGCGTCGGTGCAGGTACCAGCCGTCGCGCTCGTCGGTGCGCAGGCGGACCGGTGTCCAGCGGCGCAGTTGGGCGACGAGGAGGGCCAGGCCCAGCAGGAGCGCCCCGCCGGCGACGGCCCGGACGGTGGGGTCGCGCCACCGGGTGCCGCTCAGCGCGTCGAACCAGCCGGTGGTGTCGAGCGGCGTCGGACGGTGCAGGGTGAGCAGCAACGCCTGGACGGCCGTCGCCGCGCCGCCGAGAAGCAGGGCGGTGGCCAGCAGCACCGAGGCGACCCGGTTGGCGGTGCGCATCTCAGCGGTCCTCCGGTGCGGCGGTGCCGGTTGCGGAGGAGTCGACCCCGGGGACGAGCAGGTCGTCCACGGTGACGGTCACCACCGCCACGCTGAGCCCGGTCTGGGCGGCCACCCGCTCGGTGACCACCGCCCGGACCGTTTCGGCGATCGTCGGCACGCTGTGCCCGTACCAGGTGATCAGATGCAGGTCGAGCCCGACGGACCCGTCATCCAGGCGGACCGCCGCCGGGCGGACGACGGACACGCCCGGCACGAGGCTGGCCGCCTGCACCGCGATCCGTGCGACGTCCGCCGCGTCGCCCGCGCGACGCTCCGAACCGGTCGTCCCGGCGGCCAGTCCGGTGCTGGGGTTCGTCCCCGTGGACGGGCCGGTGGTCATCGACGTCGCCGAGCGTTGGTGCGGTCGCCGAGACCGGTCACCGCGAGGTCGCCGTCGAGCACCCGGACGACCAGCCAGCCGAGCAGGCCGGCGAGCACGGCGAGGGCGGCCACACCGACGCCGGCGAGCGCCCAGACCGCCACGGCGAGAAACCCGGCGAGGAAGCCGAACTGCTGTCGCGACATGGTCACCTCCGGGCCGGTCCGGTACCGGCGTCGCTGGATACACCCGGTGGCCATCCCTGGAACATCGGCGCTGCTGTGATCCCGGTCACATCAGAAGTCGGTGGCCCATGATCGACCACCTAGACTCGGCCCGGCTCGACCGACCGGCGGATGGATCAGGCAGATGACGAGCATCGGGAGCGACGACCGCGGTTGGCTGCGGGCGATGCCCGCCGAGGCGGGGCGCGACACGCTGCTCAGCCGCGCCGGCCACCGGGTCCTGTCGGCACACCGGCTCAGCGAGCTACTCCAGGGCCGCCCACCCGGTGTCACCGGCAGCCAGTGGACCTCGGCGAGCCGCGCCAGCTTCGACTTCGTGGTCTACGCCGCCGACACCAGCCATCCGGTCGTCGCCGTGGAGATCGGTCCGGAGCCGTCACCCGGCTCGGCGGAGCAGCGCGCGGAGCGACTCAAGGACGCGGTGAGCGCCGCCGCCGGCCTGCCCGTGCTGCGGATCGGTTCGCCGACCCTGCGGGCCGCCGAGCACGGTCGCCGCGTGGTCGAGTACGTGATCGACGCGCGCGCCTACGCCGCGGGCGGCGCCGGGCCGGCCGTCGACGGGACCGAACCGGCGCCGGTGGGCTTCCGGGACATCCTGGGCCGGCTGCCGGACGGGCGTACCGGGCCGGTCAACGACCTCGGCGCGCTGACCCGCGCGGCGGCGGTCGAGGCGTACGTGGCCGGGCGGGTGGCCGACCCGATCGTGCGAGGGCTGCACGTCCGCTGGGTGGACGGGCCGGCGCAGGGGTGGAGTTGGATGCAGGTACGCCCCGACGCCTGCCTCGTCGAGCGGGTCTCGGTGACCGAACACCGCTTCTCCTGCGGTGTCGACGCGGCCCGGCTGGCCGAGGACCTCGCCGCTGTCGCCGTGGGGGAGCGACTGCGGGAGAACGCGGTCGCGGACCTGCTGCCGCGCGCCGAGTGGACCGCGCAGATCGCCGCGCTGAGCCAGCGCCGCCACGAACTGGTCGGCGGGTTCGCCTTCGACCACCTCTGCGCCGACTGACCGGCGCCCGTTCCACCTGCTGATCCCTGCTCCGCACCGGGTCCGTGCCGGGTCGCGGCAATTTCCTGTGCGTCTGTTGAACCTTCCCGGTCGCCGTCCCGTACTCCTGCGCGAATGAACAGGATCTCCCCATCCGCGTCCCCCGGGCGCGGGAGACGGTGCGGAAAGGGCATCGTCGGCCATCGACGCATTACCGGGTAGGTCACGGTGGGTCCCCGCCGCGGCGTGCCACCTCAAACATCCGTCGGTCCGCCGAGGGCAGAAATCCACTACCGGATCGAGAAGGAGAGCAATTCGATGCGCAGGTCCACTCGGGCGCGCCGGCCTTCCGGCAACGCGCGGAGCAAGCGTCTGCTGGCAGTTGTCGGCACGCTCGCGGTCTTCGGCGGAGTTGTCGCCGTGACTCAGATTTCGTCGGCCCAGGACCGGCGGACAAATAAGCCACGTCCGGCTGCGGGGCAGTGCGTGGAGCCGAGCCCGGGCGCGACCGCGCCGACCGGTGGCGGCTCGACCAGCCGGACCTGGCAGAACGGCCGGTGGGTGCGTAATCACTGGGGTGACGGACAGCAGTCTGTCCCCGAGTGCGAGGACGGCAAGGACGGCACGGTGGGCACCGGCACGGCCGTCGCCTGTCCGGATGTGGCGGCCAAACTGCCGCAGGTGCCGGACCGGGCGCGGGCCGAGGTGGACCGCAACCTCGCCCAGTTGCAGACCCAGATCGCCGAGGCGGACCGCCGGCTGGCCGCCGAGGGCAACAAGGGTGAGGCGTTCATCCGCAGCGCGATCCTCCAGCCGTTGGCCGGCAAGCGGCGCGCCGTGCTGGACCGGATCACGACCGCCATCGACCGGGTCGGACCCCGGCCGCAGGGCCTCGCGCAGCTCGCCGAGTGCCAGGTGCAGCCCACCACCCCCGGTGGCGGCAACAACGGCGGCGGCAGCACGCCCACCACCACCCCCGGTGGCGGCAACAACGGCGGTGGCAACAACGGTGGCGGGAACAACGGCGGTGGCACCGAGCCCGGCGCCGGGCTCGGCGTGCTCGCCAACGACTGCGACGAGAGCCGGCTCCAGCCGCACGACGGTTTCCAGAACGGCAACCGCTGCGTGAGCACCGAGTTCGGTGAGGTCGGCGCGGCGGCCAACAACCCGTCGCTGCTGATCACCCAGTTCCCCGAGCAGGTCGGCCAGAACCAGCCCTTCACCCTGCGGGTCAGCACCCGCAACCTGATCCGGGACCGCTTCCTGGCCGCCGGCCAGGGTGGCTACTACGTGGAGAGCTCGCTGCTCAACGACCAGGGCCTGGTCCGCGGTCACTTCCACACCGCCTGCCGGATGCTGGACAGCCTGACCGCTCCGCCGGAGCCGCAGGAGGTGCCCGCGTTCTTCGTGGCGACCGAGGACGGCCGCGGTGGCGCCCAGCCCGACGAGGTGACGATCCAGATTCCGGGTCTGCCGGAGTCGGGCACCGCCCAGTGCTCCGTCTGGGCCGGTGACGGCTCGCACCGCCTGCCGATGATGGAGCGGGCCAACCAGACCCCCGCCTTCGACTCGGTGCGCATCGACGTCAACTGAGCTGACGTACCAACGGCGGCCGGCCACCCGGGGCGACAACCCGGGGTGGCCGGCCGCCGCGTCACGTCGGTGCCCGGACAAACGACGGGGCCCCGCCGTTTCCGGCGGGGCCCCGTCGAGTCGCGTCAGCGGCTCTTGTATGCCTCGACGACCTCAACCGGGATCCGGCCCCGCTCGGAAATCTTGTAGCCGTTCTTGACGGCCCATTCCCGGATGGCCCGGTTCTGCTCCCGATCCATTCCCGCGCCGGCGGGTCGCCCCGGCCGTCGGACTGAACGGGTGCTCTCCACCGGGCCGCGCCCGATCCGCCGACCCGCATTGATGTACGGGTCGAGCGCCTTGCGCAGGACGCCGGCATTCTCGTCGGAGACATCGATCGTGTAGGCCACGCCGTCGAGACTGAACTCGACCGTCCGGTCGGCCTTCCCACCGTCGAGGTCGTCGGTCAGGACCGTGATTACTTTTCTCGCCATTGCCGATTACTCCCTGTGTGCGGCGGGATGTGTCCAAAGTCTGACCTATCACCCCGGTAATCCGCAACAATATGCCTTCCATTCATTCGGCGCGTCGCGATTCCGTTACCGAGCAAAACCGTGAATCGGTCCGATGACGAGGCGTTCATTCCCCGAGGATGCCGCTGTGACCGGCGATGGCGGCCGCCTCGGCCCGGTTCGAGACCCGCAACTTCCGCAGCAACGCGGCGGTCATCCGTTTCACCGTCCGTTCCGAGACGTGCAGTTCTTCGGCGATGTCGACGGTGCTGCGACCGCCGGCGATCGCCCGCAGCAGCCGCCGTTCCTCGCCGTCCAGGTCGACGGGCGCGGAGCGGGTGGGCCGCAGCATGGCGCGCAGCAGTTCGGCCGGCAGCACCGCCCAGCCGTCGAGGATGGCCAGCAGCGGGGGCAGCAGCTCCTCCGGTTCGCTGGTCTTGGGCAGGAACCCCTCGGCGCCGGCCCGCAGCGCCTCCACCGCCGGCCCGGGGTCGGCGGAACCGGACATCGCGACCACTCGTACCCGTGGGGTGGTCCGCCGGATCGCGGCCACCGCCCGGATGCCGCCGGGCGGCGGCATGTGCAGGTCGACCAGGGCCAGGTCGGGGCAGCAGTTGCTGACCAGCGCCGCCGCCGCGGCGGCGTCGCCGGTCGAGGCGACCACCTCGGCGCGGCCGTTGGTGGTGATCGGGAGCAGCAACTGCAGGCCGCGGACGAACAGGGGGTGATCGTCCACGACGACGAGTCGCAAGGTGGAGGCTCCCGGCATGTCTGGGCCGTTCCCCAGCGGGTACCGATCATGCGGGTTCGCACCGAACGAGGGGAGTCGGGTGGATGCGCGTACGGCACGGTTTCCGGGACCTGCTGCGAGGGTTGCGCCACATCGAGCCGACACCCGGCGAGAGGCGACCGACGGAGGCCGACTCGGACCTGCTGCTGCGGGTGCTGTGCCACGAGTTCCGGACGCCGATCACCACCCTGACCTCGCTGACCCGCGCGCTGGCCGACGAGCGTCGTGAGCTGACCAGTGACGACCGGCGGGCGATCAGTGAGCTGGCCCGCGACCAGGCCGCCCACCTGCAGAGTCTGCTGCGCGACGCGACCGCCGGCACCGGCGTGCTGATGCTGCCCCCGCAGCCGGAGCCGGCCGTCCCGCTGGCGGGCATCCTGCGCGAGGCCGCCGCGCTGGTGCCGGTCGGCCGTCGGCGGGCGCGGGCCACCCGACGGGCGGCCTCCTGCCTGGTGCCGGCCGGACGAACCCGACAGGTGCTGGTCAACCTGGTGGAGAACGCGTTGCGGCACGGGCCACCGGACGGACAGGTCGGGCTCTACGCCACCCTGCGCGGTCCCGGGGTGAGCATCCTGGTCACCGACGAGGGTCGGGTCGACGACGCGTTGCTGGTCGCGCTGCGGCGTCCGGCGCCGGCCGTCGGGATGTCCGGCCTGGGCCTGTGGATCGCGCGGCAGCTCGTCGCCACGGACGGGGGAGCGTTGCGGGCGTACCGGCTGCGGCCCCGTGGGGTGGCGCTGGAGGTGCTGCTGCCGATGGCTCGCCCGCTGCGCTGACCCGGGCGGGACACCGGTTGGCCCGCTCGGGTCAGCGGGGCGGGAACGGCCTCGCTACCTGTTGCTGGTACCGAGGAGGTTGGATGTTCAGCCACGTCAAGGATCTGCAGTTCGAGGCCAAACCGGACGGCCCGGACGCGGCGTTCGCCCGGCGGTTGCAGGAGGTGCTGGGCGGCAAGTGGGGCGAGATGACCGTCGCCAACCAGTATCTCTTCCAGGGTTGGAACTGCCGGCTGCCCGGCAAGTACAAGGATCTGCTGCTCGACGTCGGCACCGAGGAGATGGGCCACGTCGAGATGATCGTCACGATGATCACCCGGCTGTTGGACAACGCGCCGCTGTCGCTGACCGAGGGGATCGCGGAGGACCCCGGAGGCGCCGCCACCTACGCCGGCGAGAACCCGGCGCACTTCATCCACGGCGGTGGTGGCGCCCTGCCCTCGGACTCCAACGGGGTGCCCTGGAACGGCGCGTTCATCACCGCGAGCGGCAACCTGTTGGCCGATTTCCAGCTCAACGTCACCGCCGAGGCGCAGGGTCGGCTCCAGGTCGCCCGGTTGTTCCACATGACCGACGACCCGGGCGTCAAGCAGATGCTGCGGTTCCTGCTGGCCCGCGACACGATGCACCAGAACATGTGGCTGGCGGCGATCGAGCAGCTCAAGGAGGACGGGCTGGAGGAGATGCCGGTGCCGGAGGCGTTCCCGGACTCGGGCGAGCTCACCGAGGAGTACGGCTACACCTACCTGGGTTTCTCCTCGGGCACCGACGCCGCCCAGGGGCGCTGGGCGTCCGGGCCCTCGCCGGACGGCAAGGGCGAGTTCCGGTACGACGACAACCCGCGGGCGAACGCGCCGGAACCGGTGCTGCCGCCGGGTGACCCCCGCCTCTACGGCACCAACCCGGGGGTGGCCGGCTCGGTGGTGAACACGGTGAAGGGCAAGCTCACCTGAGGTGTCTCGTCGGGTCGCCCGCCGGTCCGGGGCGACCCGACGGACCGGGCGGAAGAGTGGTCTGGGTCACAGGCCGGAACAAGGGGAACGCTTTGTTACTTGAGTGAGACACGCTCAACTCAACGCGATAGCAGGTGTTCGATGGCAACTCTTCCGGTACTTCCCCTGACCGACGCCGTGCTGCTGCCCGGCATGGTCATCCCGGTGACCCTCGACCCCACCACCCAGGCCGCGATCGACGCGGCGCGGGCGACCGGCGACCGCAAGCTGCTGGCCGTGCCGCGCATCGACGGCGAGTACGGGCCGGTCGGCGTGGTCGCCACCATCGAGAAGGTCGGCCGGCTGCCCGAGGGTGAGCCCGCCGCCGTCATCCGCGGCCTGTCCCGGGCCCGGATCGGCTCCGGCGTGCCCGGCCCCGGCGCCGCCCTCTGGGTCGAGGCGACCGAACTCGACGAACCCGCCTACGCCGGTCGGGCCCGGGAACTCGCCCGCGAGTACCGCGCCCTGGTGACCTCCGTGCTCCAGCAGCGGGGCGCCTGGCAGGTCATCGACGCGGTGGAGCGGATGACCGACCTCTCCGAACTGGCCGACTCGGCCGGTTACGCGCCCTGGCTGACGCTGGAGCAGAAGAACGAGCTGCTCGCCGCGCCGGACGTCACCGCCCGGCTGGAGTTGCTGGTCGGCTGGGTGAAGGACTACCTGGCCGAGCAGGAGGTCACCGAGCAGATCAACAGTGACGTCCGCGAGGGGCTGGAGAAGTCCCAGCGCGAGTTCCTGCTGCGCCAGCAGCTGGCCGCGATCCGCAAGGAGCTGGGCGAGGACGAGCCGGACGGCTCCGCCGACTACCGGTCCCGGGTCGAGTCCGCCGAGCTGCCGGAGAAGGTCCGCGAGGCGGCCATGCGCGAGGTCGGCAAGCTGGAGCGGGCCAGTGACGCCTCCCCGGAGGCGGGCTGGATCCGTACCTGGCTGGACACCGTGCTCGAAATGCCGTGGGGCACGCGTACCGAGGACAACACCGACCTGGCCGCGGCCCGGGCGGTGCTCGACGCCGACCACGCCGGCCTGGCCGACGTGAAGGACCGCATCCTGGAGTACCTGGCGGTGCGCAACCGGCGTGCCGAGCGCAACCTCGGTGTGGTCGGGGGTCGCGGCTCCGGCGCGGTGCTCGCCCTCGCCGGTCCTCCCGGGGTGGGCAAGACCAGCCTCGGCGAGTCCGTGGCGCGGGCGCTCGGGCGTAACTTCGTCCGGGTGTCGCTCGGCGGCGTCCGCGACGAGGCGGAGATCCGTGGGCACCGGCGCACCTACGTGGGGGCGCTGCCCGGTCGGATCGTCCGCGCGCTGCGCGAGGCCGGTTCGATGAACCCGGTCGTGCTCCTCGACGAGGTGGACAAGCTGGCCGCCGGCTACGCCGGTGACCCGGCCGCCGCCCTGCTGGAGGTGCTCGACCCGGCCCAGAACCACACCTTCCGGGACCACTACCTGGAGGTCGACCTCGACCTGTCCGACGTGCTCTTCCTGGCCACCGCCAACGTGGTGGAGTCCATCCCCGGCCCCCTGCTGGACCGGATGGAGCTGGTCACCCTGGACGGGTACACCGAGGACGAGAAGGTCGCCATCGCCCGCGACCACCTGCTGCCCCGGCAGCGGGAGCGGGCCGGGCTGACCGCGGACGAGGTCAGCGTCGCCGACGAGGCTCTCGCGCTGATCGCGGGGGAGTACACCCGGGAGGCCGGCGTCCGGCAGCTCGAGCGTGCCCTGGCCAAGATCCTGCGCAAGGTGGCGGTGGCGCTGGCGACGGACCCGACGCCGGTACGGGTCGGCACCGACAACCTCGCCGGCTACCTGGGTCGGCCGAAGTTCACCCCGGAATCGGCCGAGCGCACCGCCGTGCCCGGCGTGGCCACCGGCCTGGCCGTCACGGGCGCCGGTGGGGACGTGCTCTTCATCGAGGCGACAAGCATGGAGGGCGAGCCGGGGCTGACCCTGACCGGCCAGCTCGGTGACGTGATGAAGGAGTCGGCGCACATCGCGCTCTCCTACCTGCGCTCCAACGGGCGGCGGTTCGGCATCGACCCGAACGCCCTGGCGGGACGTCGGATCCACGTCCACTTCCCGGCGGGCGCGGTGCCCAAGGACGGTCCGAGCGCCGGCATCACCATGGTCACGGCCCTGGCGTCGCTGGTCACCGGTCGCCCGGTCCGCCCCGAGTTCGGGATGACAGGTGAGGTGACGCTCTCCGGTCGGGTGCTGCCGATCGGTGGGGTGAAGCAGAAGCTGCTCGCCGCGCACCGGGCCGGCCTCACCGAGGTGATCATCCCGGCGCGCAACGAGCCCGACCTGGACGATCTGCCGACCGAGGTGCGCGAGGCGCTGACCGTGCACACCCTGGCCGACGTGGCCGACGTGCTCGCCCTGGCGCTGCGCCCGGCCGACGTGAAGACGCTTGACGGTCCGGCGCTCTTCGCGGTCTGACGCTCCGACGATCGGGCCCCCGCCGTCTTTCGACGGCGGGGGCCCTTTCGGTACGCGGGCGGAGGTCTACTGTCTCGTCCGCACCGTCGACCGCCTCTCCGCCGCCAGGCGGCCCACCGGCATCGCCACGGTGCTCACCCCGCTCGCCGACGGCGTGCTCAGCGCTCGTCGCCGCCGCGGTCCCGGCGGACGGTGGCCTTGCGGCCCTTGATCGTGCTCTGCCGCAGCCCGGAGATGACCTCGTCGGCCACCCCCTGCGGCACCTCCACCAGGGAGAACCGGTCGGCGATCTCGATCGAGCCGATGTCCCGGCCGCGGATGCCGGTCTCCCCGGTGATCGCGCCGACCAGATCCTGCGGGCGCACCCCGGCGCGTCGGCCCAGGCCGACGAAGACCTGGACGGTGTTGCCACCGCCGGAGCGCGGCCGGCCCCCGCCCCGCCGGTCGCCGCCCCGGCCGCCGGTCTCCGGCCGACCCTCGCGCGGCCCACGGACCGGAACCTGCGGGATCTCCTCCTCGTCGTCGGAGCCCGGCGACGTCACCTCGTGGGCCAGCTTCACGGCGGCGAGGGCGACCTCCATCAGGTCGAACTCGTCGGTCAACGTCTCCACGATCACCCGGAACGGGTCGAGGTCGTCCTCCAGCAGGCTCTCGCGCAGGGCCGCCTGGGTCAGCTCCAGCCGCCGGGTCCGCATGTCGGCCACGGTGGGGATCTTGTCGATGGTGATCCGCTGGCCGGTCACCCGCTCGATGGTCTTGAGCATCCGGTGCTCACGCGGCTCGGCGAGGGTGATCGCCACGCCCTCGCGGCCAGCCCGACCCACCCGGCCGATCCGGTGCACGTACGACTCCGGGGCGGACGGCACGTCGTAGTTGACGACGTGGGTCAGCTGCTCGACGTCCAGCCCACGGGCCGCCACGTCGGTGGCCACCAGCAGGTCGGCCGTGCCCGCCCGCAGCCGGCCCATGACCCGGTCGCGCTGCTCCTGGCTCATGCCACCGTGCAGGGCCTCGGAGCGGTAGCCCCGGCCGTTCATCGTCTCGGTCAACCGGTCGACCTCTTCCCGGCTGCGGCAGAACACGATCGCCGCGGTCGGGGACTCCACGTCCAACACCCGACCCAGCGCGGCCGGCTTGTGCGCCCGGGTCACGATGTACGCGCTCTGCCGCACCCGGGGCGCCTCACCCGCGACCGTCTGCTCCCGGCCGATCTCGATCCGCACCGGCTCCCGCAGGTGCTGCCGGGCCATCCCGTCGATACGCGACGGCATGGTGGCCGAGAAGAGCACCGTCTGACGCTGCGCCGGAGCGTGCTCCAGGATCGCCTCGATGTCCTCGGCGAAGCCCATGTCGAGCATCTCGTCGGCCTCGTCGAGCACCACCGTGGCCAACCCACCGAGGCGCAGGGTGCCCCGGGCGATGTGGTCGAGGGCCCGCCCCGGGGTGGCCACCACCACGTCGACACCGCTGTCCAGTGCCCGCAGCTGCCGCCCGATCGGCTGCCCACCGTAGATCGGCAGCACCCGCGCGCCCAGGTCCTTGCCGTAGCGGTGGAACGCCTCGGAGACCTGCACCGCCAGCTCCCGGGTCGGCACCAGCACCAGCGCCACCGGGTCGCCGCCCTGGCGGTGTGCCGCCATGAGGTTCAGCAGCGGCAGCGCGAACGCGGCCGTCTTGCCGGTGCCGGTGGCCGCCTGACCCAGCAGGTCCCGACCCTCCAGCAGCGGTGGGATAGCCTCCCGCTGGATGGGGGTCGGCTCCTCGTACCCGAGGGCGGCGAGCGCGCCCAGCAGCTCGGCGCGCAGCCCGAGCTCGGTGAAGGCGCTCACCTCGTCGGTGCCGTCGGGGGTGGCGTCAATCGGTGCGTCGTGCTGTGCAGGTGCGGAACTCATGTGCCAAGCCTTTCATCATGCCGTCCGGGCCGTTGCGGCGACCGCCACAAGAGCTGTCCCCGAGGCCGTGCTGCGGCTGTTCCGTGATCCCGGCGGCGGCGTCGGTCAGGCGTCGGTGGTCAGGATGGCCAGCACCATCACCGCGGCGAGGGCCACGTCGAGCACCACGCAGAACTCGGCGTAGCCGCGCGGCACCACCCGGCCGTTGTGGTGCGCCAGGTCCCAGCCGGCGTGCGCCAACCACCCGAACGCCACCAGCCAGGCGGCCGTCCGCCCACCAGCCATGACCGCGACAAGCGTCAGGGCAACCCAGACGGCCAGACCGGCGAGTTGGGTGGCGAGCACGCCCCGCCCGCCCAGCGTGCGGCGGGCCATGCCGATCACCAGGTAGCCGCCGGGCAGCACCAGCATCGTCCACGGGCTGAGCACGCTCGGGTCGGCCCACATGTCCACGGTCATCAGCAGCGCCAACCCGGCCGGCCAGCGGTGGGCGAGCGCCACCACGACCGGGTGTCGGCGTACCGGCGCCGACGCCTCGTGTCGGTGCCGGAGCGCCACCAGCACCATCGCGGGAATCATCAGCAGGTGACCGCCGAGCAGCAGCGCGTCGGCGTCGATCAGGCCCGCCCAGAACGGCACGAGCAGCAGCAGGAACGGCACGTACATCGCGGCGGCCATCTCGCCGACCGCGGGCCAGCGGTGCGCCCGGTAGCGCATCCCCACCGTCATCCCGACGGTCATGTTCGTGGCCATCACCAGTGCGGCGACCTCCGGCCGGGCCAGCGCGTCGCCGACGCCCAGAGCGGTGCCGGCCAGCTCCCACAACGGCCCGAGCAGCAGCATCCCGGCGACCATCGCCAGGGCCATCTCGCCCAGGTGCCACAGCAGCCGCCGTTTGCTGCCGGTCGGTGCCGAGGCGGTCGGTGCCGCGGTGGTCGGTGTCGGGGCCGAGGGCGTCGGCTCGTCGGTGGGCAGGGGCGCGGGTGACGGTACGGCGGTGAGGTTGTCCGCGTACATCTGGGTCTTTTCCATGCCTCGACCCTGCCGGTGTCCCCGGTGTGGCCGGCAGACCTGTTCGTCACGGGAAAAGCGTGCGGACCGCACGGTCCGACCGTGATGATTCTCAGGGGTGGACCCTGCGCGGGGCGGTCCTAGGATCGGTGCGTGGCGAGCGAGGCGGTGACTCCCCGGGCGGACCGCCGGCTGCGCCTCGCCCGGCGGGCGACGCTGGTGTCGCTGGCCACCGGTGTCTGGGCGAGCGTCCTACTTCCGGCGGTCGGCCTGACCCGGGAGCCCGACCCGGGCCGGGTGACGCTCGGCGCGGTCGGCATCCTCGCCTTCGTGATCGCCCAGACCGTCGTCCTGTACGCGGCCGTGACGCCGTGGCTCGACCCGCGCTGGCGGCGTCGCGCCGAGCTGAGCCTGGTCGGGGTGGCGGTGCTGACCGTTCCCCTGGTGGGTCCGGTGGCGGCCGGCAGGTGGCCGACGTGGGCCTGGCTCGGTGCGGCGCTGATCGGCATGACGCCGCTGCTGGTGCGGTGGCGGGCCGCGCTGGCGGTGGCGGCCGGCGTCCTGGCCGTGGCGGTCGCGGTGGCCTGGTCGACCGGTGGTTCCGTCCCGCGCCACCTCGCCGTGACCGGTGGCATCGGCGTGGCCGTGGCCGCCGTCAACGGCTTCCAGGTCTGGTTCTGGGACCTGCTCGTGGAGGCCCGGCAGGGCCAGGCCGCCCAGGCCCGGCTGGCCGCCGCCGAGGAGCGGCTGCGCTTCGCCCGCGACGTGCACGACGTGCTGGGGCACCGCCTCACCGTGATCGCGTTGAAGGCCGAACTCGCCGCCCGGCTCGCCCCGGTCGACCCGGAACGGGCCGGGCGGGAAGCCGCCGAGGTGCAACGCCTGGCCGCCTCCGCGCTCACCGAGGTACGGGAGACCGTGCACGGCTACCGGGCCGTCGACCTCGACGAACAGCTCACCGCGGTGGTGGGCGTGCTGCGCTCCTGCGGGGTGCGGTGCACGGTTCACCCACCACCGGCCGACCTGCCGCAGCCCGCCGCCATCGAGCTGGCCGCGGTGCTGCGTGAGGCGAGCACCAACGTGCTGCGGCACAGCCGGGCCGACTGGTGCCGGATCCGCATCGACCGGGAGGATGACGTGGCCAGGATGACGGTGGCCAACGACGGCGCCGACGACCGTGGCCCGGACGCGCACAGCCACGGCCTGCGTGGGCTGGCCGACCGGCTCGCCGCTGCCGGGGGCGAGTTGCGGGTACGCCGGGAGGACGCCATCTTCACCCTCGAAGCCACCGTGCCGGCGCCGTCGTGATCCGGGTCCTGCTCGCCGACGACGAGGACCTGATCCGGGTCGCCGTCGCCGCGCTGCTCGGCCTGGAACCGGACATCGAGGTGGTGGCGCACGCCGCCGACGGTCCGACGGCCGTCACCGTGGCACTGGCGCACCGCCCGGACGTGGCCGTGGTGGACCTGGAGATGCCCGGCCTGGACGGCATCGCGGTAGCCGCCGAGCTGACCCGGGTCCGACCCGACTGCGCCGTGGTCGTGCTGACCGGGCACGGCCGACCCGGGCACCTGCGCCAGGCGTTGACCGCCGGTGCCCGAGGGTTCCTGCCCAAGGGCTCGCCGGGTTGGGCGCTCGCCGACGTGATCCGCCGGGTGCACGCCGGAGGCCGCTACGTCGACCCGTCGCTGGCCGCCGACGCGTTGACCCTGCCTCCGTGCCCGCTGACCCCTCGGGAACTGGAGACGCTGCGGCTGGCCGAGGTCGGTGCCCCGGTCGCCGTGATCGCCCGTCGGGTGCACCTGTCCACCGGCACCGTGCGCAACCACCTCTCCGCCGCCGTGCAGAAGCTCGGCGCCGCCGACCGGGCCGAGGCGGTCCGCACCGCCCGGGACAACGGCTGGCTCTGACCGTCGTGCCGGCTGGTCACCGGACGTCCTCACCTTCCGGGCGCCCGGATGCGCGGCGTCCTCGGGCACGTCGCTCTGCCTCTCGGTCGTTGGAAGGGGCCGCCCGTGAGTGCGCGTTCAGGGGCGGCCCCGGCACGAACACGTCCGCCGGTTTCGGGGTCCCCGCCGGCCGCGCCGTCTGGAACCACCCTGCCGACTGTTGCGATGCAACTACACTGCGTTGCACTATGGCCTCTGGACGTTCGGGATATCCGAGGAGGACACAGGATGAATCACGCCGTCGTGGAAGCCATGACCCAATGTGGTGAGACGGCCGACTCTCTCGCCGCTCAGACCGGGGTCGATCCGAAGACGGCCGCCCGCTGGGCAAACCCCGGACGGATCCCGCAGACGCGGCACCGCGCCCAGGTCGCCGCGATCCTCGGCCGAGAGGTGATCGACCTGTGGCCGGACGTCCTGAAGCGCCGGGAGCCGGCGTGGTTCCGGCCCTGGGCCGACATCGAACGTGAGGCAGTCGCGCTGCGCTGGTACGAGTTGGCCTGGGTGCCGGGTCTCTTGCAGACGGAGGCATATGCACGGGCGACACTGGCTGGAGAATTGCTGTCCAGTCAGGACGTTGATCATCTCGTGCAGGCCCGTGTCGGGCGGCAGGCTGTCCTCCAGCGCGACCAGCCGCCTCTCTTGATCGCAGTGATGGACGAGGCCGTGGTGCGGCGGTCGGCCTACGGAGATCGGGATCTCATGCGCGACCAGTGCGAGCATCTCATCGCGTGTGCGCAGCTCCCGTCGGTGCAGGTTTACGTCGTGCCGACGATGGTCGGGATGTATCCGGGCCTGGGTGGGCCCTTCATCCTCGCCGAGTTGGAAGGCGGCGGGCGCGTGGCACACATCGACGGTCAGGCGCAGGCACAAATAACTGAGCAGCAGACAGAAATTGCTACCCTTGACCGACGATGGGAACGCATTCGCGGCGAAGCTCTCTCTCGCGGACAGTCCCTAGACCTGCTCAGGGAAGCGGCATCATCATGGACGTGACCGGTGCGCAGTGGCGCAAGAGCACCAAGAGCGGCAACAACGGCGGGGCTTGTGTGGAGGTCGCCGACAACCTGCCGGGCGTCGTCCTGGTCCGCGACACGAAGGACCGTGACGGCGGGACGTTGACCTTCCAGCCGGAGGCCTGGCGGGGCTTCGTCGCCTTCGCGCGAGCCCAGCACTGACCCCCACTTGACAGGGCGGGCCCTCGGCTGCCCGGCCGAGGGCCCGTCGCTGACCGAGCCCGCGTCGACCGTCCGGTCACGTCGACACTTCTCCGGCGCTGATCAATAAGGCAGTCAGGCCCTCGTGTCCTCATCTGCTGCAAAGATGGGCAAATGCCCAGGAAGGTCGCGGCGGGTCCGGTCGACCCGGTGCGTTCCAGTGCCGTCGAGCTGTTCTTCGACCTCGTCTTCATCTTCACCCTCGGCCGCCTGTCGGCGACCCTGGTCGAGGAGCCAAGCCTGCTCGCCGACGCGCAAGCAGTGATCTTCCTGCTCGCCTTCTGGTGGATCTGGTACAACACGAACCTGGCCACCGACAGCCTCGACTGCGAACGACCCACGGTGCAGATCCTGATCATCTGCGTGATGCTCGGCAGTCTGCTGATGTCCATCAACGTTCCGGACGCCTTCGGTGACCAGGGCTTCGTCTTCGTGAGCGCGTACCTCGGGATCCACCTCGGCCGTACCCTGGTCATGGCCCTCTACCTGCGCGGCACCCCGGCCTGGCGTCGGCCGGTACGGGGAATCGTCTGGTATCTGCTGTCCGCGACGGTCTGGTTCGCCGGGGCGGCGGCCAGCGGCGGCGAAGCCCGCGTCCTGCTGTGGGCATGCGCGCTGGCCATCGACTACTCGGGGCCGGTCCTGGGTTGGCCGGTACCGTGGCTCGGCCGGGCACGGGCCAACGAGTGGCACCTTTCGGGCGAACACCTGAACGAGCGGTACCGGCAGTTCATCATCCTGGCCCTCGGCGAGACGATTCTGGCCACCGGCAACTTCTACCGGCTGTCGACGCGGAATGTGGCGGACACGACCGCGTTTCTGCTCACCTTCTGGACGGTGGTCTTCCTCTGGTGGACCTACTTCTACCGCACCACGAGCAGCCTTGCCCTGAAGATCGACACCGCCGTGGACCCGTACCGGCTCAACCTGCGGGCGAGCTACACCCACCTGGTGATGGTGGCTGGCATCCTGCTCACCGGCATCGGCGGCGAACTGATGCTGAAGGAGCCCGACGCGCAGCGGTCGGCCGGCAACGTCGTGGCGATCCTGGTCGGACCGCTGACCTTCCTCGTCGGGCGGATAATCTTCGAGATCTGGGTGTTCGGTCGCCTGACCAGGCACTGCCTCGCGGCCGTGGTGGCGTGTCTGATCCTGAGCCCGGTTGCGGCGCGACTCCCGCCGCTGGCGGTGGGCCTGCTGGGCGCGGCCACCATCACCGTCGTCGCCATCTTCGACCTGACCCACCGTGCCCGGATCGCCGGTGAGGTCAACCCGGTGCCGGGCGAGAACGGTCTCCGCCGCCACCCGCTCTGAAAGGTGCCGGCTCGGTCCTGATCGGTGGGGGTGGCGCGGACCGTCCGGCTAGCGTGGGTGCGTGCGTACGGTGGAACTGCTCTGCTCGCCCGGCCTGGAGGTCGCGGTCCGGGCGGTCTGGAGCCGGCTGGCGGCCGCCGGGTTGCCGAGCCTGGCCCGCAACATCCATCCGACCAACCGGCCGCACCTCACCCTCGCCGCCGTCGACGAGTTCCCACCCGGAGCCGAGCACCGCCTGGTCGAGTTGTTCGACGCCGCGCTGCCGGTGCCGGTGACGCTCGACCGGGTCGTCGTCCTCGACGGCAGTGCTCCACTCGTCTGGCTCGTCCGACCCACCCCGGCGCTGACCGCGCTGCACGCCGCCGTCTGGGACGTTCTCGCCGAGGCCGACGGACACCGTCCGTGGCACGCGCCCGACGTGTGGGTTCCGCACCTGAGCCTGGCCCTGCGGTTCCGCAACGCGGACCTGCGGCTGGCTCGTGCCGTCGCCGGCGGGCAGCGCCCGACCGGCGACTTCGACGCCGCCCGCAGCTACGACGGCACGGACCGGTCGGTGACCCCGTTGGCCGGGCGCGGCTGAGGTCTCACGCGTCGTCCGGAGCCTCAGTTGCTGCCCCCGCCGCCGCCCCCGTCGCCGCCTCCGCCATCGCCCCCGCCGCTGAACTCGCCGCCACCACTGCCACCCGCACCGCCGGCGTAGCCGTGACGGCCGTCGTTGAAGGGCAGGTCGCCACGAATGCCGGGTGTTCTGGGTCGCTTGCCCGGCCCGGCGAGGTGTTGCAGGCAGACCCGGCCGGAAACCGGGAAGCACTCGCCACGGCCTCCGCAGTCGGCCAGGTAGCGGTTGCCATCGTGGACGCGGAGTTCCTGGTCCACCCGGAACAGCAGGGGAAGGCCGGTCGGGCCACAACCCTCGTCCCGCCGGCCGTGGCTCAGCGTGGTGAGCAGGAGTGGGCGTCGATCGGCGTCGGTCGTGTCGCCGCCTGTCGCAGACCTCGGCTGGGGGTGCGGGAGGCGCCCGAACGCGGCGTCGCAGAAGGTGGCGTAGTCCTGCGCATGCAGGGTCAGCTCCTGCCACAGATCGTCCACGACCACCGACGGCATCGACAGCTTCGTGTTGGGCTGGCGGGCGATGATCCGGAACCACTGCCGGGTCGCGGTCTCGACGAGGACGAGGTCGTCGTCGCTGAGATGGGGATGCCGATTTCGTAGATGTTGACGTCCGCTGGCAGGAAACCGCAGGTCGGACACGGCGCGGAGTCGGCGAGGGGTGCGGTCGCTTCTGAACTTCGTCCAGATCATGCGTTGCTTCTATCCGCCCGGCGTGCAGGCGCTAAGGCCCCGACTTGCCGAAGTGGCGCCGCGGCTCCTTCAGGGTAGGGCCGTAGGCAAGCCGATGCGGCCGTCGGGGCGTGTCGCCCCGACGGCCGCCGGCCCGATCCTGGTCAGCTGTCGCGCGGCTGCGGGATCTCCCGCCGGGTGAACGAGACGCCGGTGGATGCGGCGTTCCGGGTGGTGAGCGAGGCGGCCGACTCGTCCATGTCGTAGAGCCGGACGGAACCGTTGGCGGTGCGGCTCACGAACCCGAGCCGAGTGCCGCTGGAGTTCTGGAAGACGAATGCCGTCGGGTCGGTCGGATAGGTCTCGTCCGCAACGGTCGCCACGGCCCAGTTGCCCCAGGCGGTGGAGCCCGCGGCGGTCTGCCGACTGTGGTGGATGGTGTCGTCGACCGTACGGGTGAAGACCGAGATGCGGCCGGTGTTGGGGCTCAGGACGGCGGCCGGGGAGCCCACCGGAGTGATACCGCTGTCTCCGACCGCGATCCAGGTGCCGGGCCAGGTGCCGTCGGTGTTCTGCAACTGGCTCTTGACCACTCCGTCGCTGTGTCGGGCGAACACCATCAGGCGACGGCCGGGCAGTGTCACCACGCTCGGCGTGTCCACGAAGCCGGCGTCACCCAGCCCCGCCCAGGCGGAGGTCAGCGCGCCGCCCTTGTACGTGGCCGCCTGCAGGGTGCCGGCCGCGTTGGCCACCAGGAGGGTGGCCGTGCCGTCCGTGCCCGGCACGACGACCGGCGTACCGGTCAGGCCGGTGCCGCCGAGCGGCGTCCAGGGAAGCAGATCTCCGGCGGTGCCGTCCTGTCGGCGGTGCCACAGGCCGCCCTCGGCGTCCAGGGCGAAGACCGCGCGCGTGTCGTCGGAGAGCCGGACAGCGGTTGGCTCCGAGCGCATCGCCCCACCGAGGGCGAGCCACGGGTTCCAGTCCGGCATGGCCGGCGTCTTCTGGGTCAAAGAACCCACGTTGCTGGTGGTCTCGTGGGCGACGATGCTGACCCGGTTCTGAGCGTCCGAGACCAGGGAGGGCTTGCCGGTGTACGCCTCCGTGCCGGGCACCGGTGACCACTGGATCGAAGACAGCGAGTCCGGGTTCGCGCGCCCGTGCCGCAGTTGGCCGATGTTGTCGCTGTAGGCGATCTCCAGGCTGCCCAGCGCGGTGCCGGCGGCCGGGGCCTGCACGACCGCCAACGGGGCGTTCTGCTGCACCGGGGTCGCCGGGAGCGCGGGGCTGGTGATCGCCCCCTGCCGGCAGGTGTTGGTGGTGGTGAAGACGTTCGGGAAGCCGGCCCAGCCCGTGCCGATCGGGTCGGCGGTCAGCGCCCAGGACAGGTTGTCCTCGCGGTAGCGGTACTGGAGCAGGTCGCCGTCGGCCTGGATGCCGAAGAGCGAGTCTCCGCCGGCGGAGAAGAGCCCCTTGGTGAACCCCTGCCAGCCGCTCGAACCAACCAGGCGGTCACGGAGGAGCCACCGCTGGCTCGCCGGGTCGAACCGGTGCCGGTAGAGCCTGCCGTCGGCCGCTCGGGCGTAGAGGACGCCGGGGGCGCCGGCCACGATCAGGTTGTACCGGTCCCAGCCGGTGTCGATGACGCGCGCGTTGATGGTCCACGTCCGCGTCGGCTCGTCGAACCGGTACCAGCGCAGCTTGCCCTGGGCGTCGACGGCGTAGAAGTCGCCGATCTGGTCCACAGTGATCTTGTCACGGAAGCTGGCGGTCGCGTAGTTCGTGAAGCTCGTACTGATGATCCAGCTCTGCTTGCCGTCGACGGTTTCCCAGGTGCTGCCCGTCCATCGGTAGCGGTTCAGCCCGGTCGAGTTGATGCCGTAGACCCGGCCGTCCGGCCCACCCAGAAGGCGACCGAAGTTCTGCCAACCGGCGGGGCCGATGGTGGTGGCGGCGGTGAAGGCTCCGCCGTCGCGGCCCGGGGTGCTGTACTGACGGCGGACGAGCGTGCCGGTCGTGGTCGAGTTGAAGAACGCCGCCGCTCCGGTGCAGCTGAAGGCGTCGGTCGCCGCTTGTGCTGGAGACGCCGGCAGTGGTGCCACGAGGCCGGCGGCGCCGATGAGCGCCGCGGCGGTCAACGCAAGCGATCGACGCCGAGAAAGCGTCCGTGGTGCGGATTCTTTGGTCAACTGGGACACGTTTGTGTCATCCTCCCCCGAGAATAATAAAAACGACCGTAGTGAATTGGTTGGCCTGCGGTTACCGCCACATTCACAACGAATTCACTGTGCGCGGCGAGTGGTTCATCCACCACGGTCGCGGCCCATCATGCACGACCACGGGTCGCCTGCCAAGCGTGGAAGCTCGGTCCGACTCGTAGACTTCGGCAGCGTCCATGATGGACATCCGGAGCCTGGTCGACGCGAGGAGCAAACGGACTTAAGCCTTTAAATGACTCCGGTCTTGACGGAAAGTAATCGCCCCAGGTCGTAGCGCTGATCAGGAAGACCTCCGCCGCTGCGGCTTGACAGCCGATTGGGCGTGCTGCAACCTACAGCGGCATATCGACAAGTAGCAGCACACGGGGGTGTGAAGCTGTGACCGCGAACCTGGCGGCTTTCTGCCGTGCCGAGGCGATACCCGATTTGTTGGGCGACCCGTTCCGACGTGAGTTCCGTCCACCCGATCTGCCTCTTCGTTTCTCCTGAAATTTTCGTCGACCGATGGGTCGACGTGGTTCCGCCGTGCCCGTGAAGGAAACGGCGATCATCCACGGCTCCGCGTGACCGTCGCCGGTCTCGCGGCTCTCGCCTGCCTCTCTCCGCTTCAGCCCGTCCTCGATCCAGGGGTGACCATGTCCTTCAGCATTCGGCGTCTGCCCGACCCGCGCGGTCGGCTGACCGATCTGCGTGGTCGGCTACCCCGGCAACGCTCGGTGTTCGGCTCCGGCACCACCCGGTCCGTCCTGGCGGCCGCCCTGGCCGGCGTGCTGATGCTCAACCTGGGCGGCAGTGGAGTGACCGCGCTGCCCGCGGGCGGTGCTCGGGACCGTGACGGTGTCGCCTCCACCGGTCGAGGTGGCGGCACGAAGCCGACCCAGGCATGGGGTTCGGCGGCGGGCAAGGCACACGTGACGCCCGGACGACCCAACCGGGACCTGCCGAAGTCGCAGCGCGGGCAGTACCCGCTGCACAAGCTCGCCGACAAGCCCGCCCCCGGACGCAACAAGGCGTCGGTGGCGACCGCACCCGTCGACGACACCCGCGGCTTCGACAAGCGGACCAGCCGGGAACGGCCGGCCGAGCGCGGCGTCAACCAGCGGGTGTTCGACAACGCCGACGGCACCCAGACCACCGAGTTCTCCTCCGCCCCGGTCAACTACCGCAAGCCGGACGGCACCTGGGCGCCCATCGACCACACTCTGGTGCCGGCCGCCGACGGGTGGGGGACCGCCGCCGACTCGGTCGGTCTGCACCTCGCCGGCAACGGCGCTGCGGGCCAGGTGGCCCGGCTGAGCTTCGACGGTGAGACCGAGTTCGGCTTCGGTCTGGCCGAGGCGACCAACGCACCGGGCCGGGCGGACGGGAACGCCGTCACCTACCCCGGCGTACGCCCCGACGTCGACCTGCGCCTGGAGCCCCGGGCCGGTGGCGTGAAGGAGACCCTGGTCCTGCGCTCGGCCAAGGCGCCCACCTCGTACGTGTTCCCGCTGAGCCTGCGCAACCTCACCGCGAAGCTGGTGGACGGTCAGGTCGCCCTCAGCGACCGCGACGGGCATCAGCGCGGGGTCATCCCGCCGGGTTACATGGTGGACGCCGGCTCGGGCACCGATGGCCCCGCCACCTCCACCAAGGTCGCCTACGAGCTGGTCACCACGGGTGGGCAGACGGCGCTGAAGGTCACCCCCGACCGGGCCTGGCTGACCGACCCGGCCCGGCGGTACCCGGTGGAGGTAGACCCGACGGTCGGCCCGCCGGTCGACGCGGTCAAGGCCGACAGCAGCATGTACGTGCACGGAGACAGCTCCACGTCCGGCAGCAGCGAGCTGCTCGTCGGCCGCTCCGGTGGGTCCAACGCGGCGGCCTACCTCAAGTTCGGCGACCTGGTCAGCCGACTCCAGAACCACACCATCCACGGCGCGGCGCTCTCTGCGGTCAACTTCGACGCGGCCTCCTGCAAGGCACGCGCGGTCACCGTCCACCCGGTCACCGGGTCGTGGTCGGCCGGCACCGGCTACTCGTACCCCGGGCCAGCGGTGGGTGGCTCGCTGGTCAGCCGCTCGTTCGCCCACGGGTACGTCGCCCTCGGCCAGTCCCAGTCGGCCTGCCCGGCGGCGGGGGAGATGTTCGACCTCGGTGCCGCCGGCCGCAATCTGGTGCAGCGCTGGGTCAACGGCCAGCAGGCCAACAACGGTCTCTCGCTGCGCGCGTCCACCACCGACACCTCGGCGTGGAAGAAGTTCGCCGGTACCGGCACCGCCAACCCCCCGGCGCTCTACGTCACGCACAGCCCGTACAACGCCGGGTACGCGATCCCGAAGCCCACCCCCGAGCCGCCCGTCCTGCGTAACCAGGACGGCAAGGTGAAGGTGACCGTCACCAACCTCGGCGCCGAGGCGTGGACGCCGGCCAACTACTACCTCGCGTACCGGGTCTACAACGCGCAGACCGGCGCCGCGGTGACCCAGCAGCGGGCGGCGAACCTGCCCACCACCCTGGCCCGTGGCGCGAAGGTCACCCTCGACGCGACCGTCAAGCGGTTGGAGCCCGGCTCCTACTTCCTCGACTTCACCATGGTGCGGACCGGCGGCGTGGTCTTCACCGACCACCAGGTGCCACCCGGTCGGATCGTGCTCCAGGTGTTCGACGTTCCGCCGGTGGTGCAGGAGCTCTACCCGGAAAACGGCTACCAGGCTCCGACGCTCACCCCGTTGCTCTGGGCCCGGGCCGTGGACACCGACGCCGCACCCGGTGCCACCCTGTCGTTCAAGTTCGAGATCTGCGACCGCACCGACGCCGGCGCGGCGACCAACTGCACCAACTCCGGCTACCAGGCCAGGCAGTCCTGGGTGGTGCCCGCCGGCCGGATGGTCTGGGGCAAGAGCTACCTGTGGCGGTCCTTCGTCAAGGACAGCGCCAACGAGGTCATCTCGCCGTACTCGACGATGATCAGCTCGGTGCCACAACCGGACCTGCTGTCCCGGATCGCCACCTCACCCAACGCCGAGCAGGGCCGCGAGTTCGACGCTCAGACCGGCAACTTCGCCACCTCAGCGGTGGACGCCACGGTGGTGACCGTCGGTCCGGAGCTGAACCTGGTCCGCACCTACAACAGCCTCGACCCGCGGACGACCGGCGTCTTCGGCGCCGGCTGGTCCAGCCGGTACGACATGACACTGGTCCCGGACAACGACGGCACCGGCAACGTGGTGGTCCGCTACCCGGACGGCCAGGAGGTGCGGTTCGGCAAGAACCCGGACGGCACGTACGCGCCGCCGCCGGGCCGTGTCGCGAAACTCACCGTCGACAGCAGCAACTGGAAGCTGGTCGACCGCTCCGGCAGCACCTACCAGTTCTCCCTGCTCAACAAACTCCAGAAGATCACCGACAACTCCGGGCACTCGGTCAACCTGACCTTCGACCCGATGACCGGCAAGCTCGCCAAGGCCCAGGTCTCCAACAGCCAGACCAACACGGCCGGCCGTTCGCTGACCTTCACGTGGAACGGCAACCACATCGCCACGGTCAGCACCGACCAGGTCAACGGCGCGAGGCTGACCTGGAACTACACCTACAACGGTGACCTGCTGACGAAGGTCTGCGGCCCGGAGTCCGCCTGCACCAACTACGACTACACGGTCGGTTCGCACTACCGCACCGCCGTTCTCGACGCCAAGCCCGACTCGTACTACCACCTCGGCGAGGCCGAGGGCACCGGCGCGGCCAGCGACGTGGCGATCAACCTCGGCAAGGACGCCGGCACGTACCGCAACAACGTCACCCTGGGCCAGCCCGGCGTGCTGGAGGGCACCAACGGCACCGCCGCCGCCTTCAACGGCACCTCGGCGTACCTCGAACTGCCCAAGGGCCTGGTGAAGAAGAGCCGCGACGTCTCCGTCGAGCTGTGGTTCAAGATCGGCCTGACCCAGACCGGTGGCCCGCTCATCGGTTACCAGGACAAGGCCGTCGGCACCGCCGCCACCAGCGGCGTTCCGCTGCTCTACACCGGCACCGACGGCAAACTGCGCGGCCAGTTCGCCACCGGCACGATCGCACCGATCACCTCGGGCAGGACCGTCAACGACAACACGTGGCACCACGTGGTGCTCTCCGCGATGGCCAACACCCAGACCATGTACCTCGACGGGGTCAAGGTCGGTGACCTGGCCGGGCAGCCGATCGAGCACTCGCTGCTGACGTTCAACCAGGTCGGCCTCGCGTCGGCGACCACACCGAACTCCTGGCCGGCCTGGGGCGGCACCGCCCAGCGCAACTTCGCCGGCACGATCGACGAGGTCGCCGTCTACTCCCACCCGATCGGCCCGGACACGGCCAAGGCCCACTTCCAGCACGCCAAGCCGGCCGCCCAGCAGCTGACCCGGGTCACCCTGCCCAGCGGCCGGGTCGCCACCGAGGTCGAGTACGACACGGCCACGGACCGGGTCAAGGAGTACACCGACGACAACGGCGGCACCTGGAAGGTGGGCCAGCCCACCGTCTACGGCGGCGACACCGACCTGCGGCGCAGCGTCCAGGTCCTCGACCCGGCCAACCGCCCCTACCTGTACGAGTACGACGCGCTCGCCGGTCGGCTGCTGCGCTCGGGCACCCCACTCGGGCTGGAGACCCGCGAGGAGGACCGACCCGGGCAGACCAGCCCGACGCCGGCCCCGCCGCCGACCGAGGTCTGCACCCAGCCCGACCCGAACGACCCGGCCTTCTGCACGGTGATCCCCGGCGACTCCGGTGGGCCGGTCTTCGTGCGGCACCCGTTGGACGGTATGGCCATCCGCTCGTTCTCCTACAACGAGGACGGCCAGCAGAGCAAGGTCACCAATGAGAACGGTGACACGGTGGAGATGACGTACGACAGCAAGGGTCGTCTCGCCACCCGCAAGAGCTGCCGTACGTCCACCCAGTGCTTCACGAACTACTACACCTACTCGACCACCATCACCGACCAGTTCGACCCGCGCGTCGACCTGGCGGTGGAGCAGCGTGACGGCCGCTCCAGCGGACCGACCGACAACAACTACCGGACCACCTTCTCGTACCACTACACCGGTCAGCTCCTCAGCCAGGGCAACCCCGACGGCAGCACGGTCAACCACACCTACACCACGGGCGCGGAAGCCGGCATCAACGGCATCCCTCCGTCCGGGTTGCTGGCCACCAGCTCCGACGGGCGCGCCAAGGTGACCCGCTACGCGTACTACACCAACGGTGACCTGTACAAGGTGACCGAGCCGTCCGGGCTGGTGACCGAGTACACCTACGACGCGCTCGGCCGACGGATCACCGAGAAGGTCGTCTCCGACACCTATCCCGCGGGTGTCACCACCACGATCACCTACGACGGACACTCGCGGGTCGCCACCGTCACCGGCCCGGTCACCACCGACGCCGTCACCGGCAAGCAGCACCAGAGCCGGACGGTCAACGAGTACGACGCCGACGGCAACCCCACCAAGGTCACCGTCTCCGACCTGCTCGGTGGGGATCCCGAGCGGGTCACCAGCACCGACTACGACGACGAGGGCCGGCCGGTCCGGGTCGTCGACCCCGAGGGCAACGAGACCAGCTACGGGTACGACCGGTTCGGCAACAAGACGACCATGACCGACGCCAACGGCAACCGCTACGACTGGGCGTACACCGCGCAGAACAAGGTGGCCGAGGTGCGGCTGCGGGACTGGCGCAGTGACCCGGCCGGTAGCCCGGGCACCGGCACCGGCGACTACCTGGTCCTGCACTCCTACTCGTACGACTTCGCCGGGCGGCTGGCCAGCGACACCGACGCCATGGGCCGGCGACTGGAGTACAAGTACTACCGCGACGATCTGCTGGAGAAGATCACCCTCAAGGACTTCCGCAACCCTGACGGCTCCAAGCGGGACTACGTCGTGGAGCAGAACACCTACGACGGTGCCGGCAACGTGACCCGCAAGGTCGGCGCCAACGGCACCCAGATCACCGACCACACGCCGGACAAGACCGGCAAGGTGAAGAGCACCGTGCTGGACCCGACCGGGGTGCGCCGCACCAACACCTTCACCTACGACCTCAACGGCAACGTCACCCAGACCGTCCGGACCGGCAACCCGTCGAACCTGAACTGGGAGGTGCTGGCCACCTCCGAGGTCGTCGACTACACCTACGACGACGCCGGCAACGTGCTCACCGAGAAGGTCACCGCCGGCAGCGAGACCAGGGTGACCAGCTACACGTACGACCGTCGCGGTCTGCGTACCTCGGTCACCGACCCGCGCGGCAACGTCAGCGGCGCCGACAAGGCGAAGTACACAAGCACCTTCCGCTACGACGAGTTGGGCCGTCAGGTCGGGCAGAGCGGCCCGACCGTCCTCGCCGAGAGCGACGGCAACCCGGCCGTACCCACCAACCCGGCCAGCACGGTCGGCTACAACACCTTCAGTGAGCAGGTCGCGGTCAAGGACCCACTCGGACGGGTCTCCACCTCCGAGTACGACAAGCTCGGCCGGGTCGTGCGCAGCCTCGCGCCGACGTACCAGGCACCCGGCGTCTCCCAGCCGGTCACTCCCGAGCACAAGCGCCGCTACGACGCCCTGGGCAACGTGCTGGAGGAGACCGACCCGGCGGGCACCACCAGCTACACCTACGACCAGCTCAACCGACTGACCGTCCGGGACGAACCGTCGAAGACCAACGACGACCGGGCGCTCACCCGCTACACCTACACCCGCACCGGTGAGGTCCTCTCGGTCACCGGCCCGACCGGTGCCCGGGTCGAGTCGACCTACGACGACCTCGACCGGCAGGTCACCCAGACCGTCGTCGAGCGTCGGCCGACCACCCGCAACCTGGTCAGCAAGCTCGCCTACGACGACGCGGGCAACCTGACCTCGTCGTCGTCCCCGACCGGGGCGACCACGGTCAACACCTTCAACGGGGCCGGCGACATCACCCGCAGCACCGCGCCGACCGGCGAGGCCACGATCTTCGGCTACGACTTCGCCGGCCGCCAGGTCCGGGTCTCCGACGGCCTCGGCCGCACCACCCGCGTCGGGTATGACCAGTTCGGCAACCGGGTCAGCACCCTCAACCTCAAGGCCGACGGCACGGTCCTGCGCACCCAGACCTACGGCTACGACGTGGCCGGCAACATGACCTCGTCGAAGGACCCCTACAACACCATCACCACCTACGAGTACGACGCGGCGGACCAGCTCGTCAAGCAGGTCGAGCCGACCGACACGGACCCGATCACCACCACGTTCGGGTACGACGCCGCCGGTAACCGCACCCGCTACAGCGACGGCCGCAACAACTCCACCATCTACACGTACAACACTCTGGGTCTGCCGGAGTCGGCGATCGAGCCGGCCACGGCGACCCACCCGGCCGCCGCGGACCGCACGTGGACCGTCGCGTACGACGCCGACGGCAACGCGGTGCGACTCAGCGCCCCGGGTGGGGTGAGCCGCACGCGGACCTACGACGCGGCCGGTCGACTGACCGTGGAGACCGGTTCCGGGGGTGACACGCCGACCGCGACCCGGACCTTGGACTACGACCAGGACGGCCGGTTGACCAGTGTCAACGCCCCCGGTGGCAGCAACACGTACAGCTGGAACGACCGGGGTGGGCTGCTGTCCACCGCCGGCCCGTCCGGCACGGCGAGCTTCGACTACAACGACGACGGCCGGGTGACCAGCCGCACCGACCTGACCGGCACGGCCACCTTCGGCTACATCAAGGGTCGCCTCGACACGCTCACCGACAGCATCACCGGCCAGCAGCAGAAGCTTGACTACGACGCCGCCGGTGACGTCAAGACCGTCGACTACGGCGCCGGCCGCGTCCGCACCTTCGGCTACGACGACTACGGGCGGGTCGCCAGCGACGTGCTGCGCAACGCGGGTGGTCAGACGGTGGCCTCGGTCACCTACGGCTTCGACCTGAACGGCCACCTCACCAGCAAGAACACCACCGGCACCGCCGGCGCCGGCGCGAACACCTACGGGTACGACAAGGCCGGCCGGCTGATCTCCTGGACCAGCCCGGCCGGGACCGTCACGTACGCCTGGGACGCCAGCGGCAACCGGGTTCGGGCCGGGTCCAAGACCGCGACCTTCGACGAGCGCAACCGGCTGCTCTCCGACGGCGACTACACCTACGCGTACACCCCGCGGGGCACCCTGCGGACCCGCACCAGCTCCGGACTGGCCGAGCAGTTCTCGTTCGACGCCTTCGACCGGCTCACCGGGGCACAGGACCAGACCTACACCTACGACGGCCTGGACCGGGTCGCCTCCCGGACCGGCAACTCCTTCGTCTACGCCGGCCTGGGCGACGAGGTGGTGCACGACGGGTACGAGTACTACGGCCGCGGCCCGAACGACGAACTGCTCGCCACCGCCCAGGCCGCCAACAAGCGACTGTCGCTTACCGACGCCCACGGTGACGTGGTGGCGGCCATCGACCCGGCCGACACCCAACTGTCCACCCTGAACGACTCCACCGCGTACGACCCGTTCGGCAAGAAGGTGACCAGCACCGGCAGCACCGGCCGGCTCGGCTTCCAGGGGGACTGGACCGACCCGGACACCGGGCAGGTCGACATGGGCGCCCGCTGGTACCAGCCCGGCACCGGCACGTTCACCTCGCGGGACAGCGTCAACTACACCTCCGGCGACTCGATCCTGGCCAACCGCTACACCTACGGTGCTGGCGCCCCGCTGGACTTCGACGACCCGGACGGCCACTGGCCGCGTTGGGTGAAGCGGGCCGCGAGCGCGGTGAGCAACACCGTCTCCAACGTGGTCAGTGGCGCGACCACGGCGTTCAACTACGCCCGGAACTTCGTGTCCACCGCCGTTCACTACGCCTGGTCCGGCATCAAGGCGGTCGGCCGGGTGATCTCCGACGGCGCGAAGTGGATCGCAAACAAGGCCGTGAACGCGGTCAAGATCGTTGGCAGTGCGCTCCGGAGCGGGTACAACCAGTTGGCTCGCGCCGCCGACTGGGCGAAACAACAGGCCAAGGTCGTCGCCCAACGCATCTACCAGGCGAAGGTCGCGGTGACCGCCGCCGCGAAGTCGGCCATCAAACAGGCGGTCAAGTTCACCAAGCTGCCGGTGATCCAGGCCCTGACGAAGCCGCTCATCGCGCTCGGCAAGGTGGTCTCCACCGGCTTCAAGATGGCGGCGAGCGTCGTCGCGGTCACCACGATGGCCATCCAGGACCCACAGAAGTTCAAACAGAACCTCTGGCTGGCTGCCGCACAGAAGTTGGCGCCGCTCGTCGAGGGCGCCGAGAAGATGTGGGACAAGGCGACCCAGTTCGTCGACGAGCACGCCGCCGAGATCGCCGGCTTCGCCGTCGGTGCCGTCGTCGGCCTGGGCTGCGGCGCGGCCATCGGCTGGACCGGTGTCGGTGCGGTGGCGTGCGGGGCGCTCGCCGGGGCGGTCGGCTCGGCGGTCACCGGCTACATGGACGGCAAGCGTGGCTGGGACCTCGCCGGCGCCACCGCCATGGGCGGCCTCACCGGTGCCCTCGGTGGCGCGCTCGGCTCCATCGGTGGCCAGGCGCTGGGTGCGGGCATCCGCGGGTTGAGCGGCGGTCTGCGGTCGGCTGGCAGCAAGGCGCTGAACGCGGGCATGGGCGAGGCCCGCAGTATTGGTCGGGGCCTGCTCGGTAAGTGCTCCAGTAACAGCTTCACCGGCGAGACCCGGGTGCTGATGGCGGACGGCAGCTCCAAGCGGATCGACCAGGTGCAGGTCGGCGACATGGTTCTCGCAACCGATCCCACCACCGGACGTACCGAGAAGCGTGCGGTTACGGCGCTCATCGTCGGCGCGGGCAGCAAGGATCTCGTCGAGATCGCTGTCGACACTGACAGCAAGACGGGCGATCGAACGGCGAAGCTGACCGCTACGGGTGGTCACCCGTTCTGGGTTGCCAATCAGGGCCGTTGGGTCGAGGCAAAGGATCTGGTGAGCGGCTCGGTCTTCGAGACGGCTGACCACCGGCCAGCTTCTGTGGTTTTCACTCGAAAGTGGACCGAACGGCAGCAGGTCTACAACCTGACCGTCGACGGGCTCCACACGTACTACGTGGTTGCAGTCGACCTACCGGTCCTGGTGCACAACTGCGGCGACTTCATCGGACCCTTGGACCACGTGGCTCTCGGGCGGCGTGACTTCGGGCTGAAGGACTTTGCCGATCAGGTGGGGGCCCGGCATCTATTGGGTGCGCGTAGTGCTACGTGGCGTGATGAAGTGACTGCCGCGATTGGCCGTGCCTCGCGTGGTGAAGGGGAGATTTCCTTCATGCTCGACGGCCTTCCAGGCGGCAACGGCGGTGTCGGCAAGGCTCTTGCGAACGCACGCGCCACAAAGGAGGGGTTGCGGCTTGACACGCAGTGGGAACTGCTTGAGGTTGACGCCGCGGGCATGATGGACAAGGTTAACTTCTTCCGATATAACCGTCGGTTCGGTGATTGGAGGAAGGTTGGCTGAGCAGCGGCTTGTACGAGGAGATTTGCCCCTGCGAATCGAAGGGCTTGTGAAACCGTGGTCGATAGCGGTGGGCCACAGCAGGTTGCACATTCGAGGCCTCGTTGGCGACCCTGAGGTCGACGACCTCCGGGTCCTAGATCTGGTGTTCCACGACGTATCGCGCACATGTGTGTCAGACGTGTATCGGGATTTTGATCTTCGAAGGGCAACGCCCGAGCAGAAGGCCGCCGAGGAGGCACGTCTGGGGAGGGCGTGGCCCGATCTGACGATGTTCCTCCTCCGGCACGATCGGGCCACCGATTATGTCGTCGCTGGTCGCGTCTATTGGGCTGAAGTCGGTATCTCGCCGGCTGAACCATCGCCGTTGCTGCAGGAACGCGAGGATACCGGGATTCCTGACCGGATCTTCTTTGCCTGAAGTGGAGGTCGTCGTGGCCGATCTGTCATCAAATTTGTTTGATTAGAGATGAGGATGAGGATTTTGTTCCATCGGATCCGAGAATGGCTGCGACCCGAGAAGTTGATCGCGTCGTCACTCGTTGCGCTTCTGTCCGCCGGACTGATCGCCGGTGCGCCAACCGCAGTCAGCGCTGACGCCGCCGGCAGGGGTGGTGACTTCGTCCCGATCGACAGCGTGACCCTCCTGGACACCCGGGACGGCACCGGCGGCACCACCGGTGTTCGGGGCGCCAAGTCCGTCACCACGTTCACCGCCGTCGGCATCGGTGGTATCCCGAGCAGCGGGGTCAGCGCGCTGATGGTCGATGTGACGGCGATCTACCCGACCGCCAACACGTTCCTGTCCATCTACTCGGACCTGACGGACCCGAAGGCTTCGGCCATGAACGCCTCGATCGGTGAGGTCATGACCAACTCGGCGGTGGTCCAGCCCGGTACGAACGGCAAACTCGCGGTGCGCAACGCGGGCGGCGACGTCCACATCAGAGTTGATGTGGTGGGTTACTTCACCACCGCCACCGGTGGCACCGGTTCGGGCTTCGTGCCGGTGAACCACGCCCGGGTGGTCGACAGCCGGACCGGGCAGGGGATCACCGCCGGCATGATGCCCACCCGTGGGACGCGTACCGCCAACATTTCCGGTGGTGGGCTGGTGCCCAGTTCCGCGACGGCGGTCATGCTGGACGTCGTGGTGATCGGTGCGACGAGTAACGGCTGGTTGACCGTGGGGTCGAGCGCGGTCGCGGAGACCGGTATCGACTACGCCAAGGGCGCCACCTCGATGGGGATGGTCGTCAAGTTGACCCCCGGCGGTGGCGGCTCCGTGGTGTTGGAGAATCGCGGGCCGGCCGTGCACGTCGCCATCACCGTCCAGGGCTACTGGACCGGCAGCCCGACCACCGGCGCCGGCCTGCGCCCGGTGCCGGCGACCACCCTGTACGACAGCCGTTTCCCCACTGGCGCCCAGCCGGTGCCCGCCAACGGCACCGTCGATGTCGCGGTCGCAGGCACCAACGGCCTGCCGACCCGTGGCATCGCCGCCGCTGTCCTCAATGTGCACGCGGTCGCCCCCACGGTCGACGGGTTCTTCACCGTTACGCCGCTGGGCAGCGCCGCGAACACCGCGTCGACGACCAACTTCCCCGCCGCGCACGTCGCCCGGTCCAGCCTCGTGGTGACCAAGCTGGGCACCGAGGGGAAGGTCCGGATCAAGAACGCCAGCAGTGGGACCGTGCACGTCGTGGTCGACCTGCAGGGCTGGTACGCCGACCCGATGCCGTTCCTGCCAGTGGCGTCCTTCTCTCGCTCGGCGGCATTGCAGGGAGAGCCGAGCGGAGGCAGCGCGCTCGGGACCATCGTGTACGCGCACACCGACAACATCGGTCAGGTGCGGGTCGTCCACCAGCAGAACCCCGACGACTTCAGCAGCGTCCAGCACATCCCGCTGTTCGGCGCGGAAGCCTTCACCGGGCAACCCGCGCTCAACGTGTTGGGCGCCAGCAAGCAGACGCAGATCAGTGCCCTGCACACCACGGGTACGGTCTGGGCCGGCGCCCAGACGGCGGCGAACGCCGCGACCTGGGCGACCACCGGCAACCTCGGCGCGACCATGGCGGCCCCGCCGGTCGCGGTCACCCTCGCCGACGGCACGAGCGTGATCTTCGGCGTGGACGTCGACGGCCGCCTCTGGCACTACCGCCAGACCGGGACGACCGCGTCGTGGAAGAGCCTGGGTGACGTCGACCTCGCCGGTGGCCTCGCCACTGTCGCGCTCGGCACCGGGGTCCAGTTGGTCGCCACCACCAGCACCGGCACCATCAAGACGGCGGTCTACTCGACCGATGGCGCCCTCACCGGGTGGACCGACCTGGGCGGGAACGTGACCGGCGTGCCGGCTGCCTTCCTCATCCAGGGCCCGCGCACCGCCGTGGTGGCGCGTGCGGCCGACGGTTCGCTGCTGTTGAAGAAGCAGGAACTGGGTGGGGCCTGGCCGAGCACCTGGCAGACGGTGGGCACGTTCACCGCGGCCGGGTCGCCGGCCGCGATCATCGACCCGGCTCTTGGTCGGATCGTCGTCGTCGCCCGCGGCGCCGACAACGAGATGTACCGGGTGTACGAGACCGAACAGGGCTCGGGCACCTTTGGTGAGTGGCTGCGCCTGTACGAGAACCCTGGCGACCCGACCGCCGCCACCGCCGCCACCGATCCCACCGTCGCGCCGATCCAGAACTCCGGCGGGACCGGGTTCGTGGTGGTCTACCGCAACCGGAACAACACCACCATCGCGCTGGACCGGCGGTTTGCCGCCCCCGGAGGGATGGCGGCAGCGAAGGTGACCCCGTCGGCGGTCAGCTTCGCCGCGCACCTCATCCCGACGCCGCCGGCCTGATTCTCAGCACCACCAGCCCCGGGGGCCTCCGTCCACGTGACGCAGGCCCCCCGGTCGCTGTTCACCGGCTCGGCGCCTGCCTTTCTAGACTGGGGCGATGAGCGTTGGCACCGACGGCCGGGGAATGGCCGAGCTGGCGGCCCTGCTGGCCGACGGCACCCGCGCCGGAATGTGCCTGGCGCTGCTCGACGGGCGGGCGTGGACCGCCGGTGAGCTGGCCCGGCGTGCCGGGGTCGCCCCGTCGACGGCCAGCGACCACCTCACCCGGCTCGTCCGCGGAGGGCTCCTCGTCGAGGAACGGCAGGGCCGGCACCGCTACCTGCGGCTGGCCGGGCCGTCGGTGGCCCAGCTGATCGAGGACCTGGCCGGGCACGCCCCGGCCACGCCCACACCAACCGGGTCGCTGCGTGCGACGACCGCCACCGCCTCCCTGGCGTACGCCCGGACCTGCTACGACCACCTCGCCGGGCGGCTCGGAGTGCTGATGTACGACGCGCTGCTCGGCGAGCGTCGACTCGACCGGTCCAGCGGGCTGGCGCTGACGCCCGACGGGTGGGCCTGGGCGGCCGGGTTGGGCGTACCCGTGGACGTGCTGCGCGCCGCCCGCCGCCCGGTGGTCCGCGACTGCCTGGACTGGACCGAACGCCGCCCACACCTGGCCGGAGCACTCGGCGCGGCGCTCTGCCGCCGCTTCACCGACCTGGGCTGGCTCAGCCGGGGCGCCGGCCGCGCCGTCCGTCTCACTCCCACCGGCCGCCCTGGCCTGGCCGTGGCCCTGGCCGTCCCCGAACACACCCTCGACCCGCCGGCAGCCCCGCCGCCCACCAGCGGCCGCGCCTGACCGGCGGCCCGCAGGTCACTGCGGCGGGATCGTTCGGTGCGGGGCGAAAGGTTCCGGCCCTACGGTCGGGCGGTGACTGACAACTGGCCGCACATCGCGCCCGCCCCGGGAACACCGGCGTGTGGGCCGCCCTCATTCGAACCGGAGCGCGGTTGGTGGGTGACCCGGCACGCCGACGTGCGGGCGGCACTCACCGACCCGGCGTTCCAGGTGCCGGCCGTCGAGACCGGTCCGCCCGGCACCCTCGCCTGGCTGCGCGCCACCGTCAGCCGGTTCAGTTCACCGCGGCGGCACGCCGACCGTCGGGCGGTCGCGGTGAGCGCGTTGGCCTCGCTGGACCCGGGCGACCTGCGACACGATGCGGCGCGGCTGACCATGGACGTCCTCGACCGCGCCGGCGACCGCGTCGACGTGATGCGGGAACTGGCCCGGCCGGTACCGCTGCAGGCGTTGGCCGATCGCCTCGGCTTCGCGGATCCGGCAGCCGCCGGGACGGCGGTCGCGGTCGTCGCGGCGGCGTACCACCCGGGGGTGGACCCGG